>JAWKYA010000008.1:0-61764 GCA_041396725.1 Alphaproteobacteria bacterium
AAATTTATAATCTCCCATTTGTACTGGAAGTTCGTCTGTTTGTATAAAATGTTGCTGAGCATAAAATCTTTGTGCAGATAAATTATCGCGATTCACCAGTAATCGAATTTCTTGACATGATGGAAATGCTTTAACTACAGCGCTTAATAAGCTTTTTCCAATACCCTGCCCTTGCACCTCAGGCAAAACGTAGAGTTTCTTGAGCCAAAGCACACCATTGCCTTGGTAAGCAGAGTCATATCCTACCGCGTGTGTGTCCAGCATCGCACTAAAGAAGAAGTGACCAGATTGCATCTCGCTCTGGAGATTCTTCAGATTATAAATGCGATCCAGCATATTATTAATCTATTTACGCGTTAGGATATTTGCGTAACTGATCGGCCATATACACCTAGCCAAATCAATAATCATATTAAGTTCGTCAGACTGTATTGGTTCAATGTGCAACATACAAATAAAAGTGCGACTTCCTTATAAAATAGTGATCCACAGGTATGATCCCTTGTTGTTCTAAATTAGAATGAATCGCATTCGAAAGAATAAAAATGGAATTTCTATTCTTTAACCTGATATAGGGCTTGTTCAAGATATCTTATTTCTTGGTGGGCGCACAAGGACTCGAACCTTGGACCCGCTGATTAAGAGTCAGCTGCTCTACCAACTGAGCTATGCGCCCGCCCTTTCTAGGCCGCGATATAGCATCCGATACTTGCTTTGTCGAGCTGCTGTTTATACATACCCTACCTTACCAATCTCCTCGGTCGCCGCGGCGGCCGATATATATATCGCGGTGTATGTTAACGCTCAAAACAAGACCAAACCCGAGCATGACTGTCAACATTGCCGTTCCACCATATGAGACAAGAGGAAGTGGTACCCCAACGACAGGTATTAAACCTGTGACCATAGCCATATTAACAAACATATATAAAAAGAAAGTCGTTGATACACCTATCGCTAGGAGCCGACCGAAATGGTGCCGACACCGCAAAGCAATAGAATAACCATAAGCAATAACGAGCACATATAAAAAGATCAGCCCTAAACCACCTAGAAGACCCATCTCCTCTCCAAGCATCGTAAATACAAAGTCCGTTTGCTTTTCCGGCAAGAAATTCAGGTGACTCTGCGAACCCTGCAAATATCCTTTCCCAAAGACCCCTCCAGCCCCTAAAGCGATTTTAGATTGGAGAATATGATATCCTCTGCCTAAGGGATCGCGCTCAGGATCTAAGAACGTCAGAACGCGTTCTTTTTGATAATCATGCAAGAATTGCCACGCTAAGGGTATAGCTGCGCATCCCGCAATAATGATAACAATGAATTTCCACCACCGCACGCCTGCAAGAAACATCATAGCGGTAGCTCCGCAGAGGATCATAACAGCCGTGCCTAAATCCGGTTGTTTGATAACCAAAGCAACAGGGACAAGAACCAATACGATAGGAACGATGAGACTTAATGGGCGATTACGTAAATCCTCTATAGGCATCGAGTGGAAATAGCGGGCTAGAGCCAAAATGACAGCCAATTTCATAAGCTCAGATGGTTGAACGATAAAAACACCAAAATCCAACCATCGTTGCGCCCCCATCCCAATCATGCCAATTAAATCAACGGCCGCTAAAAGGATGAGGATAATTGCATATATTGTATACGCTTGTTGAAACCAAAATCTTAGATCAATGACAGCAAAACCTAACATAAACACCAGTGCTATACCAAACCGGACAGCATGCCGCATTGCCCATGGCTCTGTGTTACCGCCCCCTGCCGAATAAAGCATGATAAATCCGACAACTGCTATTATCGATATAAACACAACGAGCAACCAGTTAATCTGGCCTAGCTTATCGCCAATCGACATATCGCCATCGCGTAACCCATAAAGACGTGTACCCATTACCCTGCTCCTACAGCAACAGGCGTAGCATTATGTCGCAAAATATCTCTTTTTTGCAGCTCCAATAAAATATCCCGCGCAATAGGAGCGGCAACCTTAGCACCACTGCCGCCATGCTCAACCACAACTGCACAGGCATACCGGGGCTGTGTTACGGGCCCAAAAGCCACAAATACAGCATGATCACGTTGAGCCCATGGCAGCTCATCATTAGTTTTGATGCCGGCTTCACGCTCGGCAGCCGTGATACGGCGCACTTGCGATGTTCCTGTCTTTCCTGCCATAGAAAACCCGGGCATCGTTATCCGACTCCCATAGGCCGTTCCGCCTGGTTCGTTCACAACGCCATTCATCGCTTTCATGACAACATCTAGAGACTCACGAGATATTCCAAGATGAGAAACTAAAGTATTGGGCGATGATATGGATTGAACGACTGTTGTTCCATCTCGGATTTCCCGCATTACATGTGGTGTTATCGCCTTGCCACCATTAGCAACACGTGCAGCCATCATTGCCAATTGAAGAGGTGTTCCCAAAACAGCTCCTTGGCCTATCGACGTAATAAGCGTATCTCCTTGCCACCATGGCTGATTAAGAACGGATCTCTTCCATTCGCGCGTTGGCACAAAACCTGAAGCTTCACCCGGAAGATCAATACCTAAGAGTGATCCTAGACCCAGCCTCCGTGCCATCGCTGCCATCCGGTCAACACCGATTTTCAAACCAAGTTCATAGAAAAATACATCGCATGAGCCAGCCATCGCTCTATAAAGATCTATTTCTCCATGACCATCATGTTTCCAACAATGAAAACGACTGCCGCCAATTTCTTTATAACCTGGACAGGTTGCTGTAAAATCTAACTGCATCCCCGCTTCAAGCGCCGCCAGAGCCACAATGATTTTAAAAGTGGATCCTGGTGCATACTGTCCATGTATAGCCTTATTCACCAAAGGTGTTCGGGGATCTGAGATAAGCTCTTGCCACTCGTTAACTGCAATTCCGTTACTAAAGCGATTAGGATCATAGCTTGGGGTTGACGCCATAGAGAGAACCTCACCGCTATGAATATCGAGAACGACTGCTGCCGCTCCCTCGGAGGGCAGCCTTCCCATTACGAATTTTTGTAACTCAATATCCAAGGTAAGAACAATGTCGTTACCTGCTCCACCTTCATGGCGATGCAATTCACGAACAACTCGCCCCAAAGCATTCACCTCTACCTCAGAGGTTCCTGCCTTCCCACGCATGATTTTATCGTAACGTCGCTCAACCCCATTCTTGCCAACCCGAAAATCCGGTAATTCAAGTAAAGGATCCCCTGTTTGTTCACCCTCAGCAACAATAGAAACATATCCTAGTACATGGGCTGCTGTAGAACCTTGCGGATAAAATCTACTTTGACCCGCATCAATAATAATCCCAGGGAGCTCAGGTGCATTCAATTCGATGCTTGCAACTTCATCCCAGCTTAAATCATCTCGAATTGTAATCGGTACAAAAGCACGCCGACGACCAATTTCACGGGCAATACGACGCCGATCGTTTTCATTCACCGAAATAAGCTGTGATAATGCAGCAAAAGTCTCTTTTGCATCCATCGTTTGCTCGGGGACAAGCATAACTTTATAAGTTTGTCGGTTGAGTGCTATAGCTGTTCCATACTGATCCAGGATACGCCCTCGCGCAGGTGGAAGGAGACGTATATTAATGCGATTTTCCTCAGCCAAGGTCGCATAGCGGTCAGCCTCATGCACCTGCAGAAAATAAAGCCGCCCCGCAAGAACACCGACCATACTTCCCTGCACCAAGCCTAGTATCGCGGCGCGGCGAGTAAAAATCCTATCTCGGCTGCGATCACTCTTTTTCATAGAGTACCTAGCCAAGAGCGTTCAGGTGGCAAAATCCTCAAGCACAACGTGAAAAGCCAAGCGATCGCAGGGTAAATAATTATTGTCACGCTACATTGAATTAGCGCTGGTGATATAACGAGAAAATTTTTTGCTATAATTGAGATGCAGAGCCACTCTATAAGCATCGCACCTATAGCAACAATGGCAAATATCCCCCATTCCACTAAGAAGGTTTGTCCAATAACGAAGCGTCTTTGCGATCCTAATAAACCGCGCAAAATAACAAAAACTAATGGATTAACCCCTAGTGGTCCACCTGTTAAGATATCGAGCAAAACACCAAAAATAAATACCACTGACACCGGCAACAAATCCGGTCGTTGCGCAGCCCAATAATATATCGTGATCAGAACCCAGCTCGGCCCGACCAAAGTAACATCGGGAAGGTGCCAAGGAAGAATACTCGTAAGTATGCTTAACGCCACCAACCCAGTCGGAATGCTGGATCGTCCCCAAACATCCATGCGCCTCCAGATTTCCCAACGCAAGATAAACTCACTCATCTACCCACAAATCGGGCCTTGCCAGTTTCCGGTATAGAAACCATACCTTCAAGGCCGTAATCTAAAATTCGGACGTACTCAAGACGTGTAAAATCGACGTATGGCTTAACCCGTAAACTACCATCGCCCATAGCGACAACAATACCGACAGGTATTCCCGAAGGGAAAACACCGCCATGGCCAGAGGTAACAATACGATCGCCCGCGCTAATAACAGCATTCGGCGCCAAATAAATCAGTCGCGGCCAATCGCTATTATCTCCAGCCATAACCGCGCGATGACGCGAGGATTCAATGAGCACGGGAATACGGCTATTGAGATCCGTCAACAAAAGGATGCGCGCCGAACGCTCACCAACTTCGGCAACACGACCGACAAGCCCTGTGCCGCCAACAGCTACCATTCCCTTATGCAGGCCTGACCGCAGTCCTGTATTAACCATGACTGTTCGAAGGAAAGCGCCTCCTTCATCGGCAATAACGCGCGCTGTTATTTGCGCAACCGCAGCCTCAGGAATAAAATTGAGAAGGTTTCGCAAATTTGCATTCTCAGCCTCTATAGCTTCGCTTTGCTGTTTTTTCTGTCGTAAATACTCGTTTTCACGGCGTAGATTAGCATTTTGTTCTCGTAAATTAACGAGTTCAATAATGCCATCCGTTACAGCCATTATAGCCGATGTTGGCCGCGATAAAGCATCGAGCACAGGCGTCATTATATCTGCAACAGCTGTTCGCGAGCTTTCAACAAGAACCGTTTCAGCCTTACCCATGAGCATAAGGCCAAAAGCAGCAATAATGAGAAAGGCAAGGGTCAAGCGGCGGGTTACCGCTTTAATTGGAACAATATACTTTGCGAGCCAATGATCCCTGTACCGCACGGTCTTTCCCTCTTACCCCAATTCTTCAATAAGCGTTAATTAAGACACTCCGAAGCGTCCGCATTTCTTCAAGGCACCGGCCACCACCCAGAGCAACGCACGATAATGGATCATCACCTATCGAAACTGGTAACCCTGTCGCATGACGAAGAACAAAGTCGAGATTACCTAAAAGCGCACCACCCCCCGTCAGTACGATACCCTTATCTACAATATCTGCAGCAAGCTCTGGTGGTGTCTGCTCTAAGGCGACCTTAACGGCCTCTACGATTGCCCCAACTGGTTCTGCCAGACTTTCTGCGATTTGGCGCTGTGTAATAACGATTTCTTTAGGCACACCGTTCATGAGATCACGACCCTTAATCTCCATAACGCGCCCCTCACCACTCTCCGGCGGGCAAGCTGTGCCTATTTCTTTTTTAATCCGCTCCGCAGAAGATTCACCTACCAGAAGATTATGATTACGGCGGATATAGGCAATGATAGCTTCATCCATTTTATCGCCACCTACGCGAACCGAACGCGAGTAGACAATCCCCCCCAGAGACAACACTGCAACCTCTGTTGTGCCGCCGCCAATATCGACCACCATAGACCCCGTCGGTTCCGTTACAGGAAGATTAGCGCCGATTGCCGCCGCCATAGGCTCTTCAATAAGGAATACCCGGCGAGCCCCTGCACTCTCGGCCGATTCCTGAATGGCGCGCCTCTCGACCGCCGTTGATCCTGAAGGCACACAGATAATAACCTCGGGCATAGCGAAACTACGGCGTTTATGTACCTTACGGATAAAATGCTTGATCATTTCCTCAGCAACTTCAAAATCCGCGATAACCCCATCGCGAAGAGGGCGAATAGCTTGAATATTTCCAGGAGTGCGGCCCAGCATCAACTTAGCTTCTTCTCCTACAGCAAGAACTTGTTTTTTCCCTTTTACTTCGGCAATAGCTACAACCGAAGGCTCGTTTAAAACGATACCTCTACTCTTGACATAAACCAGTGTATTCGCTGTTCCTAAGTCGATGGCCATATCAGCCGAAAACAGCCCCATAAGACGCGATAACATGATGTGGTAAGCCTTCCCGTTGCTCTATTAGTAACGTATCATTCTCAAGCGGTCATTGCAGCAGGAGCCGTTTTTTCCCGTTTGATAAGAAGTTTATTCAACGCATGAATATAGGCACGCGCTGAGGCGCAGATCGTATCAGGATCAGCACCCTGCCCGTTCACCGTCTTACCGCTTTCCTCAAGCCGAACTGTCACTTCAGCTTGCGCATCGGTCCCCTGAGTTACAGCGTGAACTTGATATAGCTGCAGTTTTGCTTCATGCGGACATAGCTGTTTAATCGCATTAAAGGTCGCATCAATAGGCCCATTACCTTCGGCGACAGTCGATTTTTCGATGCCATCAATCATAAGCGTCAATGTTGCCCTTTGAGGACCGACAGATCCACAAACAACTTGCAGAGCAACAAAACCAATTCGTTGATGTGTGCGAACAACTTCATCATCCACTAGAGCAACTAGATCCTCGTCATAAACTTCTTTTTTACGATCTGCGAGCTCTTTAAAGCGGCGAAAAGCATCTTCAAGAGCATTATCTCCAAGCCCATAACCAAGCTCACGAAGCTTTTCACGAAAAGCGTGACGGCCTGAATGTTTGCCTAGTACCAAGGTCGAGCGGCCAAGCCCTACAGACTCAGGCGTCATAATCTCGTAAGTTCCAGCATGTTTTAACATGCCATCTTGATGGATACCGCTCTCGTGCGCGAAAGCATTTGCACCGACGATCGCTTTATTCGGTTGGACAGGAAAGCCTGTTACTGTCGACACGAGGCGCGAAGCGCGTGAAATACATTCTGTTTTGATATTACAACGAAAAGGATAAAAATCGCGCCGCGTGTTTAGGACCATCACAACTTCTTCCATTGCAGCATTTCCCGCACGCTCTCCAAGGCCATTGATTGTGCATTCGATTTGACGGGCACCTGCCTTAACTGCTGCTAAGGAATTGGCCACAGCGAGTCCCAGATCATTATGGCAATGCACGGAGATCACTGCTTGATCGATGTTTGGGACTCGGTTGCGCAACATCGAAATCAAGGCCGCAAATTCTTCAGGAATAGTATAACCTACCGTATCGGGAATATTGATCGTTCGTGCCCCAGCCTTAATCGCACTTTCAACGCAGCGACAGAGAAAATCATGCTCGGTTCGACTACCATCCTCAGGCGACCACTCAACATCGTCACAAAGATTGCGTGCGTGGGCGATGCTATCAATGATTGCTTGATGAACCGCCTCAGGTTCCATCTGTAGCTTATATTTCATATGAAGAGGACTTGTTGATAAGAAGGTATGGATCCGTGGACGCGCAGCACCCTTTAAGGCTTCCCATGCTCGATCGATATCGCGTTTGGCAGCGCGCGCCAGTCCAGCAATGCTACTCGTTTTAATGGTCTGAGCAATTTTCTGTACAGACTCAAAATCGCCGTTAGAGGCAATAGGGAATCCTGCTTCGATAACATCAACACCCATTTCTTCTAGAATGCATGCAATACGCAATTTCTCTTCGAGATTCATAGAGGCGCCAGGCGATTGCTCACCATCACGTAAGGTCGTATCGAAAATAATAACATGGTCGCCCTTTGACTGAGCTACACCATGGAGGGATGATCTCTGAGTCATGACCCCACTCCTTTTACAAAACTATCGTCGCGCACTGTCTATTATGAGTAGAAAATAAAGTTCGGCCAATACCTTAGGGGCATTTCTTCTATTCCTACGCTGTTTGACGGCTGTTCGGCAATGGTTTTTGGGCAGTTTTATTGATTTTGAGGTACCGATGCCCTAGCCTTACTTTCGTTAACTCTTTGAATGATCTCACCTTTCTCATCAGCTAAACCGATAAGAAGAGCTTCACCCTCGGGGCTAACGTGTAAAATGGCATAACGCGCGGCACTATAGCGATCCCTCTGACCTTCCTGAAAAAAGAAACTTTCGGCACCAACACGAACCTGACCATCGAAAGTACGCTTATAATGTAAGCGCTGTTCGGTCGGCCCCACAGGCGAGCCATCATCCAAACGCTGAAACTTAGCAATATGCTTTTGATCAAGGGCCAACACTAATGTTCCCGAATCAGGAGCAGATGTATCAGGTAATATGGCATAATGAAGAACCATATAATCACCTTGCATGAGTGAACGCGGATCAACCGGTCGTAAGGGTAATAGAATCTCTCCTCCCGATTGCCGTAAGGATTCTTTTTTACTGATTTGCACGTTAATAATTGCCAGAGCTACGATGATGCCTCCAAGAAATAGACTGGCTCGTAGGGCTATGCTCATAGCTTCTCTCCTACGCGCGCCGCACGCTCAGCAAAGAACCATAATCCTATACAAATTAAGCCAGCCCCAGCTAACAGAAACGATTTTAGCAATAAGCTAATACCAAGCATGTAATATAAACGAGTCACAGCATAGCAAACTGCTAACCCACTTATAACTGCCCACGGCATGCTCCCCAAGCTATAAGCGATCAGCAATAAGACGACAGCGCTATACAGTCCGGCAGGTATTATAGCTCCCAATAGAATCACTGCTGCTGCCAAAAGTAGCTGCATCCGCCGATCATGAATGAATAAGCGCAATCGCCATACCAGCCACAAAGCGATCAAAACCAAAACACTTTGTGCAGCCCAGCCCGGATACCATGTGTATTCTCCAAGCTCGCGAGCTAAACCTAACTCTCCAAATCCAAGAACAATAGGCGCAATGAGCACAAGCGCGGTTGCGAAGCCTCGCACATCAAAACGCCGCGGTGGCTGGAGGAGCAGGTACACCCCAAACGCCATAGAGAAAGCAAGAGTAAAATCGACCAACCAAACAGAATCACTATCAAAAACTATCGCTAGGATAATCAGCCCCATTGTAGCAACTGTCGCTGGAAATTGGATGGATACTTGGGGTAGGAATGATAAGGAAACTAACGTCAAAACTACTGCCGCTGTTGCTGCGATTTCTAGAGAATGAGTCAAGTCACCCATGACAATGACGAAAAGTCCTTCGCCTGCCAATGCAAGGGTTGCTGCAAATTGTCTTAGAAAAGGTCCGATAGTTGATTGGCGTAGAATGAAAAAAGCAGCAACCACAACAACGACCGCAGGCACCAATAATTCTTTCGCGCTGTCACTTGATAGGCCAAAGATTGCAATAACGGGTACGGTTAAAGCGAGAGCGCTAAACCAAGCACCTATCGTTATAAGAATTTCGATATACCAGGCAATTTCAGCATACTGAATACCGTCATCGACGATACCCAGCTGGGTGAAAACTTTTTGACGATTAGTTAAGGAAACCATCATTCACGCCGAGCTTGGGAAAGACGAAGCAGAATTACTGCCATACCGCCAAAAATCGTCATCGTCACAATACCGATTAGGAATAACGATGAAAACTCCTCATCCAGAGTTACAAATAATAATCGCCCAGCGACAAAGGATAGAAAAATACTTATCGCCAAAAAAACCATTGTCACAGACAGCATATCGTATGCTGGGAAAAGCGTAAGCTTTAAGACGCCGCTACAGACAAGAATAAAGCCAGCAATCGGAATAAAAATCGAAAGTATCTCACCTAGAGCAAGTATATCCTTTTGAAACATGGTTACACTTGCCATCAAAGTCCAAAACCCTAGCATTGCTGCTAAGAGGATATACCTTATCCAGGATGGGCCCGCTTCACGGAAGTACGCCTTAGAAAGGCCTTCGCGAATAGTAAAAGCTAAAGTGATAATTACCGCTAAAATAATAGGAACCATACCACTAGCGATACGCCCAGATAACACCCACACCTGTTCGGTATACAGAGTTGCCGCAATCAACGATACTGTCAGCCATATCAGCCAGGCAATGGCGTTTCGGAGAGCGAAAACAACAGGCAAGGATAAACCCGCCCACACAGCAAAGAGGGTCCACAGATCAGCGCCTGTTTGATAGACTTGACCAATGACCGCCAAAAGCACACCTAGAGCAACAAAAGCACTAATACCCAATGCTTGGCTTAGAGGATGATCTAAGCCTTTAAACCAAGCACTCCCTGATAAAATAATGATCGCGAGTTCAATGACTGCAAATTTCCCGATATCCGGAAATTCTGCCCAATTAAAAGCAAAGAAAAAGATTAAGGCAGCAACAACCTGGCCAACGCCAAGTGCCAAAAGTGACAATCGCGCTCTGTTGCGCCACTCATGCTCGTCGCGCAACAGAGCGCGTGCTGCCAAGTAATGCGCTGAAGAGATCTGACCCTTAATGACAAGCCGGTGAATATCAGAAACAGTAATACGCTCTTCCTTTATCACACGACTTAATTCCCGCTAGTTTTTTGCCTTGTCGACGAGTTTATTTTTAGAGATCCACGGCATCATGGCACGTAACTTCGCGCCTACCTCTTCGATTGGATGTTCGGCTGCGCGACGGCGCATTGCTTTGAAGCTGGTCTGCCCAACTTGATTCTCTAACATCCAATCTCGCGCGAACCGTCCCGACTGAATATCATCAAGCACACGTTTCATCTCTTGACGTGTCTCATCTGTAATGATTCGTGGCCCTCGAGTATAGTCACCATATTCAGCTGTATTCGAAATTGAGTAACGCATATTTGCCATGCCACCTTCGTAGATTAAATCCACGATCAACTTCACTTCGTGCAAACACTCAAAATATGCCATTTCTGGAGCGTATCCAGCTTCGACCAAAGTTTCAAATCCAGCCTGAATAAGGGCCGTCAACCCACCACAAAGCACAACTTGCTCGCCAAACAGATCGGTCTCACACTCTTCGCGAAAGGTCGTCTCAATAACCCCGGCGCGACCACCACCAATCGCCGCGGCGTACGATAAAGCGATCTCAAGAGCATTTCCCGAAGAATTTTGCGCTACAGCGACCAAGCAAGGGACACCGCCGCCACGCTGATACTCAGAACGGACTGTGTGCCCTGGCCCCTTCGGGGCAATCATGAACACATCGAGATCAGAACGTGGAACGATCAGATTAAAATGAATATTAAGGCCATGCGCAAATGCTAAGGCGGCACCTTTTTTCATATTAGGTGCGAGATCCTGTTCATAAAGGTTGCGCTGCAGCTCATCAGGCGTCAATACCATCACCACGTCAGCCCATTTAGCGGCTTCGCTCGGCGATAGAACTTTAAATCCTGCACCTTCTGCTTTAGAGATAGAAGATGATCCGGGGCGTAAAGCCACAGCAATGTCTTTCGCTCCCGAATCTCTCAGATTCATGGCATGCGCGTGGCCTTGACTACCATAGCCAACGATAACAACCTTTTTACCTTTGATCAGATTAACATCGGAATCACGATCATAATAAACGCGCATAATATTTCCCTTTCTTAATCCCTAGACGGCTTATGGCGATTTACGGGATTTTCTTTTAACCGAAGATTTTTTGGATGGTGATGATTTTCTCTTTAGGAGCACTGACTGATCCCGTATTACCGGATCAGTTCCTATCAACAAATCCGATCCTCGCGACATAGCAACAATACCACTTCGCGCGACTTCGACGTTTCCCAAGGCCCCCATCAAGTCAATGAACGAATCGATCTTCTTAGCTGAACCAGTAATAACAAAAACAAAACTTTCTATGGTGGTATCGGCGACCTTCGCTCCAAAAATATCCGCAATACGCAATGCCTCGCGACGCTCGGGACCGGCACCGTTTACCTTTACCAGAGCAAGGTCTCGTTCGATGTGCTCACCTTCTGCTGTCAGATCACGCACTTCATGCACAGGCACAAGACGATCGAGCTGATGCTTGATCTGTTCGATCACCATAGGTGTACCTGTTGTTACGACCGTAATCCGAGACAGGTTTTCGGTGTGGTGGACTTCGGATACCGTCAGGCTTTCAATATTATAACCACGACCAGAGAACAGGCCAATAACACGCGCCAATACGCCAGGCTCGTTGTCCACCAAAACCGCAAAAGTATGGCGTTCGATCCGATCCGATTGAGGAGCGAATGTGTAAGCCGACGGCGGGTGCCCTCCGATGACAGCTTGTCGTTTACCCATAAATACCCTTCATCAAACTAACACCATCCCCTCTTCCGATACGATTTGCGCAGCTTGATCCGCAGGTCCAAGCAACATTTCATGATGCGCGGCTCCCGAGGGGATCATCGGAAAGCAATTCTCATTTTTATCAACTAAGATATCCGCAATTACAGGCTTATCCGTCGCTAACATTGCATCGATAACACCATCGAGATCAGCTGGTTTCTTCGCACGTAACCCAACAGCGCCAAAAGCCTCTGCTAACTTAACGAAATCAGGTAACGCCTCGGTATAACTCTCCGAATATCGGCCACCATGCAATAACTCTTGCCATTGCCGAACCATACCCATGTATTGATTATTCAAAATGAAAATTTTGACCGGCAACCGGTACTGAGCCAAGGTCGACATTTCCTGAATATTCATCAAAATCGATGCCTCACCCGCAATATCAATGACAAGCCCATCGGGATGTGCGAGTTGCACACCCATAGCGGCGGGCAACCCATATCCCATAGTGCCCAGTCCCCCCGATGTCATCCAATGTTGCGGCTTATCAAATTTAAAGAATTGCGCTGCCCACATTTGATGCTGACCGACCTCAGTGGTGATAAAGGTAGATCTTGACTTGGTCTTCTCATAAAGCCGCTGAATGGCGTATTGCGGCTTGATGACAGTTTTTGAAGTATGATACCGAAGGCAATCTCGCGCACGCCAAGCATCAATTCTCTTCCACCAACTATCGAGGGCCTTACCGTCGATTCGATGTTTGCGGCGTTTCCATTCTTTGGTCACCTCGCTCAGAACGGTGCCGCAATCACCTACAACACCCAAGTCAACGGATATACTTTTATTGATAGACGAGGGATCAATATCGACATGAATCTTGCGGCTATTTGGAGCAAAGCCACTAATTCTTCCTGTCACACGATCATCGAACCGCGATCCAATCGCAATCATCAAGTCACATTGATGCATAGCATGGTTGGCCTCCCATGTGCCATGCATCCCTACCATGCCTAAGAATTGACGATCGGATCCCGGATAAGCACCAAGCCCCATTAAAGTTAGGGTGATAGGAAATCCTGTCATTTGCACAAGATTTCGCAAAAGCTTAGTTGCGGCAATACCTGAGTTAATGACACCACCGCCACAGTAAAAAAGCGGGGATTTTGCTGCCTGCATCATGTCGACCATTTTTACAATGTCACTATGATGCGGGTGAATCCGCGGGCGATACGTTTTGTGCTCTATGCCCTCCGGGCCTATATAGGGAGCCTCGGCAAATTGTATGTCTTTTGGCAAATCGACGACCACTGGCCCTGGTCGACCGCTGCGCGCCACATAAAAAGCTTCATGTATCGTTCGCGCCAAGCGATTCGCATCGCGAACGAGATAATTATGTTTGGTACATGGACGCGTTATGCCAACTGTATCGGCTTCTTGAAAGGCATCGTTTCCAATTAAATGGGTTGGCACTTGGCCTGTTAAACAAACGATCGGCACTGAATCCATCAGAGCATCTGTCAGCCCTGTAACCGCATTGGTTGCCCCTGGCCCCGATGTCACTAAAACAACACCAACCTTGCCAGTTGATCTAGCGTAGCCCTCCGCTGCATGCACCGCAGCCTGCTCATGGCGAACCAAAATATGGCGAATGCGATTTTGCTTAAATAAGGCATCATATATCGGCAAAACAGCGCCGCCCGGATAGCCAAATATAACTTCAACCTCTTGATCTACAAGAGCTTTCAGAACAATTTCGGCACCGATCATAGATCGCCGTGGTGTTGGGGTTGGCGCAGCCATTTGCCTTAATATCCTTCGAGTCGGGGCCGCACCGTAGTGGGTGTTATGCACAGGGTCAATGGAAACTTCGAACAAATGATAAGATTTCGGGTTCAAAACTTTCTGAAAATTGCGCATTAATCGTTTTTTGCGCTATTCCAAAGTTCTGCATCTGCGTCCGAAGCCATGTTCGTTGCCGCTTGGCATACTGTCGACTGGCGCTGGTTGCTTGAGCAAGTGCCTCAGCTTTCGAGCATTCTCCGCGTAAGTAAGCAGAGAACTCCGGCACCCCTACTGCCCGTAAGATAGGTCTATCTGATGGGATAGCGCGCCTCAGCAATACCTGCACCTCCTCAACAGCACCCTCAGCGACCATACCCTCAAGGCGCTGAGCGATTGCTGCTCTGATAGTCTCTCGATCGGGCTGAAAGGAGATTAACAACGCTCTTTCTTGGGGAACTTCTGCCTTTGTCGTTTGTTGCCAGACAGATAACGATTGCCCTGTCCCCATAACAACCTCGAGCGCACGAATTATACGCTGTGTATCTCCAGGTTTTAATCTATGCGCCATAACAGGATCATGCTGCGCCAGTATGGGATGAAGGCCCGTAATTCCTTCTTTTTCAAGCCGTTTTCGTACCGTTACGCGTATGTGTGTCGGGATGGATGGGATATCGACAATCCCCTCGAAAAGAGCTTTCAGATAAAGACCCGTTCCTCCTACAAGAATGGGAAGTTTCCCTTGTCTATGCGCAGCAGCGATTTCTTTAAGAGCTTGCACGCGCCAAGTTCCCACTGAAGAAATTTCTTCCGGAGGGACGATCGCATAAAGGCAATGAGGGGCACGACGTAGGTCGTCCAAAGACGGCTGAGCCGTCAGTATCGGCAATCCTTGATAGACTTGCATACTATCGGCATTGATAATTACGCCATTTAATTTCTCAGCGAGCATGAGAGCTGCCCGAGATTTCCCTGAAGCTGTCAGACCAGCAATAACAATAATAGGACGCTCAACCATCTGCAGGTTTATACTTCATTTGTTACCGAGCTATGTTATGCAAGAACCATGAAACGCGTTTTAACGATACTGTGTGATCCTAGCGCCTCTCTAATTAACCCCTCATTGATAGAAGGTGTCACGAAGGTCCTTCGTACAGCCGATATTACAATCGAAGATCTCGATATCCTAGCACCAGGTATCGCTATAGATATTTTGATTGTAAGCAATACCTCTGATACAAATGTTGAGGTATTGCTTCGGAAACACCTCAAAGATACAGCTATCGATATCGCACTTCAGCCTCGCGAGAATCGTCGTAAGCGCTTACTGATTGCTGATATGGATTCAACCATCGTTACCTCAGAAACCTTAGATGATCTTGCTGCTGAGGCAGGGATAGCTGACCAAATTGCCCCTATAACGGAACGCGCTATGCGTGGTGAATTGAATTTCAAGGAAGCTCTTCGCCACCGCGTACAATTATTACAGGGTACCTCGGCGGATCTTATTGAGCGCGTCTGGGAAAAGATCCGCTTCACTTCGGGCGCCACTACACTTGTCCATACCATGAAGGCTTATGGCGCCCACACCGCTCTGGTTTCTGGAGGCTTCACCACTATCACCAACCGGGTTCGTAGCGCTCTAGGGTTTGATGAGGATCGTGCCAATGAACTTCTTATAAGCGAAAAACGGCTCACAGGGAAAGTTGCCGAACCCATCCTCGATAAGAACGCTAAGGTATCAGCCCTGAACGATCTCACCGCTAAGTTGAAACTAACCCCGGCAGACGCTGCGGCCATCGGCGATGGCGCTAATGATATTTCTCTCCTAAGGGCTGTAGGGCTAGGCGCTGCTTTTCATGCCAAGCCCATCGTATGCGAAGCAGCACCTTTTCGAATCGATCATGGGGATCTTACGGCGCTTCTATACCTGCAAGGTTATCGACTTACGGAGTTTGTTTCCTAATCCAACTTTTATACAGAGCGCCCTAGCGCAGCCATTAACTCTCGCCATTCACGGGGGCTAAGGTTGCTGTCCGCTTGAGATACGAACTCACCTGCCAATAGGCGCTTAACAACGGAAAGTCCCGTTGCCGATAATTGGACTGCTCCTAGTCTATATTCTTGAAAGGCGTCATAGGTGAGGGGCACCCATCTTTTAAGCGTATCCAGCATAGCTTCAGCATAGACACGAATCTCATACTGCGCATGGGTATCTGCGCGCAATCGCAAAAAGTTCATGAGGTTATGCAGGTCAGTTTTCCAATACCACTGCGTATAATAATTAAGGGATAAATTCATGCGTGCCAATTCACGGGCAAGCCCAGGATTATCATCACCGACTCCCTCAGGACCGCCAAGCATATCTTCATAGTGACTATAAGCACGCTCCGCATCCTCACGAAGCAGCCGCAACACTTCCGCAGCACGATCAGAATCCAAAGGCTTATCTCGCCCCTGACGATTACTCTTGGATTGAACGGCTAAGTGTTCGCGCGCCGGCAGGTAAAATTCTTTATCGAGGATAGAATAGCGCGCTGAGTATTCATTTACATTTGCCATACGATGACGAATCCACTGCCGGGCCACAAAAATTGGCAGCTTCACATGATATTTGATTTCAGCCATTTCAAAGGGCGTCGAATGCCAATGCCGCATGAGATAGCGAATCAGCCCCGCATCCTCAGAAACCTTGCGCGTCCCACGACCATAAGAAACACGTGCCGCCTGAACAACAGCCCCATCATCACCCATGTAATCGATAACACGGATGAATCCATGATCCAAAACAGGAATGGGATCGAAGAGAATCTCTTCAAGCGCTGGGACTGTAGCGCGTCGCGTTGCAAAACTTTCAGCGCGACTTGCAAGAACATCGGCCTGCTGATCCTTCGTTAAAAGCTTCTGAACCAAAGGTGCCTCATTTTGGGCATGTGCAGATGGCATCGACCCTGTCTCTTGAGTGGAGGATTGGGTAATAGTCTCAGGTAACGATTTTGGCATGGTATCACCTTTAGTGTGCATTTTTATAGCACTGCTTGTTCACTGATAGCTCAGGATACGGGCAGGAGGAATAGCGATGATCCTAAGAAAATGGGGATAAATCCTGAACAAACCCTGATTAGCGCCCCTTAGGGGTTCCGAAACCCTTATTTAGTTTCTATATTAAAGAGGTCGGGTGACCGACTATGACGCTAGAGGGCCTCGCGGCATAAGCGATGCGGACCCGGGGGCAGTACCCGGCGCCTCCACCCTATCTATGGTATTCTATGGGGGCGAACTAGGATCGACGCGCGTAGTAAAGGCGTGGTTTGCGTTCGGCATGGTTCCGCCGTTATCGGGCCATTTTCTAGGTGCGAACGATAACAAACTCGCACTCGCTGCTTAATAGCTAAGCAAGCGCGGCTCGGGGGGCGCCGGGCAACAGAAGCCCCCCACCTATGGTGGCCGCTATCTTAGGATTTAAGAAAGCACAATGACTGAAAAACCTTATCGCTATGACCAAATGGTTGAAAACGCACTTCGCAGCGTTATCAAAGAGGCATTATCTCAGGCCGTTAACATTGGGCTGATCGGTAATCATCACTTTTACATCACCTTCCGAACCGATTTCTCTGGGGTTGAGATAGCCGACTGGCTCCGCGAAAAATATCCTGAAGAAATGACCATCGTCCTTCAAAACCAGTATTGGGATTTAACCATCCGCGAGGCATCCTTTTCTGTGAGCTTAAGTTTTAACGATATGGCAGAGTCCTTAACGATTCCTTTTGCAGCAGTTACAGCTTTTGCCGACCCTGGCGTTAATTTCGGCCTTCAATTTCAGCCAAAGCAAACAGCCGCTTCAGAAAAACCCCTAAAAGTAATCTCCGGAAAAGAATCACAACCAAGCGAAGATCCGCCCGAGGATCCGCTCCTGGCACCCACCCGATCCGATGCCTCTTTAGAGAAAAATAAAAACCAAGACAAAATTGTCACCCTAGATGCCTTCCGTAAAAAGGGTAGCCCATAAGGTATATTTATAAGGACAAAGGGCATAAATATAGGCCTAGCCCCGGGTGATAGGCCAAATTGGTACAATTTTGTGAATTCAGAGATTTAAATATACAAAAAATTTGCCGGCGCCGCTGGGCCTATGCTAGTTCCTTTTGCGCAGATATTGGGCTACAAGCTCTATTAGATTAGATGACTTAGGTGTACCGATCCATGCTGACGCGTCGTTTTTTTCTTAATGGTTTTGCATCGGTTGTTTTAGCCGCAGGACTCACTGCGCCTGTCCATGCTGAAGTTTCGGCTGACAGCGCGGTCGCTTTTATAAAAGACCTATCAGAAAATGCGGTCGTTTTGCTGACAGGTAAGCAAATGGATGAGAAAGAGCGGGAACGGAGATTCCGAGATCTGTTCCAAAGTTCTTTCGATGTTGGGACTACGGCGAAACTTGTTTTAGGTCGCAATTGGCAACGTGCAACCGATGCCGAGCGAACCGAGTTTCTAAAACTATTCGAAGACTTCGTGACCAATGCTTACTTAGATCGCTTTCGCGAATTCTCAGGTGAAAAACTCGAAGTAGCCGACGCTAAACCTCTAGAAACATCGGATATGATTATGGTGAATAGCCAAATTCTTCGCCCGAGTGGGGCACCGATACGGGTCGGCTGGGTTTTACAGCAAAAGAATTCAAACTACCGCATCATAGATATCCTGGCTGAAGGAACGAGCCTTGCGAAAACGCACCGGGAAGAATTCCAAGCCGTCATTAATAACAGTGGTGGAAAAATCGAAGGTCTTTTAGTTGCTTTGCGGAAGAAAAATCAAAAGTTAACTAATAAGTAGCGCCCATCCAAATAAAATACCGCGTGACGCTAAAGGGGGCATCCCCCTTAGCGTTCCAGCGGCTTAAAGCGAAGTCGATGGGGTTGAATTGCAGCATCCCCCAGGCGACGTTTTTTGTCTTCTTCGTAGGCATCATAGTTACCTTCGAACCAGGTAACCTGCGAATCGCCCTCAAAGGCTAGAATATGTGTGGCGATACGATCGAGAAACCATCGATCGTGGCTGATAACAACAGCACTTCCAGCGAAATTCAAGCTCCTTTACAGGCGCGCAATGTATCAACATCTAGATCGTTTGTTGGCTCATCTAAAAGCAACAGATTAGCGCCAGATTTAAGCATCTTATAAATGAACACGGTTACGCTCCTTTAGAAAGCTGGCCAACCTTCTTCTGTTGATCCGTTCCCTTAAAATTAAAAGCGCCTACATAGGCACGGGAAGACATTTTGCGCTTACCAAGCTCCAGCTCTTCATTTCCATCAGAAATTTCTTCCCAAACGGTCTTGGTGGCATTAAGCGAATCGCGGCTTTGATCTACGTAACCAAGCTTGACGGTTTCTCCAAGCTTGAGTTGTCCCGAGTCGGGTTTCTCTGTGCCAATTATCATTCGAAATAATGTGGTTTTCCCGGCGCCATTAGGCCCGATAACGCCAGCAATAGCCCCAGGCGGAAGACGAAATGAAAGTTCGTCAATTAAAAGCCGATTACCATAGGCCTTGCGCAGCTTATCCGCATCAATAACGACTCCGCCGAGCCGTGGTCCCGCCGGAATAACAATTTGCGCGGCACCTGGCCCTTTTTCCATGGATTTAGCAAGTAATTCCTCATAAGCGGCAACCCGCGCCTTGCTTTTACTCCGGCGCGCTGATGGTGATTGGCGAATCCATTCAAGCTCTTCTTTAAGGGTTCGTTGGCGAGAAGATTCCTCTTTTTCTTCTTGAGCTAGACGTTTCTCTTTTTGATCGAGCCAAGCTGTATAGTTCCCTTCAAAAGGGATCCCTTGACCACGATCAAGCTCAAGTATCCAACCCGCAACATTATCGAGAAAATAGCGATCGTGAGTTACCGCGACAACCGTACCCTCGTACCGAGCCAAAAACTGTTCAAGCCAAGCCACGCTTTCTGCATCTAGATGGTTGGTCGGCTCGTCTAAAAGTAATAAATCCGGCTTGGAAAGAAGCAACCGACATAAAGCGACACGGCGCCGCTCGCCCCCCGATAATTTGGCGACATCGGCTTCGCCTGGTGGACAACGAAGCGCATCCATCGCTACTTCAATACGCCGATCTAAGTCCCAAGCATCTGCTGCATCAATCTTTTCTTGAAGAGCCCCCTGCTCTTCGATCAACTTGGTCATTTCATCAGGATCTTCGACTGTACCCAAACTTTCAGAAACAGCATTGAATCGGTCTACTAGCCCTTTGACGGAGCCCAATCCCTGCATGACGTTGCCTGCCACATCTAACTTGGGATCTAACTCAGGCTCTTGGGGTAGGTAGCCTACAGTGGCGCCCTCAGCCGACCAGGCTTCCCCCGTGAACTCTTGATCTAGCCCTGCCATGATTCGCATAAGCGTAGATTTTCCTGCACCGTTATAGCCCAACACACCTATCTTGGCGCCAGGAAGGAAGGACAGCCAGATATCCTTTAGAATCTGCTTTCCTCCAGGGTAGGTCTTAGAAAGACCTTTCATCACATAAATATATTGATAACTTGCCATAGTTAAGCTCCATAACCGGCGCAAAAATGGGGTTGTAGCAAGCTAGCTCAAGATGAGCAAATGCTGAAACTGGGTATACATTGCCGAGTCGGAGCTAGATTCAGGGGTCATTGAGTCCGCAATTTTCTTGTCGGCATCCACTTATCTAAGTTACGTTTACTGATATACGGGCGGAGACGGGCCGTTCTGGATGGTAGAGCAAATTGCCACCGGACGGGTAGCTGAGCGGTATCTGTTTTCTCGGCTATGAAGAACATTCGTTAACTATTCTCCGGCAGCCTATCCGTATATGACCGTACCGGAAAACCGGACGCATTATCCGCGAGTATTACGTGCAGAACCCGTGTAGTCGCAGCAAAATTAAGGGGAAACGACTTATGAATTCTTCAACCTCCGCAACCATGCGTGACGGTACACCATCTGGACGGATGGTGTCACCGCAAGAAGAGCGTTTTGTTATCTTCGCCTCTTCTCTTGGAACTGTCTTTGAATGGTATGATTTTTATCTTTATGCCACCCTGGCACCGTTTTTTGCATCTTTGTTCTTTCCGCCAGGCAACGATACTGCAGCCCTCTTATCCGCTTTCGTGACCTACGCCGCTGGATTCCTTGTTCGTCCTTTTGGCGCAGTTGTCTTCGGGCGTATCGGTGATTTGGTAGGAAGAAAATACACTTTCCTTATCACCATCATTGTCATGGGTGCTTCGACATTCGCCGTTGGTCTTCTTCCAACCTTTGCGAATATTGGCTGGCTGGCGCCTATCTTGCTGGTAACCTTGCGCTTACTTCAAGGCCTGGCCTTGGGAGGCGAGTACGGTGGCGCCGCTACCTATGTTGCCGAACACGCACCTACTAACAAACGGGGCTTGTCGACAAGCTGGATTCAAACTACCGCAACGGTTGGTTTTTTCCTATCCCTTGTAATTATTGGTCTGTGCCGTGTGTATATGGATGCAGCTTATTTTTCTTCTACGGGTTGGCGATACCCCTTCTTGATCTCGCTCATCCTCTTACTGTTCTCAGTATACATTCGGCTTAAGCTCAATGAATCACCTGTTTTTATGCAGATGAAGCAAGAAGGCAAGGGATCAAGCAGCCCCTTAACCGAGAGCTTTTTACACTACCCTAATAATAAATATGTTCTCTTAGCATTATTAGGGGCCACCGCTGGTCAGGGCGTTATCTGGTACACAGGCCAGTTCTATGCTCTGTTCTTCTTGGTAATCACGCTAAAGCTTGATTACCTGACAACCTATATGTTGATCGGTATCTCACTGATCATCGGCACACCTTTCTTCATCTTCTTTGGCTGGTTATCTGACCGAATTGGCCGGCTTAAGATTATCTTGGTAGGTTGTTTACTAGGCGCTATAACCTATATCCCGCTCTTCCATGGTTTGACACACTACGTCAATCCAGCGCTCGAAGAATTCCAAGCTAAAACCACTGTCAGTGTGACAGCCGATCCCGCGGAATGTCAGTTCCATCTCTTTGTCACACCGTACACACGTTTCTCGGATTGCGATCGTGCAACCGATTACTTGGCTAAGCAGGGATTATCTTTCGAGTCGATCGATGCTCAACCCGGGACACCGGCCAAGATTATGATCGGTGGCACCACGATCGAGGCTAAAGATTGGGTTGCCAATAAGGTTCAAGCGCAAACCGAGGCCGCGTTAAAAGCAGCAGGGTATCCCGGTCCCGCCGATAAGACCAAGGTTAACTACCCTATGACTCTCTTAATCCTGGTCGTATTGGTGCTCTATGTCACTATGGTGTATGGTCCTATCGCTGCCTTCTTGGTTGAGCTGTTCCCAACCAAGATCCGATATACGTCCATGTCCTTCCCTTATCACATCGGAAACGGGTGGTTTGGTGGATTACTTCCCCTTATCGCAACAGCTACGGTAGCAGCGACCGGAAATATATATGCGGGTCTCTGGTATCCGATTATCGTAGCAGTCATGACCGTTGTGGTTGGCTTTATCTTCTTAAGAGACAATACCGGGAAGCCATTGAATCAAATCGAGGTCATGAAATAATAAAAACTGAAGCTTAAAAACTAGGAAGCCCGCAGAGACTGTTTCTCTGCGGGCTTTTCGTTACACTGCCCAAACGGGGTTGATCAAAAAGAAACATAAAAATTACAGCGCCAATCAAACACACGAAAGCAGCAAAATGATTCCACCGCAGGGTCTCACCTAGATAAATAACAGCGAAAACGGCAAATACAATCAACGTAATAATTTCTTGGATAATCTTTAATTCCGATCCAGAAAACTGGCTATACCCTAAACGGTTTGCCGGAACCACCAAATAGTACTCGAAAAGGCGATACCCCAACTAATAAGGACCACCCGCCAAAGTGCATGACCAGGGTATTTTAATGCCCATACCAAGCGAAGGTCATGACCGCGTTCGAGCCAATAAGCAGCAGGATCGTGGGCATCTATCGCTTCAAAGTTATATAGGCTTAATAATAAAAGATTGAGTCGTACGCCGAAACAAATGCTTCGGTTGGCGTAATAAGGCACTCTTAATTTTCAGCACAATCTACATAGTCCATTATCAGTACTAATCTCGGCTTCGAAATGAAGAGTTGGCCCCTTTTTATAGATGATGCGCTCATCCTTTAGAAAGGGCGAGAGAAGATTTGCAATTTTATCGCCCTGGGGATGCTCTACTGTAAAACGCACAAGTTTGCATCCCTGATCCACCATATTGCTTGCTGGATGTGGTATCTGAGGCCATTCAATCAACGTTGGGAATGCGCCATCAAAAGGCATCGAACCATCGTCTGGCACAGAGATCAACCACGAGAGATCTCCGCGCGCAACTCGAATGGCGGGCCCAGCCGATCCAACAACAGAAGCAAGCGCATCAGCAATCGAGATTGTGCGAGCAACCCAGGTGATGATTCGCGGCGAAGCTGTGAGAGAAGCGCGTAGCCGAGAGTTATCTAGATCAAACCAACGCTTGCGCGAAAGTGGCCGAGCCTGAGGATCGGGGGAAATAACTTCCAAGAAAAGACGGTCTCCGAGGCGAAGGAGATGATTATGGGTACCCATAGAGAGGTGCCGACCGCCAGTAGGTATGGAAACACCAAGAATATTTTCGGCATAAGCGACACCCTCTTCAATATTGAGGGCGGCAATAATTATATGGTCAAGAATCAGTAAGTCTCGCATAAATCTATAATACCAACGTTAATTGAAATTCTGCTGGATGATTATATCTTCGAGCTGAGGGATCGCTTAAAACCATAAACCTCTAAAGCCCCTTGTTGAAAATCTATTTCCGGAAACCGCTCAAATCTCAATTTCTCGTACATTCCCCAGGCAGTTTGCATCGCTTTAGTCGTGTGCAGGATAACCTTCGATTTTCTAAGCTCACGCGCACGCTCAATACAAAATAAAGTTAGTTCTTTTCCAACGCCCTTCCCTCGACATTCAGGTTTAACGGCAAGTAGCCTTATTCCCGCGGCATCCGGAATCGTATGCGCACTTCCGCCAGATCCATAGTGTTTCATAGTATCGATAAAATCGATGCAACCGAGTATCTGGCCTGAATCTTTAAGAGCGACATAAATGGTTATTGCTGGATTACGCACTCTCTTTGGTGCTTCTAACAACATCTGATAATAATCGGGTTGATCATCAATCTTTGGCAATCCCGGAATCTTTGAATAGACATCAACAACTAGTTTGCCTAAACCCGGCAATTCTTCAACCTGAGCTTTGCGAATGCTGAATTTAAAATCGCGCGGGCTTCGCATAGTTATTTTCTCTATACGGTACCAGTCAGAAGCGAGGAAAAACTTTATAATTGGTGGGCCCGGCAGGATTCGAACCTGCGACAACACCGTTATGAGCGGTGCGTTCTAACCACTGAACTACAGGCCCCCATAGTCACGACAATCATTAAAGCGCGCCAACCTACCAGCGCTCTTGCCATGCCGTCTAGGTTTCAAGAGATTTAAGATCTATTTTTCTTTAAGCCGCGGGATTAATTCAATAAAATTACATGGCCTATAGCGGCTATCCAATTGATATTTTAAGATTTCGTCCCATCCGTCTCGGCATGCACTCGGCGATCCTGGTAAAGCAAAAATAAAGGTGCCTTTTGCAACACCTGCGCAAGCTCGGCTTTGAATGGTAGAGGTGCCGATACTCCGATAGCTAAGCCAGCGAAAGCATTCGCCAAAACCCGGGATATCCTTTTCAATAACTTTTGCCAATGCTTCAGGCGTAACATCACGCCCAGTAATACCTGTGCCGCCAGTGGTAATAATAACATCAATCAAAGGATCATCGATCCATACTTCAATTATCTTAAGAATAGAAGCAATATCGTCTTTGACGATTTCGCGCGCTGCGATTTCGTGGCCTGCTTGAACGATTCTTTCAATTAAGACATCGCCCGATGTATCGTCCGCACGGGTTCGCCTATCCGAGATCGTTAGAATGGCAAGCCGTATCGGGATAAAGTTCAGGGTTTCGTCGATACCGGCCATGAGGTCGCCTCGGCAGCCTTGGTTTCTGGCGTATCCATAGCTACGTACGTGGGCCACCGCCCCTTCATTAAATCCTCTTTCGAAGGGGATTTCTGCCCGAGTTTCGCTCGATAGATCCAAAAGTTCGTTAAAACCTGCTCAACAAAGTCACGGGTTTCACTGCGGGGCAAAGCTTCGATAAACATAAGCGGGTCACCACCATGCCGAATGGTAGCATACCAGCGTTTTGCCGCACTTGGCCCTGCATTATAGGCAGCAACGAGCATAAAAAGACCGCCATTTATCTCTGAGCTCTCCAAGAGGTGCTCGACATAGAATTGGCCGAGATCAAGGTTAAGAGTCGGATCGTCGAGAGCTTCCAGCTCGTAGTCTGCGATCCCTGCTCTTTTCGCCATGGATCGCGCCGTTGCTGGCATGAGCTGCATCAGGCCACGCGCACCCACTTTGCTTCGCGCATCGGGACGAAATGCTGACTCTTGACGCATAAGCGCAAATAATAAGGCACGATCGACTGTAAAGCCATTCCGGGGGCGATATGGCGGTAATGGGTAAGCCAAGGCATCTGCAAGACCACTTTCGCGTAAGTTCGCTGACTGCCCCATATAAAGAGCAACCGCAGGCATACCAGCCTTTTCTACTGCCACAGCCAGTGGTGAGAGCAGTTCGACAGGAGCTTCGTTTGCAAACATCCGTAACTCGCGCTCGGCCCGATCTTTCTGACCAATCTGCAGAAGGGCAAAGGCACGAGCAGCACGCGCAGCACTCACGAGATCTGATATTGGACTGGATTCAGAGGCAGCGATCGTGAGGGTTAAACCCATATCTAGGTTCATCTGATAGCGCGCTAACTGACCATAAAAGGTTCTTGGATACATAGCGGCTTGCTTAAAGTAACGCACGCTCTCTGCATGATTGCCACGCTTATCGGCAACCCGCCCCGACCAATAAGCACCCGCAGCACGATCCCAAGAGGAAAGATTCTGGTGTGCAGCAACAACAGTAAATCGACGCTGCGCTTCCTCATAATTTTTCTGCCGCCACGCTGTAAGGCCAGCAACCCAATGTGCGAGAGGAATGTTATTTTGCGACCGTGTGATGACCCCTTGTGCCAAGCTTAAGGCGCGACGATCATCACCTGACAAAAAAGCTGCTAAAGCTGTGCGTGCTTGCCAAAAATCTGTTTCAAGCGTATTGAAAACACCCATAGCGCTAGCGCTTTTAATGGTTTCTTGCGCTCCTTCGATCCATCCGCGCGCCAGTCGCTCTTGTATCTTCTGAGTAGAAGCTATAGCCAGTTTCTCCGCGGCCGGTTTACGCGCCGCTACGGCTGGTGGAGTCTCTAAAGACGGGCGCTCGCTCTCTAAATCAGTCGCCCAGATTCGCCCTGACGGCTGGGGCAATCTTGCTCCCTTTGTTTCTGCCTTAGCCCCCCGACGCTTCACGGCAAGTTCATAAATTTGCCGGGAATCTGGGAGCTCGGCGTACTTCTCCATCCAACTTGCCAATTCAGCATAGGAACTACGATAGACCGGGTGTAAATAGCGTTGCGCTAAGGCATGCCCTAGTAATTCTCGATCCTGCAGTGTCGCAATTATTTTATCTGCAGTTTTAAAATCTCCCTTTTCTTGCATCGCAAAGATAAGTCGATATCGTTCGGCATCATTTGCTGAAAGAATAGGCGGGAACAGACTCTCTGAAACAGGAGGTTCTTTTATTATAGCCGCGTCTGGAATGACGAAAGCAACGTCGATTATCTTTGTTGTATCAGGGTGCGATAGCGCCCCACTTTCAGCATCAAGCGCGGCCGGCTTTATCTGTGCCGTATCAGTACCCGAAACAAGTTTGGGTACCTCCATGTCAACAAGGGCAGAGCTAGACCCACAACCCGATAGAAAAAAAGCGGCTGTAGATATGACGGTGCTCGTTGCACGAACAAATTTAATCACGCAATCTCTCTTGAGCCAGTGCGGGAGGGCGGATCGTTATCCGACTCTGCCTTCTGAGGCAAGGAGTGGAAATTCCTGGGGATCAACCAGTTGAAATAATTAAAGTTTAGCTAACAAGTCGTTGTTTCAACATTAAAAGATCTCGCCATGCGAGTCGTTTATGGGCCGGTTGCCTCAAAAGGTATGCAGGATGAAATATCGCTGTGGCAGGAATAGATTCAGCTAAACCGGGCGTTTTGTAGGCAAACCACTGTCCCCTTAATTTATTAATTCCTTCAGTCCGCTCCAGCAAAGCCTTTGCCGCCGCCCCCCCGACAAACACAAGAAAGCGCGGGTTTATCAGCTCAATATGGCGCCGAATGAACGGTAAACACGCGGCAACCTCTGCTGCCGCGGGTGTTCTATTGCCGGGAGGGCGCCAGTAAATATGATTCGTGATGTAAAACTTCGTTCGATCTCGGCCTATATATGAGAGCATCGTATCCAGAAGACGGCCCGAGACTCCAACGAAGGGTTTGCCCTGGCGATCTTCATCGGCACCAGGCGCTTCCCCAACAAACATCAGATCCGAGTCAGGATTGCCATCGCCAAAAACTAAATTGGTTGCCGTCTTTTTTAGAGCACACCCTTCAAAAGCCTCTAACGACCCCCTTAGCTCTTCTAAATTCTTAGCTGAGAATACTGTATCAACCGTATGATTTTCTGCTGCTGTTCGGAGAGATGCTTTTTGAGGACTCCCAAAGAGAGGTGACTCAATCTGAGGGTTTTCTTGAGAAGCTTGGCTGTAAACAACAGATTTCTTGGCTACCATCTCAGCCTGAGAAGTCTGGGCTTGCGAGAGGCGATCCTGGGGCTGGTCACTAATTGCTTCGTCTGCGCCCAATTCGATCTGCCAATTCAAGCTACCAAGGTCTGATTTTATCCCCACTTGCCATCATCCATCGAATCTCTTGTTAACTCTTCCCGACTCTGACTCCATGTTATATCAATAGCAAGGCCCTCTAATGAAGGTCGCGAATATGCAACGTGAAATCATGGAATTTGATGTGGTTATCGTAGGCGCTGGCCCAGCCGGCCTTTCTGCAGCGATCCGCTTACGTCAATTAGCAATTGAAACTGGACAGGAAATTTCCGTTTGCCTTGTTGAAAAATCAGCGGAGATCGGCGGGCATATTTTGTCTGGCGCCGTTATAGAAACACGTGCCCTAGATGAGCTTATTCCCGATTGGCATCAGAAAAATGCCCCTATCCATAATCGTGTCCATCATGAGCGATTTTTATTTCTCACCTCAAACCACGCCTTTTCCTGGCCGCATTTCCTCTTACCGCCGGCCATGAAGAACCGCGGCAATTATATTGTAAGCTTAGCCAATATCGTCCGCTGGCTCGGCGAGCAAGCAGAGGCTTTGGGCGTCGAAATATATCCAGGATTCGCTGCAGCAACGGTCAGTTACACTACCGATGGCCGGGTTGAAGGTGTTATAATAGGAGATACGGGTATTAATAAAGATGGCAGCCGCGGAAGCCGCTATCAACCTGGCATGCTTTTAAAAGGAAAATACACACTCTTTGCCGAAGGGTGCCGAGGGCATCTTGGCAAAGAGCTCACGCAACGGTTTTCCCTAGCCCATCGGGCCGATCCACAAACCTATGGGATCGGCATAAAGGAGTTATGGGAGATCAATCCAAGCAAACATCGCCGTGGCATGGTCGTCCATACCGTTGGATGGCCCTTACCTCATGACACCTATGGGGGATCATTTCTCTACCATATGGACGATCATCAGGTTGCGGTTGGATTTGTTATCGGACTCGATTACACCAATCCATACCTTGCACCCTTCGAAGAGTTTCAACGATTCAAAACTCACCCAGCTATTCGCCCAATCTTTGAAGGTGGCCGACGGATCGCCTACGGTGCTCGCGCTCTCAACGAAGGCGGATGGCAATCCCTTCCTCAACTTATTTTCCCGGGCGGAGCCCTTATCGGCTGCGACGCTGGTACTCTAAATGTACCAAAGATCAAGGGCACGCATACAGCTATGAAATCGGGGATACTTGCGGCGGAAGCTATAGTTGAAGCCTTAGGAGCGGGGATACCCCCGCTTCTTGAGAACTATGCCTCACGATTCCGCCAATCATGGGTATGGAGCGAACTTTATCGTGCGCGCAATGTGAGACCTGGTTTCCACTGGGGCCTGATACCAGGGATCTTGCTGGCTGGTATCGATCAAGTTCTCTTACAAGGTTATGCTCCCTGGACATGGCATCATCGGCGCCCCGATAATATGTCTCTCCATCGAGCGGTTATGTCAAAACCGATCGTTTACCCTAAGCCTGATGGCACAATAACCTTCGATCGCCTGTCCTCGGTCTATATCTCGAACACCAATCATGAAGAGAACCAACCTTGCCATCTCAAACTCAAAGACCCCGAGGTTCCGATAAAAATCAACCTAGCCCTGTATGACGAGCCAGCTCAGCGCTATTGCCCTGCTGGAGTATATGAGATTATTCATGAGAACGCCGGCCCGCGCCTACAAATTAACGCGCAAAATTGCGTTCATTGCAAAACATGCGATATTAAGGATCCTACACAAAATATTGAATGGATACCCCCCCAAGGAGGCGAAGGTCCAAATTATCCAAATATGTAGGATTTGAGTAGAGCAACCAAAGTTTATAAACTACCCTATCATAGCCTTTTAAGGACCATTGGCGTTGCGCAATTTTCCCCAGTTACCCAGCACAAAACTTTTTTTTCATAGCAGCTTAATCTTAGCACTCGCTATTAGCCTTAGCGCATGCGAGTCAAACAAACTTACCTTCTTGTCCGAAGATGGACAGACAGTAATTAAACCATCGCTTTCTGGCGCCTATCTCGCTCGTGGTCATGCACGCGGAATGGGTGATCATTATACAGCTGCAGAATTTTTAGAAACTGTTCTCGCTGCATCACCGAACGATCTTACTATGCTTCGGCATGGAATGATTCATAACATAGACGCTGTTAACTATGCCCGTGGCCGGATGATTGCTCAACGTATCCTCACCCTCGATCCGAAATCACCCGAAGCCAATATTCATCTTGCCACGGACGCTATCCTAAAGAATGAGATACCTGCCGCCGTGAACCGTATCGATGCGATGTCGACGGAAGGCGTTTATCGGTATAGTCGCCCCCTTCTTCTAGCGTGGCTCTATCGGATTTCTGGCAACAAAGCCGCTGCTCAAAAAGCTCTAGCTCCTTTGCAAAATGGAGACATCAAAGCCTTATTTACATTGCACAACGGCATGATGGCCGAGCTAGATGGCAATAATGCCCTGGCTGAGACCTCTTATGAAGCAACCTTAAAAGCTCTCCCTCAAACACCACTTCGTATTCTTCATATCATTGGTAGTTACTACGCACGCCACGGCAAGATTGATCGTGCACGTAAGCTTTACTTGGATTTCACGCGTAATACAGCCGACAGTGTATCCGGACTTTCACTGCTTGCTGAACTCGACGCCCCACCTACCCAGATCAAAATACCTGTAGCCTCAGCCAAAGACGGCTTCACCGAGGCTCTTTATAATCTTGCTTTCCTTCTAGATCAGAATCAGGGTTACGAGCTTGGATTATTTTTCGCTCATGAGGCTTTGCGTATTAAACCTGAACTAGACGTAGCATTAAGCTTAGTCAGCGATATGCTTGAAAGTAATGAGCGGTTTGCCCAAGCAATTATTGCTTTGGAGCAGATAAAACCTGGATCGCCACTTTATTGGAATGGTCGACTTCGCATCGCCCGCGCCTATGAGGAGCTTGGCCTTATTGATTTCGCGATTGGCCAACTCCGTTCCATGAGCACAGAGCGCCCCGAGCGCATCGATGCCCTCATGGAGCTCGGCGGTCTACTGCGCCAAAAAGATCAATTTGTTGAGGCCGCCGCTGTTTATGATCAAGCCGTATCTCGGATTGAAAAGAAAATGCAGCCCTATCACTGGGCTTTGTTTTACGCACGGGGTATGGCTTATGAAAAATCTAATCAATGGGCCAAGGCTGAGGCAGATTTTCTAAAATCATTAGAGCTTCTTCCTGATCAACCCTATGTGCTTAATTATCTGGGCTATAGTTGGGTAGATCGAAATATAAATCTGGACCGCGGCCTGAATATGGTCAAAAAAGCTGCCGAGCTGCGGCCGAATGATGGATTTATTATCGATAGTCTTGGCTGGGCTTATTATCGGCTTAATAAATATCCTGAAGCTGTCACAGAGCTTGAGCGCGCTATTTCTCTACAACCCCGCGACCCTACGATTAATGATCATCTGGGCGATGCTTATTGGAAGGTTGGCCGACAGCGTGAAGCCCGGTTCCAATGGGAGCGCGCCCTTAATCTTGATCCAGAAGCTGATCAACGCTCGGCGATTGAAATCAAATTGAAAGAAGGCATATCTTCGGTACCGAAGAAGAAAGATAATAGTGGCTAGCCATTAGAGATGAGATAGAACCCTTCTTCATAGAAATATCTAATAACATGACATCTTCTCGTGAAATTCGCGTTGCTGCGCCAGCAAAACTCAATCTTTATCTTCATATTCTTGGCCGCCGCGACGATGGGTATCACCAGCTCGATAGCTTGGTCTGTTTTGCGGATATTCACGATACTATTATCGCCCATCCAAACGACGATCTAGAATTCCATCTATCTGGCCCTTATGCACACGCCTTAGAAAACGAAGCCGCAAAAGTAACCACCGGTAACGCACCGGAAAATCTTGTTCTTAAAGCTGCTAAAAAGCTTGCCGAATTGACAGGTCATCCGCCCAAAGCACGCCTTGAATTGATAAAACGGCTCCCGGTTGCTTCAGGCATTGGCGGTGGATCGGCAGATGCCGCTGCGACTATCAAAGCACTATGCACCTTATGGAATGTAGAACCATCATCATCGAACCTTCATCATCTCGCTCAAACTCTCGGTGCTGATGTTCCGGTTTGCCTTGCTGGCCAATCAACATACATGGGTGGCATCGGTGAAATCCTGGATAAGGCACCGTTTCTTCCAGAGCTCGGTCTCGTTCTTTTGAATCCAGGAATTCCTTTGGCAACACCTCCGGTTTTCAAGACTCGTACTGGGCCTTTCTCGAAGGCTGCCCGATTTGAGGTATCCCCAAAAAACGCCCAGGAATTTATAACTTTTCTTGCAGAACGGAAAAATGACCTGACGGCCCCTGCCATCAGCCTGGCCCCCATCATTGGGGACGGTTTGGCGGCCCTAGAACAGTCGCCCCAATGCCTTTTGGCGCGGATGTCCGGCAGTGGCGCGACGTGTTTTGGCCTCTACCCTAACCTCCAGCAAGCTCAATTAGCCGCAGAAACCTTAAAATTAAGCTATCCTTCTTGGTGGATTAGCTCCGGACAGCTCATCGACGATTGCAGCAAGATAAAAGCACTTTAAATGACGAAAGATAGTTGAGCCAAAACGCACAAGCAGTTAACGTCGCGCACCTTGGCCACTAAGAGAGCCAAGCTTTGATTGGGGCGTCGCCAAGTGGTAAGGCACCGGATTTTGATTCCGGCATTCGCAGGTTCGAATCCTGCCGCCCCAGCCAAGTTTCCAACCAATCAAATCATTCTCTCGTGGCACCCATGTAGACCTAAAACAGTTTCCCGCCATTGGGCACTGGATGGTCAATACTCATAAGAACCACAGCACCTTCCTTGTCAGGAAAACCCAGCACGAGAACCTCGGACATCATCGGGCCGATCTGTTTTGGTGGAAAATTCACCACGGCGGCGACCTGCCGTCCGATGAGCGCTTCCGGTGTATAATGTACCGTTAACTGTGCCGAACTCCGTCGCACACCGATCGCAGGACCAAAGTCGATAACCAGCTTGATCGCTGGGTTGCGTGCCTCGGGGAATGGTTCGGCGTCAAGGATGGTCCCAACCCGGATATCTACCTTCGCGAAATCGTCATAGGTAATAGGATCCACCATGGGTCAACTCAAAGGTTATGATATTTTCGGTACCACGCGATAAACTGGGGGATACCTTCTTCGATCGTTATTCGAGGATCATAATCAAGATCTTTACGACTGGCCTCAATGTCGGCGTAGGTGCGCGGAACATCGCCGGGCTGCATGGGCAATAAGTCTAGAACAGCCTTACGTCCGATAGCGCGTTCGAGAATCGCAATAAAATCGAGAAGCTTTTCCGGATGGCTATTCCCAAGGTTGTATAGCTTTCCTGTACGATCGGATGGGGGCGGAGGACGATCAAGAGCCGCCACAACCCCTTTCACAATATCGTCGATATAGGTGAAATCTCGCTCCATCTTGCCGTGATTGAAAACTGGGATAGCTTCGCCCGCATATATCTTGCTGGCAAAGATATAAGCCGCCATATCAGGTCGGCCCCAAGGACCGTAGACCGTAAAGAATCGCAAACCTGTTTGCGGAATCCCATAAAGGTGAGCATAGGATCGGCTCGTCAGTTCACAGGCACGCTTGCTCACAGCATAAAGCGAGAGAGGGTCATCGACTCGATCCTCCGTCGCAAAGGGAACCTTGGTATTGCCGCCATAAACAGAAGAAGAGCTCGCATAAACAAGGTGTTTCAGTTTAGGTAAGCGGCGACATGCTTCAAGGATCGATAAATGTCCCTCCACATTGCTGCGGATATATGCCAAGGGATTCTGTAGGGAATAGCGAACGCCGGCTTGGGCGGCAAGGTGAATTACCGAGTCGATATCTGAATGTGTCGCACAAAGCGCCTTTATTCCCTCACTATCGACAACATCTATGCGATGAAAGGTAAAACCCTTACGCCCCTGGAGATGGCCCAGTCGGGCTTGTTTAAGATTTGGATCGTAATAGTCGTTGAGGTTATCTAACCCAATAACCGGGGTTCCCCGATCAAGAAGAGCTGTGGCGACGTGAAAGCCAACAAAACCAGCCGCGCCGGTGACGAGAACCGCCATGACGTTCCTATATCCTCAAATAACGGAGCCTACACCCCTAAGATCAACACTCTGAAAACAATACCCCGACGATATAACCTCTTGCGCGCGAGACTTCATCCTTAAATGTCATTTCTGCGATTAATTCCCTTCCTGCACCTCAATGCTTGATCTTTGGTAGAGGGGAGCTCATTTATCTTATGAATCTTGATTTCTATCTTGCTAAATAGGTCAGTATATATTACCTATTTAGCGGTTCATCCTATGCGGGTAAAAGTGGGATATCGGAATTATGACGCTTGCCGCAGTAAGCCTCCAGGATAAGTATACCGTAGAATCGGGGCGCATTTATTTAACAGGAACGCAAGCCCTCGTTCGTCTTCCTTTGATGCAACATGCCCGCGATCTTACTGTAGGCTTAAAAACGGGATGTTTTATTTCGGGCTATCGTGGATCGCCCCTAGGGGGCCTCGATCAAGCCTTGTGGAAGGCTCGGCGCTATCTAGAAAAAGCCCATGTTCATTTTCAGCCTGGCGTTAATGAAGACCTGGGATTTACTGCCATTTGGGGGAGTCAACAAACAAACCTTTTCTCCAATGCGAAGGTCGATGGTGTCTTCGCTCTCGGTTACGCCAAAGGACCAGGCATTGATCGCTCGGGCGATGTTTTACGCCACGGCAATTTAGCAGGATCGGCCACGCATGGCGGGGTTATGATCCTTGCCGGCGATGATCACACCTGCAAATCTTCAACCACCGCCCATCAGAGCGAGTTTGCCTTTATCGACGCCATGATCCCGATTATCAGTCCGGCGGGCGTACAAGAGTTCTTGGATCTTGGCCTTCATGGCTGGGCGTTAAGCCGCTATTCTGGATGCTGGACCGCATTTAAGACTGTTGCCGAGACTGTCGATACTTCGGCATCGGTCTTTGTCGATCCGCATCGACTTAAGATTGAGCTTCCCCAAGATTTCGAACTTCCGGAGGGCGGACTTAATATTCGGTGGCCCGACGATCCTCTCAGTCAAGAGCGCCGACTACATCAATGGAAACTTGAGGCTGTAAAAGCTTACACCCGAGCCAACCGTCTGGACCGCGTCATCATCGGTGGTCCTCGTCGACATCTTGGCATCATTACCTGCGGTAAAAGCTATCTCGATGTCCGGCAAGCTCTTGACGATCTTGGCATCGATGAGCGGTTGGCAGTCGAGCTTGGACTATCCGTATATAAGATTGCCATTACCTGGCCGATTGAGCCGGAAGGTTTGCGCGCCTTCGCCCAAGGACTTGAACAGATACTGATCGTCGAAGAAAAGCGCGGTTTGATCGAAGGTCAAATCAAAGAGCTTTTATACCATTGGCCTGCTGATAAACGACCGCGCATTGCTGGCAAACGAGATGAGAAAGGCACACCTCTTCTCCCATCTTACGATGAATTGACGCCCGCGATGATCGCACGCGCAATCGCCAAGTATTTAGACAAGGCGCAGAACCTCTCAACGGTGCAACAGCGACTTGCCGATATTTCCGCCAAGGAACAAGAGCTTGATCATCTCACAGGGCCTAAAATCAAGCGCACTCCTTATTTCTGTTCAGGCTGTCCCCATAATACCTCAACCCAAGTACCCGAAGGTAGTCGAGCGCTTGCAGGCATTGGCTGCCATTATATGGTGCAGTGGATGGATCGCCGTACCGATACCTTCACGCAAATGGGTGGTGAGGGTGTAACATGGGTGGGTCAAGCTCCGTTTGTCGAAGATAAACACGTTTTTGCCAATTTAGGGGATGGCACCTACTACCATTCAGGTATTCTCGCCCTTCGGCAAGCCATCGCCGCCCAAGTAAATATCACTTATAAGATTCTTTATAATGATGCCGTAGCCATGACTGGCGGTCAGCATGTTGATGGACCACTTGATCCCGCCCAGATCAGTTTACAAGTCTATGCTGAAGGAGTTCGTCGGATCGCCTTAGTCTCGGACGAGCCCACGAAATACCCTCTTGGTACTCAGTGGGCGCCCGGTACGACTTTCCACCATCGTCACGATTTCGATACTGTTCAACGAGAATTACGCGATTGGCCGGGGGTCTCAGTTCTTATTTATGATCAAACCTGCGCCGCTGAGAAACGGCGCCGCCGTAAACGCAATCTTTATCCTGATCCCAATAAGCGCGCATTTATCAATGCCCGTGTCTGCGAGGGATGCGGTGATTGTTCCAAGACCTCGAACTGTTTATCGATCGTTCCCTTAGAAACTGAATATGGTCGCAAACGCGCTATCGACCAATCATCCTGTAACAAGGATTTTTCCTGTGTCGATGGGTTTTGCCCAAGCTTTGTTACGGTTCACGGCGGTAGACTTCGCAAAGGTAAGGCTGCGGGGCTTCATGATATGCCTTGGCCTGTTTTACCTGACCCATCTATCCCCTCTCTGACATCACATCCTTACGGAATTCTCGTTACGGGAATTGGCGGAACAGGCGTTGTTACCATTGGCGCTTTGCTCGGCATGGCCGCCCATCTCGAGGGGAAAGGGTGTTCAGTTCTCGACATGGCGGGATTAGCGCAAAAAGGCGGAGCCGTCACCAGCCATATTCGCATTGCGCAGCAACCAGAGGATATTCACGCTGTTCGAATTGCCGCGGGTAGCGCAGATCTTCTTTTAGCTTGTGATATGGTTGTTGCCAGTAGCCCTGACGTTCTTGCGAAGTTACACCGGGATCGAACCCGCGCTATAGTCAATGCCACGATTACACCGACTGCGGATTTTACTTTGCATCGCGACTTTCAGCTTCCTGAAGAATCGATGCGGCAACACATCACAGCCGATGCCGATACCGACTTTATGGAAGCTACTGCCTGCTCGCCACGGCACGCTGGCGTTATTTAGCGGCAATATGTTTATGCCCATTTCTTACTTGTGAAGGGCGGCACTCCTCTCAGCTACTATGACTCCTCAGGAGCACCAGCCAGGCTGCTCAGCTTGGCACATGGATCTGATGAATAAGCAAGCGTTTTTGCGAGGCTTGGCGCACTGCCTTCAGTCTTTAGGAAGTCTCACCCACTTGTCTCCGGCCCCTACTTCCACGTCTAGCAATAGTTCTTGGTTTGGAAGATCTTGTAAGCTGCTTATTCACGGATTTAACCCCGCTATCAGAATCCTCCTTTCTCCTCCAATGATATAAGGATCTCGAGTATCACTTGCTCAGGCTTTACCAGCTTTTAAAAGTAGAAGAAGCCAGATGCACTACTCTGCACTTCAAAAGCTCTTCGGCCCCATCACCTGCAAAAAAAGACCGATGCTGCAGAACTGCGTCTCACTGGTCGACACTTTTCAAAAAGCCCTCGCCGGACTTGCGAAATTTGCGTTACAGAAGCTTGGTTCTCACTGCGCTGCTCACGACTCAAATAACAGCTTTAAAAGTCACTTATAGGTCCATGGTTTCCTGCGTTTCCCGATTCACAAGTTTAAGAAGACCACGTGGCGTAAGCGCGGATCCCATACCTGCTTAGCGGTTTAGGCGAAAAAATACGCGGAACTCAACTGATCAAAGGTCTTTAAACTGTAGTAGAAGTTCACCAAAAGCTTTTGCGCTAATCCTTTTTTGCTGGCTGTTTGCCCTAAGCCTCTATTCACATTAAATCAATGACTTTGTAGCCCATTTTATAATAAAGCGGTGCATATAGAGTGAGCCTTGCGGCTTTAGGGCCAGCCCCACCACTACTGAGGCGCTGCAGGTGATTATCCCCAATCTTGTTGGGCAGAGTGAATATGCTCCCTGCAAGGTCAGCACCATTCTCCGGTCAACCATAATAGCGAAAGCTTATCAAGTCCAACTTGGAATTCTACCTTCTTTTAGAAGCTTTCAACACCTGTAAAGATGTACGGCGCCGGTATATAATCTTTCTGCCAGCTGATGGAGCAACTTCAGTACTTCGTAGCGCGCAGCTCATCAATGCAGCCTCCGTTTATCCAACGAAGATAGCGGTAAAAAGAGCCTCCCGTGTTCACTTACCAGCTGTCAAATTGTATCCAAATCCACGTGCTGTATTTGCAAAGAAGGTGCTACTCTATCGCGGGTGCGGGGTCCAGAAGATCTAATATCAATGGCTGAAAAGGTTTAACTGATGCTTCTTTTCAGGTTAATTGGAACTGGCCAATGCAGCTCTTACTTCCGCTACCTCAGCCCAGCATCATAATCAGTCGCAGCGGTTCTTTGAACGTTCTTGGGCAACTAAACTTGCTCGAAATCTTGCTAGGTCTCCAGGTCAAACACTGCGATTCATAAAGGTCAGTCGCTGTTCGCTACCCCAACAATCCATCCCAGCAACAGGTATACTCCAGCTGCGCAACCGCCGGCAGGTGACTGGCTTCAAGCGGATTCGCCAGCTAATAATTACCAAACCGGAAGTTTAGGTTTGGCCTCTACGATCCAAAAGCTGGTAACGTCTTCGCGCCCTTTCCGGGAAAGAAGTGATGGCTCTGCGGAAGTTCTAAGCCCAGCCCTTCTTGCTTTGGAATAGTTTGCTCCAAGTCCTTTGCATTGCCTTCCACCTGGCCACCACAAGGAGACCAGCCTCTCACCTTCTTGTTCAAGGTTCTCAGGCAGCCCATGGCACACTCCCAGCCTAGTTTGCCACAGAGCAGAAGCTTTGGGCTTGGAAAGGACTCAGCTTTGCTGGGTAAGGGGTACCGCGTTCTCTTTCTTAATGCAATACACCCATCATTAGCCATAATTTATCTAAGTCGGAACTAGGGGATCATTTGCCTTACTTACTAAGCTTGTCGATCTCACTATTCCAGGGCGGTGCTATGAAACACTTAAATAAGTTCTTTTTTTGATTTTATTAGCGGTACTGCTTTCCCTTAGTGTCTACAGTACTATTATGCTGATCCACCACAACCAGGTCAATACTTTACGATACTTCCCAATGCCTTGCCAGCACCTCACGCTTCTTCAGGAGGTGCCAATTCATCACAGCAGATCGCGCGTTCGAAAACGCACAAGGTTACGGTCATGCCTGGATTCAGGCAACCCTCTTTACGGACAGAAACAAGGAGATCCGCGCCTTCCCTGATAGCACCCGATGGCGCAGTTCTGCTGAGAAATGAATCCGGCGGCGATAAACATCCAACCGCTTCGTCTGACAAAGATCGCGATGGAATGGCCGATGCGATGGATGTGTGTTCTGAGTGGCCAGCAACCTATGGTTTAGCTTTTCACGATGGATATCTTTATGCAGATGCAAGCTGTCTGGCGCGTTCCTTATCCTGCGAGCGGTACACCCCGACGGTCACAGAAGGTGCCAGCTGGCGATCTTCTGGGCCATTGGACCCGCAGTTTAGCCATTCATCCCGATGGAACCAATTCTATGTCGGTATTGGATCGCGTGGAAATATTGACGAGGAAAGCGAACCTCGCGCCACCATCCGCAATTCACCTTCGATAAAGATGGAACTGCACCAGATCCCAAATCCATACGGACCTTTGCTTCATGCTTCACCAATGCTGTTGGTCTTTGTTCGACCTTAAAGGACATCAGAGCTTTATGCTACAGTGAATGAGCGCGATGGCCTTGGCGATGATCTCGTACCCGATTACTTAACATATAAAACCAGGTGGATTTTATGGCTGGCCGTACTCTTATATGGAAGATTGCCCATCCCCAACCGGGCTATCCACAGACGTAAACCCAATCTTGTCCAGGTGCCATCGTTCTGATCTTCTGTTTGCTTCTCACTCGGCACCTTTAGGTTTGATCTTCTATGATGGTGATTCATTTCCTGCCGAATATAAAGGCGGCGCCTTCATCGCTTTACATGGGTCTTGGAATGCCCTCGATCCTGCGGGGTATATGGTGGCCTATGCTCCCTTTCAGGAAGGTAAACCTGTGGGAAATTATCAAGTTTTTGCTGCGGGATTTTGGGTTGAGGGAGATAAGCCACCGCTTGTTTGGGGCCGCCCTGCCGGCCTAGCTGTTATGAAGGATGGAGCCCTTCTTGTCGCTGATGATGTTGGTGGAACCTTGTGGCGAATTTCTTGGAAAGGAAAGTGAGCCCTATTGCGGTATTGAATCGGAGGGCGTTTCTTCCGGTAGGGTATGGTGTTGAATCAAAGGCATCTGTAAAGCGCTAAAAATAAACGTTATAGGCAATATCCCAAAGGTTTTCCAATTGACCCACGCATCTAATGAAAAGTTACGCCATATCACTTCATTCGCTATCGCCATAATCAAAAAGAAAATGCCAAAGCGTAGCGTAAGTCGACGCCATCCTTGAATATCGAGGCGCCAAAGATTTCCCATTAACGCCTGCAAAAGAGGATGACCAAAAGCCAATCCTCCTAAAAGAATAACCGCAAATATACTGTATATCAGAGTCGGCTTAAGCTTAATGAAAGTCGCATCGTCGAGCCATAAAGTTAGTCCACCGAAAATGGCAACGACCATGGCTGTAATAACAGGCATAGGATGAAGGCGGCGTTCAATCCACCAACTCAGTCCAAGGCTAAGGGCTGTAACACCCATAAAGCTCGCTGTCGCTGTCATAATGCCAAGGAAGCGATAGATCACAAAGAAGAAGAGGAGTGGACCAAGATCGAGCCCGAGCTTTACAAGAGGATGCGGTCGCTTATGGGGCTGAGACATAGATTAAGAGCCTTCCTCTATACCAAGAAGCGACCATGCAAATTCTTGAGGTGTGAACGGGCGTAGATCTTCAGCAGACTCACCAACGCCGATCGCATGGATGGGTAAACCAAAAGCCATTGCTAAATTAACAAGAATCCCACCTTTTGCCGTACCGTCAAGTTTCGTCACGATCAGTCCTGTTATATTAACTGCTTGACGAAAGATCTCAACTTGCCTAACGGCATTTTGCCCGATTCCCGCATCTAAAACTAACACCGTATCGTGGGGTGCTGTTGCATCACGTTTAGTCAAAGTGCGTGAGATTTTTTGCAATTCCTCCATCAGATGCGCTTTGTTGTGCAGTCGCCCAGCTGTATCTATCAACAGAAGTTCTGTACCATCGGCTGTGGCTTGTTCGTGAGCGGTGAAAATAAGACCGGCTGGATCAGCGCCAGGCGCACCTATCGTAACAGGTACTTGGCATCTTTGCCCCCAAATCTGAAGTTGCTCGACGGCTGCAGCGCGAAAACTATCACCTGCGACCAAGGTAACGTGATGTCCATTATTCTTGTATTGTTGGGCGAGTTTACCAATGGTCGTGGTTTTACCGCTGCCATTGACCCCGACAACTAACACTGTATGTGGATGATGAGCGGGATTGATCGTTAGTGGTTTTGCAACAGGCATTAACAAAGTAGCAATGTCTTCTGCTAGGACATGGCTAACTTTTTCTGCTGTCGCACCGTTATCAAAACGACGATGGGAGATCCCAGCGACCAATCGTGCAGCCGTTGCTGGCCCAAGGTCAGCCATAATCAAAACCTCTTCCAATGCTTCAAGGTCTTCGGCGCTCGCTTTACCTCCCGTGAATATTCCTTTAATGCCTTCACCGATTTGCTGCGATGATCGAGATAGGCCCGACTTTAATCGTGAAACCCACCCTAGCCCCTTCATGGCGCCACGCAGAGGGTACTCTTTTCAATAGCGGTAACCCGACCATTGATGACCGTTGAGTCTTTTGTGGCACCAATAACATATGCAGAAAGGTAATGTTCTGTTTTCCCTACCCCCTCTGTTTCCACAAGAACAGTGACAGATCGGCCGATATGCTGCTGAAGGCACTGCTGCAGTGCATCCTCCCCTTTCTGACGCAGCCGCGCGGCACGTTCCTTACGAACAGTCTTGGGTAATGCTGGCATTCGTGCTGCTGGCGTACCCTCGCGCGCCGAGAAAGGGAAAACATGTAACAAGCTAAGATTACAAGCATCTACCAAATCGAGCGTACGCAGAAAGGCATCTTCGCTTTCTGTAGGAAAGCCCACAATAAAATCCGCCCCCAAAACAAGATCCGGACGCATTGCTTGAGTTTGGGCTGCAAAGGCGATGGCGTCTTTGCGCGAATGCCGACGCTTCATACGCTTAAGAATAATATCGTCGCCTGCTTGTAAAGAGATGAAGATGTGGCATAAGACGCGGCTCATTCGCAATTAAATCCCTTAAGGCTTTATCCGCCGCTTCGGCGACATCAATCGACGAGAGTCGCAATCGTTTTAATTCTGGGATCTGCATCAATAGACGCCGCATCATCTGACCCAGTGAAGGTTGTCCTGGTATGATCATTTCCATAACCTGTGATATCAACCCTGTCAGAACGACTTCAATAATCCCTCGATCTATCAAGCGACGGATCTGCGTTACGATATCTCCGATAGGAACACTGCGATTATTCCCTCGACCAAAAGGAATGATGCAAAAGGTACAACGATGATCACACCCTTGCTGAATCTCAACAAAGGCGCGCGCCTTAGCAGGAAAACCATCAATCATATGTACTGCCGCTTCCCGTACGGCCATGATATCGCTCACAACAACCCGGGGCGCCTCGCGGTGCCAAGTTTCAAACTGCATCTTCTCTGAATTGCCGACAACACGATCGACCTCAGGCATCATAGCCCAAGTTTCTGGATTGATTTGCACAGCGCAACCCGTTGCTACGATCTTTGCATGAGGCCGTACTCGCCGAAGCTTGCGGATCGCTTGGCGCGCCTGGCGTTCTGCCTCGGTAGTTACGGCACAGGTATTCACAATAACTGTATCGGTAATCCCGGCGCTCGTAGCTAAATCGTGCACGGCTTGAGATTCGTAAGCATTAAGGCGGCAACCAAAGGTTACAACCTCGACATCTGCCGTCCTTTCCCTCGAAACATGCATATGGGGGTCTAGGGTTCTGTCCATAACCCTATAAAACTCACAGCCACAGGTCCCGTCATTATGACATGCCCATCCTCACGCCAGTGCAAAGATAAATCTCCGCCATCAGTACGCACAACGACCTTACGTCCTGTTAAACCGCGCCGAGCTGCAGCAACAGCAGCCGCGCAAGCGCCCGAACCGCAAGCCTGGGTGAGGCCTGCGCCACGCTCCCAAACACGCAAACGTATCCGGTCTTTACCTTCAAGGCTTGCAATTCCGATATTGGCGCGCGCTGGGAAAAAAGGGTCACACTCAAGCACTGGCCCCAATGTATCTAAAGGGATATCGTCTGCATTCTCAACAAAGAATGTAGCATGAGGATTTCCCATCGACGTTCCCACAGGATCTCGCAGGGGACCTTTTTGAACAGGCATATGTAATGTATCGCATACCGTAGCTACAGGAATGTCGCGCCAATTTAACAAAGCGGATCCCATGTCGACACTAATTAATCCATCGCCCGCAGGTACGGCTTCTACGTGACCAGCTTTAGTTTCGATAACAAGACGATTCTTTCCGGTTTCTTTCATTAAGCGCGCAGCTACACACCGCGTTGCATTTCCGCAGGCCTCAACCTCGCCACCGTCGGCGTTAAGAATACGCATGAAAACGTCACCGCCCTGTTGTGGCGGCTCGATGATAATTACTTGATCGCAACCGATGCCTCGATGACGGTCCGCCAATAATTTTGCCTGAACTGAACTTAACTGGACTGCTGCGCGACGACCATCCAGAACAACGAAGTCGTTGCCAAGTCCGTGCATCTTTGTAAAAGCAAGTGGAGTCATAAGAATTTATATGGCGCCTCTGAACAGCTCCGTCTACTTGAATTTATCTTAAGTTTAAGGTTTGGGGCCAGCAATGATTAGGGCATCCACGATAGCCTTAAAGATCCCTATCAATTTCCGGCGGGCGGCCGGATCCATAATTCGTTCAAATTCTAAGGCTAATTTTAAAGTATCGGACTTACTCAGCGGATCTATTTTGAATTCTGCGCGCTCCTCAGCAACGGCGCGGCGCGGCGTGCGCGGCGAGGGTAATCGCTCGAAAAAATATTCCATATCAACGTCAAGAGCCTGCGCAATATACCATAGAACACTCGAACTAATGCGATTGCTTCCTTTTTCGTATTTCTGAATTTGCTGATAACTCAGCTCAAGTGCATAAGCTAAATCCTTTTGTGTCTTGCCTAACATCTTTCGTCGCCATTTAATGCGACTACCGACATAGCGGTCGATGGGATGGACCTGATCTTCGGCCACATCATCCTCCCTTTTCACCATTAGTTCCTGCAACCTTATACAGTTAAAACGTGTTCTCTTACAACTACTGGTTAAAAACAAAAGCAATCCAGCAATGGGTCGCAGTTGGGAGCTCTGCACCCATGGGCCAAAGTTTATAGAGAAAAGGTTAAGGCTGCCTATCTAACAAGGAGGAAAAGCCTTACGATGCACTGCGATCCATCGGCCGCAAACTCAGTCGTGCAAAATTATTAATTAATTCAACAAGATTCCGGCGAAGCGATGCATCACCGATCTTGGATAAAGCGATATTAACCGCTCCTGCATCAGGATCAGAGATCTTACCTTCTGCATTCGGACTTAGGCCTTCGTAGAACCAGGCGACGGGAATATCGAGGACCATCGCCAGACGATAGAGAGAACAAGCCGCGATGCGATTCTCCCCCCGTTCGTATTTTTGTATTTGCTGATAGCTGACACCAAGGCGCATCGCTACTTCGCCTTGGCTCAGATTAAGTTGATGCCGACGAGCCTTAAGCCTTTCACCGATATGCAATAAAACGCGTTCATCGTTGAGGCGCATGGCGTCCCTCATTTCTCATATTACCTACTGATAGGTTACCTACTTATAGGAGCTTTTTGTATTCACTCAATTCTTACGAGTAGTGAAGTAGCATGTTTTTTGCCTATCACAAATAGGTTCTTTAAAAAAATTCTCGCTACACGGGAATTTTGCACAAAGGATTTTTTAAGGAGAAAATACGGCGACATCCCTTTAATTTAAGCTGCAATAACACGTGGCCTTATCTCTTCTCTGGGGTACTTAGAGGTTTTCCTCGCTCATTAATCGCAAAAACCATCCCCCAATCTCCTCAAGATACTGATTTTCTTAAAAGCCGGCGATTTGCACGTGCCGAAGCTCTGCAATAAGCGCCGTGGGTAATTGGCTCAATTCCTTGCAGATCAGTCGCTCAAGATAGCAATCCTGCGCCTCATGCCACAGGTGATAGCCAACTTCTTGACTTTTCCTAGAAAGCCCTTAATTTCCGCCACTTCAGCCTAACGGTCATTCCGTTGCGCCAATCCTTAAATGACCCCTAGGGGTCATTTAAGGGCGTCCGTCGGTCCGCGCGTTGCGCGCACCGGCGCCCTTGGTGCTGCGGTTGTGCCTAAGGGTACTCGGTGGTGTTTTAAGAAACGGAATACGCGCATCCATGTTTGATAGCTTGTCGGGCAAATTAACGGGGATCTTCGAGCGATTGAAGCGACGGGGCCTATTGACCGAGGCCGACGTCGATAGTGCCTTGCGTGAAATTCGGATCGCCTTGCTCGAAGCTGATGTTGCCTTACCAGCAGTCAAGCACTTTATAGAGACTGTCAAACCTAAAGCTATTGGCCAAGCTGTCCTGCGGTCGGTCACCCCCGGCCAGATGGTCGTGAAGATTGTTCAAGACGCGCTGATCGAACTACTGGGTGGACCAGAGCCCAGCCCCCTCAACTTCGCCGCCATCCCTCCGATACCAATTTTGATGGTAGGATTGCAGGGATCGGGTAAGACAACTACAACAGCAAAACTCGCCCGGCGGCTGCATAAGCACGACAAGAAAAAAACCCTTGTCGCTTCTCTTGATGTGCACCGCCCTGCTGCACAAGAACAGCTCAGCATATTGGCCAAACAAGCCGAGATAACAAGCCTGCCCATTGTTCCTGGCCAAGCCCCTGTCACCATTGCACGCAGAGCTATCGAAGCGGCACGATTGGGTGGATTCGATGTGGTTATTCTGGATACAGCGGGACGCCTTGCCATCGATGAAAACCTCATGGCTGAAGCCCGTGCGATTAAAGAAGCCGTATCTCCTCTGGAGAGCCTAGTAGCAGATGCTATGACCGGGCAGGATGCGGTCAAGGTTGCCGATGCCTTTCATAAAAACCCTGGGACTGAGTGGTATCGTTTTGACACGCCTCGATGGTGATGGCCGCGGCGGCGCTGCTCTATCGATGCGCTATGCACAAGCCGCCCCATTAAGCTTATGGGTATAGGGAAAAGCTCGATGACATCGAACCTTTCTACGCTACCCGTATTGCTGGCCCGCATCCTGGGCATGGGCGATGTAGTTAGCTTGGTGGAAAAAGCAGCTGCGACGATCGAGCATGAAGATGCTGAAGTTCTGGCAGCTAAAATGGCTGAAGGTCGCTTTGATCTTGATGATATGGCCAAGCAATTAAAACAGATGCGATCGATGGGTGGTCTTGAGGGGATTATGTCCATGCTCCCGGGCGTCGCCAAAGCGAAAGCTGCCATGGCAGCGCAGAAAATCGACGAGAAAATGCTCCGCCATCAAGAAGCGATTATTTCCTCAATGACGCTTAAAGAACGCAATGATCCACGTATCTTAAATGCGTCGCGCCGGCGCCGAATCGCGGCAGGATCGGGGACACAAATTCAAGATGTAAATCGGTTACTTAAACAGTTTGATCAGATGTCGCGCATGATGAAACAAATGAAACGCCTGGGACAAAAGGGCCTGATGCGCCAAGGCTTATCCGCACTCATGCCCCGGTTCCCTGGGAAATAAACGTGACGATACTCATAGGGAGAATATGAAATGCTTGATCATTGCTCGCTAGGCGTAAACAACTATAAAAAATCTTGCAGCTTTTACGACGCGGTCCTCGCTCCTCTTGGATACAAGAAGGTCATGGACTTCGGTAATGCGGCTGGCTATGGGCCTTCACCCGAACAACCTATGTTTTGGTTGGGTGCGCCTGAGGATGTACATCCGACAGCTAGCCATGGCACCCATATTGCCTTCATGGCACCAAACCGCAAGGCTGTGGATGCCTTTTATACTGCAGCAATCACTGCTGGCGGTAAGGACAACGGTAAACCAGGTCTTCGCCCGAATTACCACCCTCATTACTACGGCGCCTTTGTGATTGATCTTGATGGTCATCATATCGAGGCCGTCTGCCACAAACCCGAATAACCATTACGAAAGGAAACAGAGAATGTCGGTTAAAATTCGCCTCTCGCGCGCTGGCGCCAAGAAACGACCCTATTATAAGGTTGTCGTTGCCGATACACGTAGCCCACGCGATGGCCGTTTTATTGAGCGGATTGGATCTTACAATCCCATGGTCCCTCACGAGCACCCAGACCGTGTTAAATTCGATGCCGAGCGGGTAAAGCACTGGATGAGTAAAGGCGCTCTCCCCAGTGATCGCGTTGCTCGGTTGCTGGCAATCGCGGGGCTCGGCGAAAAACCTGATCTACCGAAGAACCAGACCAAGAAGCATCTGCCGCGCGCCAAAACCCAAGAGAAGATGAAGGCGGCCGCTGAGGCTGCCGAAGCTGCTGAGAAAGCCAAGGCAGAAGCCACTGCTGCTGAAGCTGAAGTTGCGGCGGCAGCGCCGGCCGCTGAAGAAGCGCCTGCAACTTAACCCGTGGCGACATCCGACCGACAATTTATTTGCGTGGGCGCTGTTGCCGGCGCCCACGGAGTTCGTGGGTTGGTTCGCGTGAAAAGCTTTACAGCTATTCCTGAAGATATCGGGAATTATGGCGACTTATCCGATGTATCGAATCGGCGGCAATTTCGAATCCGCATTCTGGGTACCGCCCCAGGAAAACGAAACCCCGATGTCCTCTTAGCCGAGATCGACGGGATAACAGATCGTACTCAAGCTGAGGCTTTGCGGGGACTACGCCTTTATGTACCACGCACCCACCTTCCCGAGCTGGAAGATGAGACTTACTATCATGCTGATCTTATCGGCCTGACTGCGGTAACCGTGACTGGCGCAACCTTTGGATGCGTTCGGTCGGTGCACGATTATGGGGCCGGCGATTTACTTGAAATCGAACAACCCGACCATTCGACTATTTTCATTCCCTTTAGCCGCGCCGCCGTACCCGAGGTTGATCTGTCCGGGCAACGGCTGGTTATCGATCTGCAGGCGTTGAACTTTGCCACCATTGAACCGCGAGACGAAACCAAGGATTGACCTATGGCGCCTCTTTCTGAACCTCTCGGAACTCTAAACCCTTGGAAAGCTTTCGTTTTAACCCTGTTTCCTGAAATGTTCCCAGGACCTTTAGGCTATTCTCTTGCCGGGCAAGCCATGAAAGATCGCCTCTGGGTGCTGGAAACGGTGGACATTCGCAGTTTTGCGCGCGATAAACACCGCACCGTGGATGACACCCCATTTGGGGGTGGACCTGGCATGGTGATGCGGCCTGACGTGCTCGACGATGCATTAAAGGCTACAGTCGCAGATGCTCCGCCTGCAGCCGAGGTGATTTATCTCTCTCCTCGCGGCCAACCCCTTACGCAACAGCGGGTTCGGCAGTTGGCGGTAAGCCCTGGCATCGTTCTCTTATGTGGACGATATGAAGGTGTCGATCAGCGGCTACTGGAGGTGAACAAGATCGACGAGATAAGCCTCGGTGATTTTGTGCTTTCCGGCGGTGAACCAGCGGCCATAGCCCTGATCGATGCGGTGGTGCGATTACTACCGGGCGTGATGGGTAAGGCCACAAGCGGTGAGGATGAGAGTTTCGAGCGAGGTTTGCTGGAATACCCTCAGTATACGCGGCCACAAAACTGGCAGGGTCGCGCAGTCCCAGAGGTACTCATCTCAGGACATCACGACAAGGTTCGACGGTGGCGTCAGGATCAAGCCACGCGGATCACAAAGGAACGACGACCCGATCTCTGGGAACGCTACCAAGCTTCTCACAAATCGGATAAAGACGGTAAGTAAGCTGGCTATAGCCAAAGACGCTAGAAGAAGGATGACGACCATGAACCTTTTACAAAAACTCGAACACGAACAGATCACCAAGCTTACGGCTGAGCGCCCTGTGCCCGAGTTCCGTCCTGGCGATACTCTAAAGGTTCATATGAAGGTGGTCGAGGGTAACCGTGAACGCGTGCAGGTTTACGAAGGTGTCTGCATCGCCCGCAAGAATGCGGCACTGAACTCTAGCTTTACCGTCCGCAAAATTTCTTATGGGGAAGGTGTTGAGCGTGTATTCCCCCTCTATAGCCCTCGCATCGAAAAGATCGAGGTTGTGCGTCGCGGTGAAGTCCGCCGGGCCAAGCTTTATTATCTGCGCGGCCGGACCGGCAAGTCGGCACGTATCCGCGAACGGCAAATGGAGCAAATGACCGACGAGGCGGCTACCGTAACATCAGAGGCTAAAGCTGGATAACTCCAGCACGGAACATTGAACACAACACAGTAGATGCGGAAGGCTACAGCGTTTTGGAGAAGTTTCACACCATCACGCTGTGACCCTGTATAAAGGGTCCCATCCGCATGCGTACGCAAGGCAAGATCAAGATCTCTATCGCGAGATCCCATCCGATAAGATGTTATCAGAGCATTAACCCTCCATTCTGAGAAAAATCGCTAAGGGCCAATTTCATGGCAGCTCTTTTTACATGGCCTGTGTTAGCTCCTTTTCTTTTAGCTGCCCTTGCGTTGAATCTGACGCCAGGGGCGGATATGGCTTACGTTACGACCCGTAGCCTTGGTCAAGGACGCACCGGTGGAATTGCGGCGGCTTTTGGTGTCGCCTTGGGTTGCCAGATTCACGGCATTGTCGCGGCTCTAGGCTTAAGCATCATCCTCCGCCAATCAGAGATCGCATTTCTCATCATTAAATATGTAGGTGCTACCTACCTGCTTTATCTGGCAATAAAAACTCTGCGCCAGGGTGTCGCTGCATTGAATACAGAGCGACGCCCTCCGCTGTCGTTTCGGCGTGTTTTGCTTGAGGGGTGTCTGACTAACCTTCTTAATCCTAAGGTTGCGATTTTCATTCTGGCCTTCCTGCCACAGTTTACGAATCCTGCCAGAGGCGATGTAGGCCTGCAGATTTTTATCTTAAGCGTGTTGTTCAATTGCAGTGGCACCTCGGTTAATATCTTGCTGGCATTATTGACGGGAAGCGCAGGGAATTTCGTTACAGAATCGCGCCGCTTCGCCGAGATCATGCGCTGGGCGACAGCCAGCGTATTCATGGCACTCGCATTGCGCCTTGCCTTACAGCAAAGACACTAACTTACCCATCAAACCGCTTAGCATTATTGGTGCACGTAACCTGCATAACCTTCCGCCCGGATGGTTATACTGGTTTCGTTTTCTCAAGAAATGTGGTGACTCATTTTCTATAGGCCATGGGCTTCTCCTATTGCTTGCCTGTAAACGCCCTTATCTTTTTTCTTACAGATCGTTTTCTCAATATTATAATACTTGATACCCAACAGATTGTTTATCCACTGAAAAATAGGAGACTAAGCTAACAGCTAGACAGACAGAGTGCCTGTACGATCCCAGGTCGGCGCGCACCCACAGTGTCTAGATCGAGATCATTTTCTAGAAAAAAGTATTCCCCAAATATGTTCTTATCGGGCACTAATGTTGCTTCCACAATCATTTGCGGTGCTCTGCCTGCTGGGACAAAGGTGATGCCTTCGAATCTATGTCTGCAATCTTCGCGAGTCTTTGTATAGACCCCTATCCCTACTAGCATCAGTAGGGATAGGGTTTCGACGAGCACAATCTCAAGCCGATCAAGTGGTAGAAAACTATATTCCTTATCACGTGATCCTATAGAGAGCAAAAAACGACCATACGTATAACCTATGCTCAATATCAAGAAGATGCAGAACGAGATAAGCGCAAAGGTATAAGTGACCAATTAAGATTCACCCCTGCTCCGCCCAGCAAGATTAGCAGAATACCAAAGATCTGCAGTGTTGCTAAGTTTTGGTTATAAAAGACGTAGTCTACCAAAATGGCAACTGCTGGATAAATAAATGATAGCACTGCAATCGCGGGAGTCTGCAATTTCTGGAAAGCAGAGTACATAAGGATATACATAATGCATGTGTGAATGACACCTAAGGAAATTAGATAAACCCAATGCGGCCCAACAAGAGGTACATCTTTAAACTCAACAAAAGGGAGTAGCAGACCAACCCCAAGAGTGACTTGCGCCAGAGCAATCAAATGCGGAGGTATACCCTTTAGGCGTTTGGCAATGATCGTTGCGATCGCATAGAGAACTGCCGCACTTAACGCTAATATTAGACCAAAAACATAATCAAAAGAGAACGAAAAATCTGACATGTCTATGTTGATAACGAAGAACAAACCAATAAATGCCGTGAAGAACCAAAGCATTTTATTAATTCCCGGCCGTTCTCGGAACAGCAGCATTCCGAAAATGATAAGAAAGAAAGGTTGGGTATGATAGACCGCCGTTGAAATTGAAATTGATGCATACTTATAAGAAGAAAATAATAAAACCCAGTTAGCAACAATCGCTACACCGCCACCTAAAGCTAGGAGAAATGTATTCTTATTAAAATGTTTCTCGCGAAATAGACCCCGCACCCAGCAATAGAGAGCAAGACTAATCGCACCAAAGAGGCAGCGAAAAAAAACAACATTATAAGCGCTCTGATGCGACTCTAGAACAAAATATCCTAAAGTGCCGGAAAGAACCATGGCAGCCGCCATTTGAGCAACTCCGACGGAATACTTTGGACGCTTCACCATAAAATTCTCCTGTCACGTATTAGAACTCAATTAAAGACTAAATTCTCGCCAGTCCAATGGTTACGCATACTCCAAGTATCCCGGCGGATATTGGCCCGCAATAGCCATCGTTCTTGGGGACCAAATGTCGGCATAAAGCTCGTTCGTGCGTGAAGACCCTTTCGGTTATTTATAAGAAGCGCTTGTCCGGGCGACAATGCTACTTGAAATCGATGATTCATATCGCGCAAGAAATTTAGCAATTGTTCATAAGCTTGCTCAGCAATATCAGAAATAGGCTTAACACCGTTAGCACCCATCGTGATCTCTGGGTACGCTAGAGGGCCTTTAAGGATAGGTAGCGGCTCTGACCAGACTTTTTGCCCGCTATTCATAAGCATGGTGTAGTTTGACGGAGCCGCCATACAGAACAATGGTTCATAAAGGATACGAACTGTTTCTTTATCTAGGCCCGCAACAACATCTCGCGCATCGATAAAATAAGTAAGCGCTTCGTGATTGAAATCGGGTCGATGACAGTAAAGCAAAATGAAGTCAGGGTTAGAACGATGAAAATCTAAGCTTTCATCGTATACTGAATCATTGTGAAAACTGAGAAAAACCTTCTAGCTGCGGTTAGACTGAGTTGTTTCAGCACCACGCACAGGGATGATATTATGGATAAGTCTTCCATTTTTCTCGGTCTTATAACCAACTGGTTCGCCAATTAATTTTGCCAAACCAAGAACACATGCTTCACCGACAAATGTTTTTTTAATAGGGCTAGGCTCCCCATCTTCTGGGGTTGGGGCAAGGTAGGGATCAACCGGCAGATTATCTAATAAAAGGGCACCAGGAGCACTGGGTGTGTTTCCAAAATTAATAATTTGACTTAGTAAGTCAGAATCAATTTGCCCAGCAAAAGCCGATAAAGCTTTAACCATGGATTCTTGCGGATGAGTATATGGATTTGGTAAGCTCAAAACCTGCGTTGTCAATGCAGTTTTCTCTGAATCTGAGAGGCGTAAGAATGACACATTTTCCTGTTGGTTGGTAGCAAGAGGAACAAAAGTTTTTTCTGCTGCATGCATATCCATCTCCTACCTGCCAGATTCTGATTGTTGCAGGGAAAGATCGCGACAGAAAAACAAAATGTCCGATCTAATCTTGTGAAAAAGCTCACCACCCCAAGTCGGTTTATATTCATTAGTGAGCTGCGCGTTACGCTGTAGAACGGCTTCGCTGAATGGTAACTGTCCGCTGCGTTGGAAGCGGATCGCGCCTTTGGTATCGCGAACAGGCAAGATATCACTACGTGCATGAATGCTCGCACTGAAAGGAACATCTAATCGTCCATCAGCAAAGGCCAAAACAATGGCCTTGATCATATCAGAAGCCCCCAGAATTGGCTCGATGAGTTCAGCTACTTCTCGTTCAATCCAATACTGCTCTTCTTCTACAGCATTCATATCAAGAGGGAGTAAACCAATAATCCAACTAGTCGCAGCTTTTGTTAGCGATATGCCGGCTATATTCGCTTCAACCGAAGGAACACCTAAGGCTTCTTGATGCGTCTTATTGATAATCTTGGTAGCCCCACCAAGGCGCGCGGTAATCGTGCCATAAATAATTAATGCATTCGCATCGATATGATCCGCCGGGAAAGCTCCCATAAATTGATGAAAAACTGGATAAGCCTTAGTATGTAATGGTAAATAGCGTGCTATACCCTTCCGTAACGCCCGGAGAGCTGCAATATCCTGGGTAAAGTTACCTGTCTGACAATAAGCTAATGACAGACATTGCACACCGGATTGTATGGCAAGAGCTGCCTCTAACAAGGCAATGGCTATACTGATCGATGGCGGCATAAGCACCGCGGTTAGCGTACCAAAAAACTCACGATCAATAATGATTCCTTGATCTGCAAGATCTCCTGAAAACTGATCAATATCCCGCCAGTAACTTAGAGAATCAGCAAAAGGGACATCTTTGCAGTAAGGAACATTATACCCTATGCCTCCCCCTTCAAAAGAGCTAAAGCCCGATGCTAATGCCGCGCCAAATAATAACCTAGCATCCGGTGATCCATGGCGAACTTCGATTGGAGCCCTAACCGCTTTATTCAACTTTCGTCCCTGTTGCCACCCATGGGCAATAAGTGGATAACCATTTAGATGCTTTGGGTTGTCTCGAAGCGCCTTATCTGCAGCCTCAAATCGGAGAAGACGCGTATGAGCGTCAATTGTTAAGCTTAGAATATCAGGGTGCGCGCCCTGCTCTAGTTGCTGAAGCAGATTCAGCATCGCCTCCTGATCTCCGACCCCACATCGGGGTTGGACTAACATCTCACCTGCTGCTTCAGCCTTTTCCAGAAGCTGACTAACACTTGGCTTATCCAGCGTCTTCAAATAAGACAAGCACTCGGCCCAATCGGGAGCAACCTCTTTTCGTTCCGTTACATAATGACTATAAAGATCGAACGGACTCTTCATGCCCGCTGTCTTTCATGATCTTGGAAGTGCACCGTTTCTTGGTACAGCCGCTTATGAATACATATCGCAGCTTGAGTCAATTCAGCATCACTGGACCATAGGCTGTGCTCCACTCGCCCATCATCTAGTACAGTTAGAAGTTTTTGAGATCCAATATCGGCCTGTAATTGGTTACTTGCTAAGAAATGCTCAACATCAAAGTACCCACAGGTAATTGCTAACACAAAATGATCTTGTTTTCCCTGTTCAGGTGGGAGATCGATAACTGGCACTGCGGCACCGCGAAGCTTATCTAATACATTTTGCCTTACCTGTTCCAAAGAAAAAGACAAAGTGACTGATTGAAAATCAGGGATTACGGCTCTTATTACTGGCCCAACTCCCACCGTGGTACCAAGCTGGAAGGGGCTCTGATTATGCATGCATCGAATTTCTACGCCGTGCTCACGCGCGTAAAGAACACCACCGTGGTGTAAAACCTTGGCGCCGCATAAAGACATAGTAATTGCATCGCCATAAGATATTTTAGGTAAAATCTGAGCCCCCGGGATAAACGCTGGGTCGCACGAGAAAATTCCCTCGGCATCAGAATGGATGTCAACAGATGGCAAATTCAACGCTGCTGCCAAAGCAATTGCCGAGAAATCTGATGAATTCTTACCAAGCCACGTAAGCTGATGCTCTGCGTTCTCTGCTTGACCGCCAGGTACTATAACGATCGGACAGTATTCCAAAACACCGCGGAGATGCCGCATATCCATAGATAAAATTTGTGCACGGCAATAATTTGAATCTGTTTGAATTCCCACTTCATTTCCAGTCAGAACTCGACTGGTGATTCCTTTAGACTCTAAAGCTGCCGATAAAAAATATGCCCCTACTGTATCGGCGCGCGGCAACAAACCACCGAGAATTTCATCTGAAGGATGCGCATTGATACTCAAGAGCTGAGTACGCCAATTCTCGGTTAACCCCGGGGGCGCACTCACCACAACGACCAAGCGTTCTCCTTTTGCTACGCGCCTGGCAAGCTCAGATGCGATCTCTCCATACCGGCTTGTTGGGGCAAAACTTGATCCCCCAAATTTCAGAACAGATAACTTTGACATCTCTAGGCTGCCATAGACTTATCTGCTTGTTGAATAAGAACTTCAGCAATTTGTATGGCATTCAAAGCCGCCCCAATTCGTAAATTATCTGCAATCAGCCATAGCCATAAAGCACAGGGATTATTAGGATCAATCCGGATGCGGCCCACATGTACTTTATCCGGATTTTGTAAATAACGCGGCGTCGGATAAACCACACTTCCCGACCCCGCATCGAAAACTTCAACCTCAGAAGTTTCTCGAAGGGCTTGAACCACTTTTTCTCGATCAACCGGACGATCACATTGAATATATGCAGATTCCGAATGGCCATTGATTACAGGTACACGCACACATGTTGCGCTTAGTTTTAGATCCGGCTGCTCTAGGATCTTTCGCGACTCCTGAAGCATTTTTTGTTCTTCAAGCGTAAATCCTGTTGGCATCGCAACATCAATTGATGGAATCAGGTTAAAGCCCAAAGGAACAGGGAAGCGGCGATTGGATGTATCAGAACTCTCGGGGGCATTTAAGGTCTGCGTAACAGAGGATTTTAGCTCTTCTATTCCAGTTAAACCTGCCCCAGATGCAGCCTGATATGTCGAGACAATAACTTGCTGGATACCATATAAACGATCGATTGGTTGCAGTAAGCGAACTAAGGGAATGGTCGAGCAATTGGGGTTTGCAATAATCCCAGAAGTCGGTCGTGTTGCAAGTTGATGTGCATTTACTTGAGGAACAACTAAGGGTGTGTCTGCATCCATTCGAAAGGCATTAGTATTGTCTATTACCAAAGCACCTTCCATCGCCGCGCGGCGACCTTCAACCCGAGACACCGATGTCCCACAAGAGAAAAAAGCCAGATGTACGTTGCCAAAATGAAAATCCGCTAGAGACTGAACAGGGTAGGATTGCCCTTTTACTTTGAGCGTTTTGCCGCTACTCCGTGTAGATGCTAAAAGATCTATTGCAGAAAAAGGGAAATCACGCTTTTCGATTAACTCTATCAGGGTATGGCCGACAGCACCGGTTGCACCTGCAATAGCAATTCGCGGCGCTCTAGGAATAGGCATGCTGTTCCTCCAGAGATGAGCCAAAAGGCAAAGCATTACTGAGTGTGCGCAGATATGGAAGCAACTCATCGACATTCGATATGACAGCGTCTACTCCATTTTCGAGAAGACGAGCTGTTTCAACACCAGTCTTGAGAGCACCGACCGAAAGATTCCCACCCACAATAATGGGGCAGCGAACCTGATAGTTTTGTTTGAATTCTGGCAAATCTTCAAGATCTTCAGCGGCATGCCCATTAAGACTACCGATAATAATTGCGGATGCATCCGGGTGACGCTGCCACATCTGCATAAATTCGCTAAGCGGCGTGCATGCTCCAAGATTAATAACTTCAAAACCGTGGTCGCGTAGATACATTGCGATTAAATGATTAGCAACAACATGCGCATCTGAGGCTGCAACACCGAGAATAATCTTCGGTGAACTCTGCAGAGCCGTTACCACCTTCTCAGGTCGATGTTGCTCAAAATTAACCATGATCTACCTCTTGCAATATTATTTGTATGTATTCATCCAAGTGGCGGCGCATAGAGCAATCCTCCATCAGTCCACAAGGAATTGAGATTTCGCTCTAATTTTAGAGCTGACCCCGCGCCAAGATTTCGACTGAATACTTCTTTGTAGTTACCAATAGCTTGGACAAGTCGTACTAATCGCTCACTCGCCAGCTTATCTGCCTTCGTGAGCGGTAACCCTATTCTAAAAAATTGTGCAATTGCCATAGACGACGGATTTTCAAATTCTTTTCGTGCTGTCGCGGAGCTAACACCTATTTCTTCAGCTAAAATTAACGCGCGAACAACCCACTGTACGGTTCGCGTCCATGACGCATCGCTGGCTAAAGTTACTGGGCCCATTGCTTCTTTTGAAAAACGCCCCGATAAAATCTTATGCTCATTCGCTTCACGTAAATCTGCGCGTAAAGCTGCTAGACCCGTCGCGTCAAAAACGACAGCATCTGCACCTCCTGCCATATAAAAATCAAAAGCTGCAGAAAGCGTATCATGCGGGTAAAGCTCGTAAGGCTTCTGTCCAAAATACAGCGCCATATTGTGTGGTGTTGTCGTACCCACCTGCATCGCGATCCGTGGGCGTTCAAAATCTATCAATTGATCGACGTTAGCCGAAAGACGCACTAACGCTGCTTCACCATCATAAAGGGCGATAGAGGTGAAACTTACCCCTTCTAACTCGCGACTAAGAGTGCAGCTGGCATTAAAAGTGCCAACATCAATAATTCCCGAACGTATGGCCTCAAACCGTTCACTTGGCGATACAGAGCGAAAGTCTACTGCTTGATCATCTCCTAAGAGGACAACAGCAATCCCTCGAGCTATATCAACATCAAACCCCAGCCAACCTCTATCGGCGAGCTTCCATGAAAGACCTGGGATGCCACTCGATACACCAGCAACCATGTAGCCACGACTTATAATGCGTGACATCACAACAGAAGAGGAATTAACAAGAGCTGTGAACGGATAAGATCGTATTCTACTAGGCGCAAGCATCCCCTACAGTCCCCTCTTTCGATCTGCGCACGGGTGTTCAGATTTCCAGCCCCTAAGCGGGATAACGGTTATGTAAACGCTTAGGTATGATCACTACTCTTCATTTTAAACAATCATAGATTATATTTTTTTGTGATATGCGCCTTTTACGAGTTACATTCTAAAATGTCAACTTACTTCATATGTATTTGATTAAATTATGAAATATTAGCTATATCAGTGGGCACTTACCTATTATAGATCGATTAAATACCCTTTAAGATAGTATGAAGTTAATTGCTTTTTTGCTGCATGGAGATACGCGAACATGATGCAGCAGCGGCAGGGTTACCGTCGGCCGAATAGCTTTTCGATATCGGCACGTTTGAGTTCTACATAGGTAGGACGGCCGTGATTGCATTGTCCTGAGTGAGGTGTCGCTTCCATCTGCCGCAACAGCGCATTCATTTCATCAGCGTTAAGTTGACGTCCTGCACGGACCGATCCGTGACAGGCGATGGTGCTACAAACCTCTTCGAGTTTTTCCTTAAGCGAGAGATGATCTCCTAGTTCGGCAAGTTCTTCGGCCAAGTCTTGCACCAATCCCACTGCATTTACCGTACCCAAAAGCGCTGGTGTCTCTCGCACCAAGATCGCCCCATTACCGAACGGCTCGATCACCAAGCCCAGTTCCGCCAGCTCGTTACTCCGTGCGAGAAGCCGGTGCGCCGCACTCTCGTCCAGCTCGACAACTTCGGGAATAAGCAACCCTTGGCGCGCCACACCCCCACTATCGAGAGCCAGTTTCATCTTTTCATAAACCAGACGTTCATGCGCAGCATGCTGATCGACAATGACAATACCATCGGCGGTTTGCGCTACAATATAAGTCTCGTGTAATTGCGCACGGGCAGCACCTAATGGATAGATGTCAGCTTCATTTGTTGCAGAAGATACTTCGACCCGACTAGCCGGCGCAGCGGACACTAAAGCATCTTGTTTTTCAGGTGCCTGAAAAGCAGCGGCAGCTTCTCGTGCCCCCCGTGAGGGGCGGGAATAATTCTGGCTGAAGGAAAAACTTTGCGCCGGAGGGAGCCTACCCTCTCCTTGTGGTCGCGCGGCACCCAGGGCTGCCGTGGCAACAGTGGTCGAGGCACGATGACCCGCGGCAGCCAGAGCATGCTTTAGTGCACCCACAATGAGACCTCGCACCAATCCCGCATCGCGAAACCGAACCTCTGCCTTCGCTGGATGAACATTGACATCCACGTCTTCGGGGGGCACTTCAAGAAAAAGTGCCAACATCGGATGCCGATCACGAGCCAGAAAATCTTGATAAGCAGCGCGCACGGCACCATGCAAAAGCTTGTCCCGCACCGGCCGTCCGCCTACGAATAAATATTGTTCGACTGCTGTAGGGCGATTGAGTGTCGGTAAGCCCGCGAAACCATAAAGTCGGACGCCTTCGCGCGTTGCATCAATGGCCACAGCATTATCGGCAAAGTCATTTTTAAGCACCGCGCCCAATCGCTGTAATCGACCGACCTCACCTTCCCCTGCCGCAGGTAGGCGCAGAAGAACACGCTCATCATCACTTAAGGTAAAAGCAATATGTGGATGCGCCATAGCAAGTCGCTCAAGACTGTCCTTGGTGGCTTCACGTTCGCTGCGTGCAGACTTCATGAATTTCAGCCGTGCCGGTGTCGCATAGAAAAGATCGCGGACCTCAACCCGCGTACCCAGAGCAAGAGCTGCTGGGCGTACCTCGCCTTTATCACCGCCATCAACGGTAATTGACCATGCTGACTCAACACCCGCAGGACGCGAGGTGATGGTTAGTCGCGCCACCGCACCAATCGAAGGTAAGGCTTCGCCACGAAATCCCAGGCTATTGATGCGAACCAGATCGTCACCGGGGAGTTTCGATGTGGCATGGCGTTCAACCGCAAGAGCGAGATCCTCCGCTGTCATGCCACAGCCATCGTCACTCACAGCGATCATCGCCCGACCGCCGTCCCGTAAAGTCACATCGATGCGGCGCGCTCCCGCATCGATAGCATTCTCGACCAATTCCTTCACCGCCGAAGCTGGGCGCTCGACCACCTCGCCTGCCGCGATGCGGTTTACCAAAGTTTCCGGAAGGCGGCGAATCAGAGCCATCAATCAATCCATCATTTCAGCAAGATATTGGCGAGTTAGACTCTTTCCTTCTTCGACGGCAGGTTGATCGAAGGCATCAACCCCCATCAGCCCCGCAGCGATAATAGTCTCCAGCATAAAATGCATCAGCAACGCACCTAAGCTTGTCTCATCTAAATGATCAAGATGGAAAAGACGCGTAGATCGGCCATTCCGGATTAAAGTCGCCGCTGTGGCACGTTGCTCTGCATCCATCAGATCGCCGAGGGTTCGGTCCTTTAAATAATCGAGAGATTTATCCCCTGAAAGCATCAGCTGAGGGCCACGGCTCGCCACATTGAGCAGAATGAGAGAAAAAAGTTTGTCCTTGGGCCCCCCTAGGTAAAGTTGAACCTGACTGTGTTGGTCCACTGTACCCAAAGCATCGATTGGGGTTGATCCTTTGCCATCCTTGCCAATGCTTTCAGCCCAGAGTTGGCGATACCACCGGGCAAAACAGGCCAAGCGATCAATATACGGCATCAACACGGTCATCGGCTTGCCGCTCATCATTGCTGCCACTGAAAGAGCCGCACCTTCGCTGGGTGGCGACGATACCTGGTCAAGTGTCGCCTTAAGAACAGTCGCAGCACCCCTACGCACGGCCTTGATATCCAAACCACCGATGGCTGCAGGTAATAAACCGACCACCGATAAGACCGAAAATCTGCCACCAACCTTGGGATCGTGTTCGAGGATCTTGACTTTGTGTGCTGCCATCAACCGGCGGAGCGCATTGTCATAAGGTTCCGTGACGGCCACGGCCTGGGCGGCAAGGTTACTCGGTCCAATCCATGGGATAAGACTCAAGGCTTGCGCCAAGGTTTCGGCGGTGCCTCCCGATTTAGAAATAATGACAAGGCCTGTACGGCTGGGATTTAACCGCACCATGAGAGCCTCGAAACTGTGGGGATCGACATTGTCGAAGAATCTTATAATGGGCCGCCCGGACTTGGGACCGAAACCCTGATCCGCTAGAGCCAAAAGGGTCTGACCACCGAGGGTAGATCCACCTGTTCCCAAAACAAGGACTTGATCGAACTGCGTAGCTGTGAATGGAGCCGCCGCCGATTCGATCTCTCCCAAATCATCGGTCCGGCTCGGTAAATTCAGAAGGGGCAGAGCATGACTGTCCTGCCAAGCCTTCATCTGCGCTATAATCTTTGGCACCTCTTGGCACTTTTGCTCAAAGAGGGTGCGTAACATTTTTTGATCTTCTGGAAAGCAGCCAGATAGATCATGGCGGTAGGGAAGCTGGGCACTCATCAGTACTCACAAGTTTTGTAAGAATAGCTCAGACCCTAGCAAAGGCCTTCCGAGTCGCCCAAGCTTCTTTTGGTCACAGAACTTCAAGAAAACGGGCGAGCCAGGGAACGCTTCGGGGAACGGCGTCGATACCAAGGCGGCAGTGGCTTTGGGGGCATCCTATGCTTTAGGCCCAGGGATCCAGCTGCAAGCCGAAGCTCAATATATCAATTGGGGGAGCCGGCGCGCACTAGATTCCGATTCTACACCCAGTGCCGAATATGAGGAGATATTAGACTCAAATCACCGCTCCCACGGTTTTGCCTTCGCCTTTGGCACCGCCCTGTCATTTTAGAAATCCTCGCCCCGTCTACTCACCCTGTCTAAAAGGAAAAGATTGATCTCTCTAGATCAATCTTTTCACGATACTGCCGCACGGATGATTGAAGAGATATTCGCGTGCGCAATAGCTACTGCCGGGCCACCATCAGTTTTTTAA
>JAWKYA010000009.1:0-59191 GCA_041396725.1 Alphaproteobacteria bacterium
ACGCCTTTTACAAGGGCGATATCGCACACGATATCGTTGCTACCGTGACAAAGGCACCTGTAAATCCTGGCGATATGACAGAGGCGGACCTCGCAAATTACCAAGCTAAGGAAAGATCTCCAGTTTGTGGCGATTATCGGCGTTGGGAAATTTGTGGGATGGGTCCACCAAGTTCTGGAGGTATGACTGTTTATCAAATCATGAAACTGATGGAGCCCTTCCCTGTTGGAAAGCTTGCTCCTAATTCTGTTGAAGCCGTCCACCTCATGTCAGAGGCCGGGCGCCTGGCTTATGCAGATCGGAACCTCTATATGGCGGATGCGGATTTTATCCCGGTCCCCATCACGGGCCTGATGAATGGCGACTATTTAAAGTCACGGTCTAAAGCTATTCAAATGAGGGCACCTATGGAGAAGGTTGAACCTGGCGTTCCACCCCAAAAGACTGGATGGAATTTTGCTCCAGATCCCGCCATGGTCCTTACAGGTACAAGTCATATCGTTGTTATAGACCGTTTTGGCAATGCTGTTTCTATGACAACAACCATAGAAGATGGTTTCGGCAGCCGGATGATGGTTCGTGGATTTCTTCTTAATAACGAATTAACAGATTTTTCCTTTAACCCAACCGAAAATGGCAAACCTGTTGCCAACCGACTTGAGGCGGGTAAACGTCCGCGCAGCTCTATGGCGCCTACCTTAGTTTTAGACAAGAAAACGGGAAGATTGATCGCGGCAGTCGGCTCACCCGGCGGCAGTGCTATCATCAACTATGTTGCAAAGACCTTGATAGGAATTCTGGATTGGCGCCTCGATCCTCAAACAGCCATTGCTTTGCCTAATGTGGGAAGCAGAGGTGGGCCCATTGAACTTGAACAAGGAACCAGCGCCGAATCTCTAAAGCCTGCTCTTGAAGCCTTAGGGGATAAAACTCGTCTCATTGAATTGAATAGCGGAATCCAAGCAATTGTACGCCCTGCTAAGGGAGGAGGTTGGGTTGGCGGTGCCGATCCGCGGCGTGAAGGAATCGCTCTAGGCGATTAATGCTGTCTTTGTGACAAAGAGGTTGCGGGCCGGCCTAGGATACCCGTAAGGTCGGCCCGTTGCTTTTAGCTCCCAAGGAGGCCCTTATGATTCCGCGCTATAGTCGTCCAGAAATGGTGCGAATTTGGGAGCCTGAAAATAAATATAGAATCTGGTTTGAAATTGAAGCGCATGCCTGCGATGCTCAAGCCGAACTTGGGATCATCCCAAAAGAGGCTGCTGCCACTGTCTGGCAACAGGGAAAATGGGATCTTAATCGCATCGATGAAATCGAGCAAGAAACTAAGCACGATGTTATCGCTTTTCTCACTAATTTAGCTGAATCGGTAGGACCCGACGCTCGGTTTATTCATCAAGGAATGACTTCATCAGATGTACTGGACACGTGCCTTGCCGTTCAGTTAACCCAAGCAACCGACCTGTTACTCACCGATATCGAGCGCGTTCTTATAGCGCTTAAGCGCCGGGCAATTGAACATAAGTATAGCGCCTGCATTGGCCGCAGCCATGGCATTCATGCTGAACCGACGACCTTCGGTTTGAAACTTTTATCACACTGGGCCGAGTTCTCGCGCTGTCAAGAAAGATTGAAAAGGGCACGTCGAGAAGTTTCAACCTGTGCCATTTCTGGGGCCGTAGGTACGTTTGCGAATATTGATCCACGCGTTGAAGCCTACGTTGCTCAAAAGCTAGGCCTGACTCCTGAACCTATCTCTACACAAATTATCCCGCGCGATCGGCATGCAGCTTACTTTGCGACGTTAGGTGTTATCGCCAGTAGTGTAGAGAATATGGCTGTAGAAATTCGCCACCGCCAGCGTTCTGAAGTAAGGGAGGTCGAGGAGTATTTTAGTCCCGGCCAAAAAGGCTCTTCCGCTATGCCTCATAAACGAAACCCTGTTCTATCCGAAAATCTGGTCGGCCTATCCCGACTTGTCCGCTCCGCCGTTGTTCCGGCTTTAGAAAACGTCGCCTTATGGCATGAACGGGATATCTCGCATTCTTCGGTTGAGCGAATGATTGCTCCAGACGCCACTGTGACATTAGATTTTGCTCTCATCCGGCTTGCTGGGCTTTTAGAGAACCTTGTCGTATACCCTGAGCGCATGCGCGCTCACTTAACTGCGGGCGGTGGATTATGGAATTCGCAGCGTGTTCTTTTAGCACTAACCCAGATGGGGCTTGACCGTGAAACCGCATACCGAGTTGTGCAGCGTAATGCCATGACGGCTTGGGAAGCTTCCAATGACCCACAAGCACCCGGATTTGCTAATCTTCTAAAAAAAGATCCAGATATAACTGCTATGCTTTCCCCCCATATAATCGATGGACTTTTTGATTTAGAGTATCACCTAAAACACGTAGAGACCTTATTTTCTCGTGTCTTAGACCGTTCAGATTCCGAGGAAAATAATAAAAATCCTTCCCTGGGTTGATTCATATCCCTCTTTTTTGGAAAAGTGGGTCAGTCTAACCAGTAGGATTCCCATGTATACGATGAAAATACGGCTTATTGGTGCAAGCTTAGGACTTTTGTGGGCCATTATCTCTATTCCTGCTTTTGCAGCAGATGATGATGGTGCTGTTGCTTATATTAAAACGCTTGCCGATAGTGTTGTGGCTGTTTTCAAAGCAGAAAAGCCCTCCGATGAACGCCGAAAGATCTTCAGCGAAATGATCGCTAAGAATCTCGATGTTGACTCTCTCTTACCCTTTGCTATGGGCTCAAGTTGGCAAGACGCGACGGATAATCAGAAGGCAGCCTTAAAAGAGGCATTTCGAGAGCATGCAGCCCGCGCTTATACCAAGTTCCTGCTAGAGTCCTTTATCATCCAATACAAAGTGGTTCATGTATCCTCAGGCGAGGACAGCAAAACTATGGTCAGCACCAAGGTTGAGCGTCAGTACAATGACCGAGCGCCCACTTATAATTGGACTATTATCCACTATAATGATGGTAAGTATAAGGTTTTCGATGTCGCCGAAGCAGGAATGGGGCTATCCGGCCTTCTAAAACAAGAATGCGAGTCGCAGATCCAAAAAAGTGGGATAAACGGCCTAATCTCTTATCTCAAGCAACCAAGTTAGGCTTCCTATCATTGGATCCGCACATCTCTCTCAGAAAGAGGGATCAGACTTCTTGCATAATTTGCTGCTTAGCTACGCTGGCAAGACGATCCATCTCTGCTCGAATCCTATGTTCTGTCATAGATATTCCGTGCTCCGTTAAATCTTGAAGAACCTTGCGCACGACATCACCGTCCCCTGGCTCACTAAAGTCAGCAGCCACTATTTCTCGCCCATACGACTCGGCCGCTACCCCTGTTATTCCCATAAGACCAGCCGCCCATACCCCCAAAAGTTTATTTCGGCGTGCATTAACTTTAAATTGCAGCTCTACGTCCTTTTCATACTTTTTTTCAAAGGCGCGCTGACGGTCGTCGAAGCTCATTCTCTTATCTCCTTGTGAACCTAAGGATTCCGCAGAATTTAGCCATAACCCCAGATTATCATATAGGCACAGGCATATTCCTAGAAAAGTACGAAACATACTATACGCAGCATTTTACCTCTGCCAGGGAAATGCTATAGGAAGGCTCTGAGCTTCTAAAAAAGGTCCGTCATGGTTAGACGCAGGCGCATTTATGAAGGTAAGGCTAAGATTCTTTTCGAAGGGCCCGAGCCAGGGACGCTTGTCCAGTATTTCAAAGATGACGCAACTGCGTTTAACAACAAAAAACACGCCGTCATCACTGGAAAAGGCGTGCTTAATAATCGTATCTCTGAATATCTTATGAATCGTTTAGCGGAAATTGGAATCCCAACGCATTTTGTGCGTCGCCTCAATATGCGCGAACAACTCGTGCGTGAAGTTGAAATTATCCCTATTGAAATTGTGATCCGCAATATCGCTGCAGGATCGATCGCCCAGCGCTTTGGAATTACCGAAGGAACCCCGCTTCCGCGCTCTATCGTCGAGTATTATTATAAAAACGATGAGTTAAACGATCCCATGATTGCCGAAGAGCACATTACTGCCTTCGGCTGGGCAAGTCCTTACGATTTGGATGATATTCTCTCTTTATCCCTCCGCATCAATGACTTCCTATCTGGCCTCTTTTTAGGTGTCGGACTAAAGCTGATTGATTTTAAGCTCGAATTCGGTCGTCTCTGGGAAAACGAGGAAATGCGCATCGTACTTGCCGATGAGATTAGTCCAGATAACTGCAGACTTTGGGACGCCAAGACGGATGAGCGTCTTGATAAAGATAGATTTCGCCGCGATCTTGGCGGTGTTGCTGAAGCCTACCAGGAGGTTGCGCGACGCCTCGGAATCATGCCTGAAGCAGGACCAACCGACCTTAAAGGTCCGCGGCGCATGCAATAACTAACTTATGGGTCTCACTGTGAAAGTACGGATACATATTACACTAAAATCAGGAGTGCTCGATCCTCAAGGCAAAGCCATAGAAAATGCTTTGAATCACCTAGGCTTCTCAGGTATCAGCGAAGTTCGCCAAGGCAAATTAATCGAGCTTACGCTCAAAGAGACGGACTTAATCCAAGCCCGTGCCAAGATTGACGATATGTGCCAACAATTATTAGCCAATACAGTCATTGAAACTTGGCACGTTGAATTCTTATAGGGAAACTTCATGCCTTTGCGTGTAGCCGTTATTGTTTTTCCTGGTTCTAACTGCGATCGCGATGTTGCTGTCGCTCTGGAACAAATTTCTGGTCAAGCACCTCTTATGGTTTGGCACGCTGAAAGTACCTTGCCTAAGATAGATCTGATTGTTTTGCCTGGCGGTTTTTCATATGGCGACTACTTGCGGTGTGGCGCCATGGCTGCGCACGCACCTATTATGCGGGAAGTCAAGGCACGTGGTGAAGCTGGTGTACCGGTACTGGGCATCTGCAATGGTTTTCAAATCCTCTGCGAGGTTGGTCTTTTGCCCGGGGCACTCCTTCGCAACGCTCAACTTAAATTCATATGCCGCGATGTAACGTTAAAGGTAGAAACCGGACAGAGTTTATATACGAATAAATATGAAACCGGCCAAATTATCCGAATCCCTGTTGCTCATGCTGATGGTAATTATTTCGCCGATACATCTACTCTTAACGAACTTGAGGATGAGAATCGAATTGCCTTTCGGTACAGCACCAGCGATGGCAAGATAGATCCTTCTGCTAACCCGAACGGTGCCGCGCGGAATATTGCGGGCATATTCAATAAAAATAAAACCATCTTAGGCCTCATGCCTCATCCTGAGCGTGCGTGCGATCCGGTACATGGCGGAACCGATGGCCGCCCCTTTTTCGAGGGTCTTGTTCAAGCTCTCGCTGCTTAAATAGAGGTTTCAATGGACGGCACGCCTTACTCGACTGGCATCACACCTGATATTGTCAAAGCCCATGGTCTAAATACGAAGGAATATCAGCGCGCCATTGATATCCTTGGTCGCGCGCCTAACCTTGTTGAGCTTGGGATATTCTCGGTTATGTGGTCCGAGCATTGCTCTTATAAATCTTCAAAAAAGTGGTTGCGACAGCTTCCAACTACAGCACCCTGGGTCATCCAAGGTCCTGGCGAGAATGCGGGTGTCATCGACATCGGTAAGGGCCTTGCTGCCGTTTTTAAAATGGAAAGCCATAATCATCCTTCATATATCGAGCCTTACCAGGGTGCTGCCACGGGAGTTGGCGGTATCCTACGGGATGTCTTCACCATGGGGGCGCGACCTATTGCAAATTTGAATGCCTTAAGATTCGGCGATCCTGCCCATTCAAAGACACGGCATTTAGTAGCTGGCGTTGTGGCAGGAATTGGAGGGTATGGAAATTGTGTTGGAATCCCTACTGTTGGCGGTGAGGTAAATTTCCATAAAAGTTACAATGGGAATTGCCTCGTCAATGCAATGACCGTCGGCGTCGCGCCGATTGATCGGATCTTTACTGCAAAAGCAACTGGGGTAGGTAATCCCATTGTTTACGTTGGATCTAAGACCGGGCGCGATGGTATCCACGGCGCTACTATGGCTTCGGCCGAATTCTCGGAAGATAGCGAGGCCAAACGGCCAACCGTTCAGGTCGGCGATCCTTTTACTGAAAAGCTTCTAATTGAAGCTTGTATGGAATTGATGGCAACCGATGCCATTGTCGCCATTCAAGACATGGGCGCTGCGGGACTCACATCATCTTCATTCGAAATGGCATCCAAAGGTGGGCTTGGAGTTGTTCTGGACCTTGATCGCGTTCCTTGCCGGGAAGACCGCATGACACCTTACGAGATTATGTTATCGGAAAGTCAAGAGCGTATGCTCATGATTTTAAAGCCAGAGCGCGAGAGTGTGGCCAAAGATATTTTCCATAAGTGGCAGCTTGATTTCGCTATCGTCGGCCATTTAACCGACACAGGCCGTATGGTTTTACGGTTTCATAACGACGTGGTCGCAGACTTACCTATAGACCCATTGGCCGAGGCCGCACCGGAATACGATCGCCCTTGGGTTAAAACACCAGCATTACCCAAATTGGCCGCATCGTCCGTTCCTGAGACTGATTCTGTCTTGGCCCTAAAAAAGATTTTAGGAAGTCCGGACATGTGCTCCCGCCGTTGGATTTGGGAGCAATACGACCATACGGTTATGGCCGATACCGTTGCCCGACCAGGTGGTGATGCGGCTATCGTTCGTCTCCATGGGAGCAACCGGGCTCTTGCAATGACAACCGATTGTACCCCTCGCTATGTGCAAGCGGATCCTCGGCAGGGTGGCTGCCAAGCTATCGCTGAGGCTTGGCGGAATCTAACGGCGGTGGGCGCGCGTCCTCTTGCCGTTACAGATAATATGAACTTCGGCAATCCAGAACGTCCCGAGATTATGGGTCAGTTTGTCGGCGCTATCGAGGGAATGCGCGAGGCTTGCCTAGCCTTAGATTTTCCTGTTATTTCGGGAAATGTCTCTCTGTATAACGAGACCGACGGTAAAGCCATTTTGCCAACGCCTGCTATTGGTGCGGTTGGCCTCATCGACGATTTAGCAAAAATCACCTCTCTTGCCCTCTCTCGGGAAGATCTATCGCTTATTCTCTTAGGTGATACCGAAGGGTGGCTTGGGTGTTCTCTTTATCTTCGTGAAGTTCTCAGCCGCGAAGACGGTGCGCCGCCGCCTGTAAATTTACCAACAGAGCGCAAAGTCGGCGATTTCATTCGCAATTTAATTCAGCAAGGCTTTGCTGAAGCTTGTCATGATCTCTCGGATGGGGGACTGGCTATAGCTTTGGCAGAGATGTGTTTAGCTGGAAACATCGGTGCCGCTATCACCTTGCCCTCTGATATTACCCCTCATGCCTTTCTCTTCGGTGAGGATCAAGGACGCTATCTTATCGCCACTGCCCTTCCCGAAAAGGCGATGGAAGCCGCGAAAAAATCTGGTGTTTCCGCACTGATTTTAGGGAAAACCGGCGGGTCTTCATTGAAACTCGGCTCTCAAGGGATTATATCTTTAACCGAACTTCGCCAAGTGTATGAGTCTTGGCTCCCCGCCTATATGTCGGTCTAAACCGATAGCGGCCAACATGTTAGAATGGTATGTAACACCATGGCTATGGATGCAAACGAGATCGCGACACTTATCAAAACCGCCCTCCCCGATGCCGAGGTACGGATCGAAGACTTAGCAGGTGACGGGGATCATTATGCTGCTTATGTGACATCCAAGGCTTTCAAGGGCAAAACTCGCGTTCAACAGCATCAACTTGTCTATAATGCCCTCCAAGGTCGCATGGGTGGACAACTTCATGCTCTCGCTTTACAAACCCTGATTCCGGAAGGAACGTAATTCTTGTCTTTGTGAAAGGATAAGCCATGACCGATACTTCGGTCCTTGAACACATTCGCAAAACCATCTCGGAAAACGATGTTGTACTCTACATGAAAGGCACGCCTGTTTTCCCACAATGTGGTTTTTCATCTACCGTCGTTAATGTTTTAACCCACATGGGGGTAAAGTTTAGCGGCGTAAATGTCCTCGACGATATGTCTGTGCGGGAAGGAATTAAACAATTCTCCAACTGGCCGACAATCCCTCAACTCTACGTTAAAGGGGAATTCGTCGGTGGCTGTGACATTGTCCGCGAAATGTACCAATCGGGCGAGCTTCAAGCCTTATTCGACAGCAAGGGCATCGCTGTTAAAACCGACTCGCGCCAGACGGCGTGAAGAATGCGATAGATCAACAAAAAGGCCGCAAATGCGGCCTTTTTTCTACTATCGCACCGATTAGCGCGAGTAATATTCGATCACAAGATTGGGTTCCATCTGTACCGGATACGGCACATCAGCAACCTTCGGTGCGCGAATAAACTTCGCTGTCATCTTTTGATGATCAACTTCAAGATAATCAGGTAAATCCCGTTCGGCCGATTGAATAGCAATTAGCACCAACGCCATTTCCTTTGACTTCTGCTTAAGCTCGATAACGTCGCCTTCTTTAACAAGATAAGATGGCACTGTGACCCGGCGACCATTAACCTTGATATGACCATGATTAACGAACTGCCGTGCAGAAAAAACTGTCGGGACAAATTTGGCGCGATAAACTATGGCATCAAGGCGACTTTCAAGGAGACCAATCAAATTCTCTCCCGTATCACCCCGGCGGCGCGCAGCTTCTTCATAATAGCGACGGAACTGCCGCTCACCGATATTTCCGTAATAACCCTTTAGCTTTTGTTTCGCCATCAGCTGAACGCCATAGTCCGATGGCTTTTTGCGCCGCTGACCATGTTGGCCAGGGCCATATTCACGCTTTGTAATCGAGCTTTTTGGCCGTCCCCAGAGATTAACGCCGAGACGACGCGTAATTTTGTACTTAGAGGCTTCGCGCTTCGCCATGCGAGCCATTCCTTTCTAATCAAGGGTTGTCCCGGTTAGCCGGTTCCATGCTCTGCATGGGGCGGTGATCCATCTGTCGCCTATCACACGTTCCCGGGAAGTGGCGCGAGTATAAGGTCCCTATCGAGGAAGTCAACGCCCCCTAAGTCTTTGTTTTAGTTATTTTTCTTGGGCCACGTGCGCGCGGATGCCGCAAGGTTACGATCATGCCGTGCAGGGTATTGATTTCCTGTTGGGTCAGATTATTCCGCGAGAATTGCGCTTTAATATTATGCAGCATGGTTTCCCGCTTATCTGGTGGCCATAGGAAACCACATTCGTCCATAGCGTTTTCTAGACGATCCAAGAAGTTAGCAAGCTCTTCGCGGGTGGCTATGGGGCTATTATTGGTAACGAACTCTTCCCCTTTAGCATCGATCTTTTGCTGAAACCATTCATACGCAATGATAAGAACGGCCTGAGCTAAATTAAGCGAGGTAAAACCAGGATTCAGCGGCACTTCGATTATCGCCGTGCACTCTGCAACCTCAGCATTTAAGAGGCCTGTCCGCTCGGGTCCAAACAGGATACCGCAGGCTTCGCCCTTGTTAAGAAGATCGCTCACCTGAGCAGTCGCTGTTTTCGGTGTTAAAATTTTTTTCGTCAACTCCCGACGCCGCGCCGTTGCTGCATACACATGGTTCAAATCGGCAACTGCACTCTGCAAATCTGGATAGGAATTCGCTTTAACAAGAACACTTTCGGCGCCAGAGGCCATGGCAACTGCCTTGTCACTGCGCCATTCTTCTCGCGGTTCAACAAGCCGAAGCTGTGTTAAGCCGCAATTCAGCATAGCCCGCGCCACAGCCCCCACATTTTCAGCCATTTGCGGGCGAACAAGAACAATAATCGGCTGTGGAGCGATAACGGACATCCTATCCTATATGTATAGATGTACAAATCTATGCTGAAACACCATCGCGCAACAGTTTATAAGTTAAACTATCGGCAAGCGCCTCATAGGAGGCATCGATAATATTTCCAGAAATACCGACTGTAGACCACTCGACTCCCGTCTCATCTCTGCTTTCAATCCGCACACGGGTAACTGCAGCTGTTCCTGACGTTCCTGGCGGTGGTGGCAAGATTCGCACCTTATAGTCAATCAGACGCAAACCACTGAGCTTGGCATAGTGGCTCGACAAAGCTTTGCGCAAGGCACTATCGAGTGCATTTATCGGTCCATTACCTTTGGCCACCGTTTCCACAAGATTATCGCCGACAATGATATTTACAATAGCCTCAGACTCTGTAACGAGCTCACCTTTCGCGTTATGACGATGCTCGTCAGATACCTTAAAGCGTAACAGGCGGAAGTACTCTGGCACCCCTCCTAGAGCTCGCCGCGCCAGGATTTCAAAACTCGCCTCGGCACCATCGTAAGCATAACCGCGGAATTCATTCTCCTTAACCTTATCGACTAAGGACATCACGCGAGGATCTTTCGGATCAACGATGAGCCCAATTTCTGAAAGCTGAGCAAGAATATTAGCGCGCCCCGCCTGATCCGATACTAAAATTCGCCGATGATTTCCAACGACCTCGGGTGGAATATGTTCGTAGGTGCGCGGATCTTTTTCGACCGCAGAAACATGAAGACCCCCTTTGTGAGCAAAAGCACTTTCACCCACATAGGCGGCATTACGTACATGTGCGCGACCCAATCTTTCATCGAGTAGGCGTGATAAATGCGTGAGTTGAGGTAACTGCTCACGCGGAATATTGGTCACCATTCCCATTTTTAAGATGAGGCTCGGAATCAATGAAATCAGATTGGCGTTCCCACACCGCTCTCCCAAGCCATTGATTGTCCCTTGAACCTGACGCACTCCTGCCCTTACGGCAGCAAGACTATTGGCAACTGCATTTTCCGTATCGTTATGACAATGAATCCCAAGGCGCGAACCTGGGATGCGTTGCGTTACCTCATTAACAATGTGTTCGATCTCGTGGGGAAGAGTCCCGCCATTGGTATCGCATAGAACGACCCAACGGGCGCCGGCTTCATATGCGGCCTCCAAACAGGATAAGGCGTAGACGGAGTTAGCTTTATAGCCATCGAAGAAATGTTCAGCATCAAACATCGCTTCACCTAGGCGCGCCTTGGCCAGCATAATACTTTCGGCGATCATATCGAGGTTTTCTTGCCGATCGATTCCTAAAGCAACATCGACATGGAAGTCCCAAGCCTTACCCACCAAACATGCTGCCTTAGGCTGGCAATCTAAAATCGCAGCAAGACCTGGGTCATTTTGCACCGAACGTCCAGGACGCCTAGTCATCCCAAAGCCTACGAGCTTAGATTGCACCAAGGCTGGTGGTTCCGCGAAGAAAGCATCGTCGGTAGGATTGGCCCCAGGCCACCCACCTTCGATATAATCCACACCGACTTGGTCCAAAGCGCGCGCTATTGCGATCTTATCGGCGACCGTGAAATCAACACCCTCGGTCTGCGCACCATCCCGTAACGTGCTGTCAAACAGATAAACCTTTTGATCACTTTGAGAGGTCTTATCGCGCTCCCCAGCCATAGCTTTTCCCTTAATCCATCCTGTGCCGCGCGGACATAGCATATAATGAGGGTTTTTGTCGCCCTGCCCGTCATATCAAGCCCATATTGGCAAAAACGGGCAGAGAATAGCTAGCGCTGATGCCGTGCCTTGGGTAACCTAACGAAAACAGCCTCGAGACAGCCTCAGGGATGATCCAACTATGGGCCTAAGTATCTACAATACTCTGACACGGCGAAAAGAAGTCTTTACACCTCTTCACCCAGATCGCGTGGCTTTGTATGTCTGTGGGCCTACCGTCTATAATTATGCTCATATCGGAAACGCCCGCCCCCCTGTTGTCTTCGATGTTTTGACTCGATTATTACGACGGCACTATCAAGTTACCTATGTTCGCAATATCACGGATGTTGACGATAAAATAAACAAAACCTCCCAAGAAACGGGACGTTCTATTCGCGATATTACCGACGAGTACACTAAGGCCTATCACCAAGATATGGCCGTCTTAGGTGTCTTACCACCTGATATCGAGCCTCGGGTAACCGATCATATTTCGCACATTATTGGTATGATCAAAGCCTTGATTACAGCCAAGCATGCCTATACAGCCGAGGGACACGTTCTCTTTCATGTGCCGTCGTATGCAGATTACGGGCAACTTTCGAAGCGTAGCCAGGATGAAATGATCGCTGGCGCCCGTGTAGAGGTGGCACCTTATAAGAAAAACCCAGCCGATTTCGTGCTGTGGAAACCATCATCGCCGGATTTACCAGGATGGGATAGCCCATGGGGCCGCGGGCGCCCTGGCTGGCATATCGAATGCTCAGCCATGGTGGAGGCGCATCTTGGCACAACTATTGATATCCACGGCGGTGGACTAGACCTTGTTTTTCCCCATCATGAGAACGAAATTGCTCAAGGGACCTGCGCACATCGCGGTGCTCTTTATGCCCGTTACTGGATGCACAATGGCTTTGTAAATGTCGAGCAAGAGAAAATGTCGAAGTCCTTAGGTAACGTACTCCTTGTTCGAGATCTTCTCCGGGACAATCCTGGTGAAGCGGTCCGTCTCGCCTTACTATCGGCCCATTACCGGCAACCTTTAGACTGGTCGCAAGATGGCGTTCAGCAGGCTAAGCGCGTTCTGGATCGCCTCTACGGCACTTTACGCCAACTTGAAAGTACTCCCTTTGAAACAAGGGAAGCATCTGAAGCCGTTATTACCGCCTTGGAGGATGATTTGAATACTCCTGCTGCCTTTGCGGCATTGTTCGAAATTGCCCACCAAGCGAATACCGCGACAACAAAAGAAGAGAAAATTCGGTTGAAGGGCGAGCTTCTTGCTAGCGGACAACTTATGGGGCTACTTCAACAAAATCCCGAACATTGGTTTACCGCAGATCATCATAATATCGGCCTTTCTTCTTCTGAGATTGAAGCACTTATTACGGCACGCACAGACGCCCGCAAGGCGCGAAATTTTATGGAGGCCGATCGAATTCGCGATCACCTCGCACAATCTGGGATCGTGATCGAGGATCGGCCCGATGGCGTTTTATGGCGGCGAAGTTGAGGAATAACGATGGCAGATATCCAGAAATCCGATATCCAGAGCACCCAACAAGAAATCATCGATGAACTTGGTTTCTTCGAGGATTGGGCTGACAAATATCGCTATATCATTGATCAAGGGCGTAAGTTGCCGAGCTTTCCCGAAGCCTGGAAGGTCGAGGAAAATAAAGTAAAGGGATGTCAATCTCAGGTTTGGCTTAAGGTTGAAGATCTGCCGAGCGGCCATTTAAAGCTTCATGCTATCAGCGATGCTGCGATTGTCTCGGGTCTTATTGCTATCATTCTACGCATCTATGATGAGCGAACGCCTCAAGAAATCTTAACAACATCACCTGATTTTATTAAGGCGACCGGCCTTGACAGCCACTTATCTCCAACGCGAAACACCGGGCTTGCCGCCATGCTGCGGACTATCGCTGCTCATGCTGAGCATCGCCGTGCCGCATAGTGGGTCTGAACATGGATCAAGCGCTTCTCGATCTTTACAATGCAAAGATCCTCGAGTTAGCTGCGAAAGTTGAACGCGGTGCTCGCCTTACGCATCCGGATGCTACCATATCAAAAGAGAGTCCTTTGTGCGGGAGTCGTATAACGGTCGACCTTGTTATGCAGGATGGTAAAGTTAGCGATTATGGTCAAATTGTTAAAGCCTGCGCCTTAGGGACAGCGGCATCGTCGCTTATGGCGAAGCTAATTATTGGAAAAACCGCTGCGCAGCTATGTCAATTACGCGACGATATGCGCGCGCTGCTTACGGAAGCTGGCTCGCCCCCTGGACCTCCATTCAAAGAATTCGAAATCTTAACCCCAGTGGTGCCATGGAAGTCGCGCCATGGTTCCGTTATGCTGCCCTTCGAAGCTGCTGCAGAGGCAGCAGAAATAGCATCACATATCAAGAGCGGTAAGAACTAAACGCGATAAAAGCTTCCTTAAGTTCCTTTACGAAGCAAGCCGCTCTAAGGCCCGCTGACGCCCTATAAGAGGTAGCAATGCCGCCAGCTCTGGGCCATGCTCGTAACCCGTTAAGGCAAGCCGTAAAGGAAGAAATAAAGCTTTTCCCTTAGCACCTGTCGTCGATGAAATTTTGGTTGTCCAGGCTTTCCATGTATCTTTATTCCAAGGTTCCTCGGGCAGGAGATCTGCCGCCTTCCGAAGGAAGGAACCATCGAGATCAGCTCTGGAAGTAGATATATCCGCTTGTTCGTAACAGATCCGATACCAATCGCGCACTTCGTCGATGCGATGGAGATTGGTGCGTACCGCAAGCCAAAATTCTTCGGTAAACGATAGATCGCGAATACGTTGTTGTCCTTCAGTATAGGAAAGATGATGAATAATATCAGCAGACAAACGACGAAGCTGTGTATCGTCAAGACGTGGCATCGATAGACCGAAAGCCGTGATATCAAATTCAGATACCAAACCATCCAATGTTACATTGGCTTCCGGTGCATGCGATGTCCCTAGTCGCGCAAGCAAAATATCGATCGCAAGAGGTTCGATCCCTTCTGAACGTAGAAGTTCTAGCGATAAACTACCGACGCGTTTGGATAATTTTTCTCCACCCGTATCCGCAAGCAACGGCAAGTGAGCAAATTGTGGTATTTCTGTCTCAAGCGCTTGCATCACGGCAATCTGGATTGCGCCGTTAGCAATATGATCGTCTCCACGGATAATATGAGTTATGCCAAATTCAGCATCATCAACAACCGACGGGAGCATGTAGGGATAAGTCCCATCTTCGCGAATCAAGATAGGGTCGCTTGCGGATCCTTTTGTGAACTGCATGGAACCATGAACTAGATCTGTCCATACGAGCGTGGTATCAGGTAATCGAAAGCGCCAATGGGGAGTTCGGCCAGCGGCCTCGAACGCCTTGCGTTCATCTACGCTTAAAGCTAGAGCTGCTCGGTCGTAAATTGGCGGTCGACCCGCTGCGCGCGCGAGTTTGCGCTTTAAATCTAACTCTTCCGCCGTCTCGTAACAAGGATAGAGAAAGCCCTTCTGCCTCAGTCTCTCAGCGGCTGCATCGTATTTTTCCGATCGTTGAGATTGCCGCGCTTCCTGATCCCAATTTAAGCCCAGCCATTTTAGATCAACAGTAATGCCTTCGGCAAAAGCTTCGGTTGAGCGAGCCTTGTCCGTATCGTCATACCGGAGCAGGAAACGACCACCGCTTTTACGAGCAAAGAGCCAATTGACGAGGGCAACCCGCGCATTACCCAAATGTAGCTTACCCGTTGGGCTCGGTGCGAAACGTACAAAATTTGTCACGGACCCTCTTCACGAAATCCATTGGTGATGGGATACCGCCGATCTCGCCCAAATGCTCGAAGCGTGATCTTAACCCCAGGCGGTGCTTGACGACGCTTATACTCCGCACGATTTAGCATATGCTTGACGCGTTGGACAATCGCTTCATCGAAACCTTTTTCGACTACTGAGACAATACCGGAGTCTTCCTCTATAAAACTGTGCAAAATCGAATCCAGAATAGGATACGGCGGGAGATTATCCTCATCCTTTTGATTAGGTCGTAATTCCGCAGTCGGCGCCTTGGAAATCACTCGCGGCGGGATCACCCAGCCCGACGGGCCTAGCCCTCCTTCGGGCATATTGCCATTTCGCCATTCAGAACAGGCATAAACGTCCATCTTATAAACATCCTTGAGTACGGCGAATCCACCGCACATATCGCCATAGAGTGTCGCATAACCCACACTCATCTCCGACTTATTGCCCGTAGACAAAAGCATATGGCCGAATTTATTGGAAAGCGCCATCAAGGTTACGCCGCGGGCACGGCTTTGAAGATTTTCTTCCGTTATATCCATGGGGCGACCCTTAAAACTTTGTTTCAGCATTTCATCAAAGGCTTGCATAGCTGGTTCGATAGAGATCCGGTCAAGCCTGATGTTTAAGCGCTGCGCCACCTTTTCTGCATCTTCTAAACTGTCCTTACTGGTATAGGGCGAGGGCATCATGATGGCCCACACTCGATCCGATCCCAATGCATCAACAGAAATCGCCGCACAAAGGGCGCTATCAATGCCGCCGGACAGTCCCAGAATGACTCCTGGAAACTCATTCTTGATCACATAATCGCGTAGACCCAGAACCAATGCCTGATAGATAGCAGCGGCACCGTTAGGTGGCGCACACCTCTCTGTTACATCGCACAACCAACCATTCGAGTGACGTTGCCAGTGGGTCATTCCTATATGAGAGCGAAAAGAAGGTAAATACGTCGCGACCGATCGATCAGCGTTTAACACAAAGGATGCACCATCGAATACCAACTCATCTTGGCCGCCTACTTGATTTATCATGACAAAAGGAAGCCCTGTTTCGGTTACGCGAGCAACAGCGTGAGTCATGCGCGTCGAGGTTTTATCATGTTCATAAGGAGATCCATTCGGTGAGATCAGTATCTCTGCGCCACTCTCAAGTAAGCATACAGCACAATCTGGGGTCCAAAAATCCTCACAGATCAATACGCCAAGCCGCACACCACGAAAGTTGATGGGCCCCGGTAAAGGACCAGACTTAAAAACACGCTTTTCATCAAAAACACTATAGTTTGGTAAATCGTGTTTGACGCGAACTGTCTTAATAATGCCCTGATCCAGCAGCAAAACGGCATTAAAGGACGGTTTAGAGGGAGCAGCAGAATCCTGATCCAGCGAGGAAAGAGTCTTTCCTTCGTATGCTGTTCCAGCGTTTATATTTTTACGCCAAGGCGCGCCGATCAATAGAGCTGGTCCCCCATCGTTCGTCGCCTCTGCAAGGGTCGTGATAGTAGCTTCGGTCGCATCGAGAAAGGCCTGATTGAGAACAAGGTCTTCGGGCGGATACCCCGACATCGCTAGTTCAGGAAATACAATGAGATCAGCTTTTCCCTTGGCGGCTTCGGCGCGCGCTTCAAGGATAAGCTGACGATTTCCCTCAAGATCCCCAACCTTAGGATTAATTTGTGCCAAGGCTATCGTTAGTTTGTCCGTCATGATTGGCCGAAAGTGAGCTGAAGATGCCCTACTGTCAATGCTTGAAAACAAGCATGTTTCTTACAGAGTCACCAATATAGGTTTGAGGTAGAGAGGGGACGGCATCCAATTCCTCTTCTCTTCGAGAGACACATTCCTCGATATGTTGAGCAACTTCTTGCCAGAGCAAGTTTGGTTTTAGATTCTCCAGAAGACAGCCATCGTAAAACGTATAAACCTCATCATTGCTGCAGCCGAAAGATACGCGCTCAGCATGAGAAGCCGTCAAAATAACCCTGTTACTGGCCGCAAGATCCCCAGAGTTGATAAATACCCCCGAGTGGCACCCCGACAAGATAAGAACCGTGGGCTGCTGCTTACAAAACTTATCGACGATACGCGTTAGTCCATTGGGTGTCAGATAATTACGTATGGTTCGTATAACCAAACCATTGGTATCGCCATGCGATGTCACAAAAACAAAACAACCATCGTCCTTACCAATATCGAGCCTTCGAAAGGCACCATCGATCGTTCGTGCCGTGGGTTGGTCATTCACATCTTCGGCTGCCGCCGAGAGGATTCGGATATGATCAGGATCGAAACCATGGACTTCCTGTAGTTGATCAGCCATATCATTGACCGCTGTATCGAAAACATTCTGTACATTATCGCCAGCGATTAAAACGGCTTTCCAGGTTATATCGCGCGCCCAAGCCGAATCCTGACCTAACCCAAGCATACCAAGTGCAAGGACTATTCGAAGCCAAGAAAGACGCTGAAAAATCCACATGCCCTATCATAGGACAAATAAGAGGCCTGCGGCTAGATAGCTTAGTTAGGTATCCGAAGATCGGAGCAACCACTCACGGCCTGTTTTGACAAGGGGCCGATCATCGTAGGCGATGATATCTGCCGTAGCATAGGTTTCTTGCCAGTTTTCAGGGAGAAATGACCCCGTGCCAACCATATCCAAAGGAGCATTTGCTGCCGCCATGACCCGGCACTTAGCTGGACTAAATCCGGAAGATCCAATAATTTTAACTTTATTAAACCCTTCTTGATCTAGGATCACGCGCATTTGCCAGATTGCGGCAGCTGATACGCCAGGACCCGTTAGATAGCGCAGCTCCGTCTCTGTCCGGTAGCCGCGGATGGCTTGCGGACAATGCCTCTCCAGCACTGCATAACTTTTTGTTGCATCAAGGTCTTCAAGATAGCGCGATCCGACCGTATCAAGCCGAAGTGCCAACTGCCCATCCTTTGCTAAGTCCGGAAAGCGTCGGCAAACCTGAAGCGTATCCGTTACCTCGCGACCAAAATAGTCAACGAGAACTGTTAGGGTTTCATGCGGAAATGTTTCATGAAACATCTCCGCAGCCCGTAAAGTACTGCCAGCGTAACCAATGAATGCATGGGGCATAGTGCCAAAAGCACGATCCTTATCGAAAAAATGCGCGGTCGCCCCCGTGGCATTGCCGATAAAGCCAAGAGCCTTATGCTTGCGCTGTGCGGCAGCGGATCCTACGGCAGCAGCATAAGCCATCATTTCCGCCATATCGATGCCTGCACAATGCCGTGCATCCATAGCCAGGAAAGCAACATTGGGAAGATCGGTGCACATCGTATAGGCATTATATGCCGCGACACAGGTCGGGCCTAACTTCTGTAACAGCAGCGTTTCGAGATCGACAAGGCCTGCAAGCGAGCCTGAGATATAAAGCAATGGCTCGCCAGAACCAACCCACTTCCCATCGGAGAAACCGACCTCGATATCCACATCCATTTTGCGCTGGGCGCAGATAGTATTTAGCCAATCTACAGCGAGTTTAGTTGCAGAAATAACAGGTCGGCGCATAAAAACAGCGTAGGTTACTTTTCTATCCCCAAACCGTGTAACGATGGCCTTGGTTCGATTAAAGTAATGATCAGTCCACTGGCTAATCTCTGCTTCAGTGGGCCGTGCTACAAATTTCTGAATCTTATCGTGCATCGTCTAGCCTGTCGCTGCCAGCCGGCGGATCCCTTCTTGGCGTTCCTTTTTTAACATTTCTGCAATTAAGAACGATAATTCCAACGATTGACTCGCGTTAAGCCGTGGATCGCAATGGGTACGATAGCGATCCGTTAAGTCACGCTCGCCGATTTCCTGCGCGCCCCCTGTACATTCGGTGACATTCTGGCCTGTCATCTCGATATGCACACCGCCGGCATGCGTACCTTCAGCCCGATGAACAGCGAAAAAGTCTCGTACTTCGCTTAAGATACGCTCGAATGGACGCGTCTTATAGTTGTTGGCAGCTTTAACCGTATTTCCATGCATGGGATCGCAGGCCCATACCACCGCCTTTCCTGCACGTTTAACCGCGCGGACCAACGGTGCAAGTTGTGCCTCTACCTTATCGGCACCCATACGAGAAATGAGCGTCAATCGCCCCGGCTCATTAGCTGGATCCAGAATATCAATCAAACGCAACAAGTCATCTGGAGCTAAGCTAGGGCCGACTTTTAACCCAATAGGGTTTTTAACGCCCCGCAAGAACTCAACATGGGCGCCATCGATTTGGCGGGTGCGATCGCCGATCCACAGCATATGCGCCGAACAGTCATACCAGTCGCCTGTCAATGAATCGCGGCGTGTTAAAGCTTCCTCATAATGAAGCAATAAAGCTTCGTGCGACGTGTAGAATTCTGTTTCGCGAATTTGCGGTACGCTTTCACCAGTAAGACCACATGCTGCCATAAAAGCCAGAGCTTCATCGATACGGGCGGCTAACTCGTTGTACTTGTGGCCTTGAGCATTATCACCAACAAATTCAAGATTCCATTGATGGACGCGATGTAAATCAGCAAAGCCACCTTGAGCAAAGGCACGCAATAGGTTCAATGTAGCAGCAGCTTGATTATAAGCACGAACGAGACGCACAGGATCTGGCTGTCGCGCTTCCGGAGTGAAGGGCATAGCATTCACAATGTCACCCCGGTAACTTGGTAATTCGACCCCTTCTTGGGTCTCAGTATCAGCTGAGCGTGGCTTGGCAAACTGTCCTGCCATCCGACCAACCTTAACGACAGGTACACCCGCTGCGAAAGTCATAACGACAGACATTTGTAATAAGACTTTAAAGGTATCGCGGATAGTATTGGCCGAAAATTCTGCAAAGCTTTCCGCACAATCACCACCCTGCAAGAGAAAACCTTGTCCTAGAGCGACACTTGCTAAGGCATCCTTCAAACGCCGAGCCTCTCCTGCGAATACTAACGGTGGGTAGGCGCGCAACATCGTCTCAGCTTCGTCTAAAGCTGCCTGATCAAGATATGCAGGAACCTGCCGTAAAGGCCTCCCGCGCCATGCTTGCGGGGTCCATGCCGCCATCGTTTGCTCCTTTAATTCACCAGAGGTTTTGTACCCTCTTGAGCAGAGGTTTTCCACCTTTCCCTGTATCGACAAATATCTCAAAGGATATTCGTTCCGTCCCTCTCATGTATTTCTATATTTTTCAATAACTTATCCTGCCACTGGTGCAAGCTCCCGCATTGTCACAAATTCCTCTGCTGCGGTGGGATGGATGCCGATCGTAGCATCAAAGACTGCTTTCGTTGCCCCTGCCTTTAAGGCGACAGCAAATCCCTGAACGATTTCCCCAGCGTCCGGCCCGACCATATGTAAGCCAACAATCTTATCCGTAGTGCGATCGACAATCAGCTTCATAAGCGTTTTTTCATCACGACCAGTCATCGTGTGCTTCATAGGTTTGAAGATACTTCGGTAAACATCAATCTGCGGATAGCGTGTTCGCGCGACTTCTTCGGTTAACCCTACAGTACCCACATTTGGCGTACTGAAAACAGCAGTTGGGATGAATTGGTAATCCAAGGTCGCAGAGCCACCTTTAAACCAATGGCGATAGAGAGCCATCGCCTCGGCCAGAGCAACAGGCGTTAATTGTAAACGATCAATAACATCGCCAATGGCCCAGATCGATGGAACGGAGCTACGAAATCCTTCGTCAACAATAACGGCACCATTTTTCGAAAGGGTGACACCCACAGTTTCAAGGCCAAGATTTTCTGTATTTGGACGTCGCCCCGTTGCAAATAAAACAGCGTCAGCTTCGATTTGTTTTTCGTTTTCTAGAATACAGGTTATTCCATGTGCAGTTTTCTGGAGTCGGGTCGGCCGTGCATCAAAATAAACGGCGATTCCTTTCTTAGCCATTTCCTCGGCTAAATGCTGAGCAACTTCAGCATCAAATCCCTTAAGAAGACGGTGACTTCGACTTGCCTGCGTTACCTCAACACCGAGTCCATTAAATATACCCGCAAACTCAACGGCGATATAACCGCCACCAATAATCATAATCTTCTTAGGTAGTGCTTTCAGAGAAAACAGATCATCGGAAATAAGACCTAACTCAGCGCCAGGAATATTCAACCGCACAGGTTTATTACCCGTAGCAATCAGGATTCTTTCAGCAGTTTTAGTCTGACCGTTGACTTGGATACGATGCTGATCAACAACCTTTGCGTAACCCCAAAAGATATCAACCCCGGCTGACGTAAGGAGCCTTTCATAAATTCCATTAAGGCGGCCGATTTCGTTATCTTTGTTTGTAATGAGTTTCGCCCAATCAAAGTGAGGGGTGCTGAACTCCCATCCGTAACCCCGCGCATCCTTGACCACATCGCCATAAGCGGCTGCGTAGGTAAAAAGCTTCTTAGGTACGCACCCGATATTGACACAAGTACCGCCAAAGTGACGGGCCTCGGCAATAGCCACCCGCGCCCCAGCGTCCCCACTCATCCGGGCTGCACGCACACCACCAGAGCCAGCGCCAATAACGAATAAATCATAGTCATAGTGCGACATGGTATACCTATATTTTACTCTTGCTCTCCATCCCAAGGAAAAACATGGTAGCACAGGTAAACTATAAGATCATGCTGCCTTAACGCCCGGGAGAAGTTCTCATGATGACCTGGTCCCACTTACTTTCAAGTCGCCGACTTAATCGGACAGATACTCTTTCTTCCAAAGGGCGAAGCGCTTTTCAACAAGATCTCGACCGCATTGTTTTTTGCTCTGCCTTTCGCCGCCTCCAAAATAAGACCCAGGTCCATCCCTTAACGCACAACGACCATGTCCGAACACGGTTAAGCCACAGTGTAGAAGTGGCCTCTGTCGGTAGATCTTTAGGCACTATCGTGGGCAGTGTTATCGCGCCACGTCTCGATTTGGATGGCATTACGGCAGATAGCTTCGGTCATATCGTCCAGGCTGCCTGCCTTGCCCATGATATCGGCAACCCACCGTTTGGCCATGCTGGCGAAGATGCTCTCCAAGATTGGTTTGCTCATACCTCTCTCGGAGAACAGCTCTTGGCAGGGATGACGACCGCAGAGCGTCGCGATCTTGAACATTTCGATGGAAATGCACAGGGATTTAGAATCCTCACTCAACTCGAGCAACGGAAATGGAACGGTGGGTTACAATTAACCCTTGCTGCGCTTGGAGCTTTTACAAAATACCCGCGTACATCCACGGCACATATGCACTCTTATCCAGGGAGTCGGAAGGTTGGTATCTTCCAATCTGAACTCCCGTATTTTACTTCTATTGCTGAAAATATACGACTTAAAAAGCGTGGTAAAAGTGGCGATGCTTGGGCGCGGCATCCTCTAACCTATCTGATGGAGGCTGCAGACGACATTTGTTATTCGATCATCGATATTGAGGATGGCGCTGCTCTGGGACATTTGTCTTATGTCGATGCCGAAGCTATTTTGCTTCCCATTGCACGAATTTCACGGCGCGATCTTGGTGGAAGTATGAATGAAAAACTCTCCCATCTTCGTGCTAAAGCGATCGGCAATCTTATCGATGCGGTCGCCGAAGTTTTCTTAAAGGAAGAAGAATCTTTATTGGCCGGCACTTTTGCCAAGGAACTCATCGACTGTACCCGCTACGCGGCTCCCGTCGCTCATGCGAAGAAAACAGCTCACGAGCAAATATTTACCAGCCGCGAGAAAACGGCCCGCGAACTCGCGGGGGCCTCTGTCATCACAGGTCTTTTGGATATGTTGGCTGAGGTACCTCTGGTTCTTTCTGCTCATCGATTCAACAGTACGCATCTTAAAGGGCGCACATCGAAACTAGCAAGATTGATCCGGTTGGATGAGCCTCGACCCACAAGTCTATATCAGGCTACCTTGCGGATTACCGATTACATCACCGGGATGACAGACCGGTTCGCGACGGACCTTTATCGCAACCTCAGAGGCCTTGCTATGTGATAGTCATTCAACGGTCACAGATTTAGCAAGATTGCGCGGCTGATCGACATCCGTCCCTTTTAGAACGGCAACATGATACGCCAAGAGTTGCACAGGTATCGCATAGAGAATTGGCGCCACAAACGGGTGGATAGAAGGTAGTTCTATGGTTACTGCTACAAGATCTTTTAATTTAGCAATTCCCGGCGCATCAGAAAGCAAGATGACCTTACCGCCACGCGCAACCACTTCTTGAAGGTTAGAGGCAGTCTTTTCAAATGCAGCATCGCTTGGAGCGACTACCACAACAGGGACCGATTCATCGATCAGCGCGATAGGCCCATGCTTCATTTCTCCAGCCGCATAGCCTTCGGCATGGATATAGCTAATCTCCTTGAGTTTAAGTGCCCCTTCCAGCGCGATGGGATAAGATGTATTGCGCCCCAAGTAAAGCACATCCCGAGCTTCCATTACTTGGTGCGCTAGCTCTTTAAGGTGCGCATCATGGTTCAAAACCTCGGCCATACGCGCGGGGACTTCGGCTAAATGAACAACCAATTCCGCTTCCCGACGCGCATCAATCACATTTCTCGCCTTTGCCATAGCCAGAGCAAAACACGCAAGAACCGTTAGCTGGCATGTAAAGGCCTTGGTTGAGGCTACGCCAATTTCCGGTCCAGCATGTGTTTGTAAAACTGCATGGCTTTCACGTTCCATAGAGCTTTCTGGAACATTCGTGACAGCCAAAATATGTTGCCGGTGCGCCTTACAATACCGTAAAGCCGCGAGGGTATCCGCCGTCTCTCCTGACTGAGAAATAAACACAGCAAGCCCACCCTCCGGCAGTGGCGCCTCACGATACCGAAACTCGGACGCAACATCGATCTCAACAGGGATCCGAGCAATAGTCTCGAGCCAATATTTTGCGATCATGCAGGCATAGAAAGACGTCCCACAGGCAATCAAGGTAACCTTGGTAACCTTTTCCAAATGAAATGGTAAGTCAGGCAACGCCACTGTTTGACGGGCAGGGTTATAATAACTCGCCAAGGTATCGCCTACCACGCTTGGTTGCTCGTAAATTTCTTTAAGCATAAAATGGCGGAAATTTCCTTTACCGATCAAAGCACCTGAAACTGCCGTTTCTACGATGGGGCGGTGAACCGGCTTGTCTTCGATATCGAAAACCTGCGCCTTATCTCGACCGAGAACGACCATATCCCCTTCCTGGAGATAGCAGATCTGCCGGGTCAGAGGCGCTAGCGCTAAAGCATCCGAACCAAGATACATCTCGCCATTATCATCGCCATTACCATAACCAAAAACCAACGGGCTACCCTGGCGCGCACCCATCATCAAATGTTCTTCGTTCGAAAAGATTACAGCAAGGGAAAAGGCGCCTTCTAGGCGATGCACCGTAGCCTGCATGGCCTTGGTAGGGTCGTATCCTTGGTCAAGATAATAACTTAGTAAATGAGCGACAATTTCTGTATCCGTATCGGTTTCGAACTTGGCACCTCGTGCCATAAGTTCGTCTTTAAGCGCGCGATAATTCTCGATTATGCCGTTATGCACCAAGGCGACGCGATCCGTCATATGCGGATGGGCGTTGTTTTCGGTGGGCGCACCATGGGTTGCCCACCGGGTATGGCCAATACCCACATGCCCCTCGAGGGGTTGGCGCTCCACAAGCTGTTGTAGATTGACGAGCTTGCCTTCGGCGCGTCGCCGTTGAATGGTTCCCTTACGAACGACAGCGATGCCAGCACTATCGTATCCACGATATTCCAGCCGCTTGAGGCTATCTATAAGACGTGGCACAACAAGTTTCGTACCAACAATACCAATGATGCCGCACATAGTTTAAGTCCGATCTTATGCTTTAGATGATTTTTCAGATTTACGACGCGCACGAAAGCGAGCTGCGGCGCCGGGGGTCTCGCTTTGTGGTGCACGGGCCACAACCACCGCATCGGAAGCCACATCCCGCGTGATCGTGCTACCGGCACCAACGATAGCTCCAGCCCCTATCGTCACAGGCGCAACCAGAGCTGTGTTAGATCCTATAAAAGCGCCAGCGCCTACCGTAGTTTTCGCTTTGCGAAACCCATCATAATTACATGTGATTGTACCGGCGCCGACATTGGCTTTGGCGCCGATGACGGCATCGCCCAAATAACTTAAGTGGTTGGCCTTGGCTCCTGCCTCTAACGTTGTGTTTTTGATCTCTACAAAATTACCTACGCGCGCTGACTCGCCTATTTGCGTACCCGGGCGCAATCGAGCAAAAGGACCAATCGCGGCCCTTGCTGCGATCTTGGCATTTTCGATGTAGCTAAATCCATGGATGACGGCTCCTTCGCCGATCTCAACCCCAGGCCCTAAAAAGACGTAAGGTTCGATAACAACATCGCGGGCGATTTTTGTATCTGCGGACAACCAAGTACTACGCGGATCTTGTAACGTAACCCCCGATTTAAGCATTGCGTTTCGCAAACGCTCTTGCATCATTTCTTCGGCATACGCCAAATCCATACGATCGTTGATTCCTAAGAGTTCATTTTCCTCAGCTTTGACAATTCGGCAAATGCGATTTTGCTGCCGCGCCAAAGCCACAATATCTGTGAGATAGAATTCTTGCTTGGCATTCTGATTCGTTACTTTCTGAAGTAACGTGAATAAAATCTCACCATCGACAGCCATGGCACCTGAATTACACAAGCTTATCGATTTCTCCTCAGGGGAAGCCTCGCGCGCTTCAACAATGCGATCAAGACGTCCCTCCCGATCCAACGCAAGCCGTCCATAGGGAGAGGGATCTCTGGGTTGAAATCCCAAAACCACAACGCCAGGATCGTCCTTTCCGCGCCGTGCTTCCAACATGGCTTCAAGAGTTTCGGTGCGGATAAGTGGCGTATCGCCGAAAAGGATTAGGATATCGCCAGTAAATCCTTTTAACAAAGGTTCGGCGGCCTTAACGGCATCCCCTGTTCCTAGGGGTTGTTGCTGAACCGCGACTTTAACCGGAGCGACCGCTGTCGCTACCGCATCCATAGAAGGAGCAATAACAACAAGACTTACGTCAGGGTTCAAAGGAGTCACAGCCGCAAGAACATGATTAATCATGGGCTGACCCGCAATCTTATGCAAAACTTTGGGTAAGACCGATGACATGCGGCTACCCTGCCCTGCAGCTAGAATAACCGCAGCAATATTCGATTTAGCCATGCTTAAAATTAGATCCTTAGAGATAAAAGCCCTACATTAAAAGTGCCATAGAGGACAAAGAACGAAAAGTCACTTAATATTGCGAGCCGTTACGAAGTATTGCGAGAGATTACCACCCTTATGACCCTTAGTCGCAGCCCAGCGATTAATCAAGATATCCCCTGAAACCGCGGTTCGGCGATGGCCGGCACTGGTATTCGATTTGGATGGAACCCTTGTCAACAGCGCCCCTCAAATAACTGCATCTCTGGGCTATGCTCTGCAACAGGTAGGCCGAGCACCTTTGGAGGAATCGACTGTTATGTCCATGATTGGTGATGGCGTTCCAACCTTGACCGCACGGGCTTTCGAGGTCACGGGTGGGCGAGATGAGATCTTGGAGAAAAGCGTCATTTCCGAATTCCACGATCATTACCGTGAAATTGCCCACACTTCTGCAGCCTACGCAATGGTACCAGAAACACTCGAAGCCCTTTTCAAGGCTGGGCACCGGCTAGGCCTCTGCACGAATAAGTCGGCGGATGGTACGTCCCTTGTCTTAAAAACCTTAGGCATCGAGAAGCTCTTCACGACCATCATCAATGGCGATACGTTACCGCAACGTAAGCCGCGGCCGGAACCTCTGATCGAAGCTATTCAGGGTCTGGGCTATACGCCTCAGCAGGCGATTTACATTGGGGATGGCCCTGTGGATGTAGCGACGGCCCGCTCTGCGCAAGTCCTTATGGTTGCGGTGAGCTATGGCTATGCGCGCATGCCACCAGATCAACTCGGGGCGGACTATCTGATCCATCGGATGGAAGATTTACCGACACTTCTGACCCAAATCCCGTAACGTGTATCTTAGGTTCTCCATACTAATTCTTGACCGGGCTTTTCAAACTCTTTCTCGAACGATTTGACGATGTGTTCATGTCGCATGTTTACGCCCCTAGTTCCGATTTTACCCGAAGCGTCCGGTGATGTAGTCGCTGGTGCGGGTGTCTTTTGGTTGCTCGAAAATCAACTCCGTAGCATTGAATTCGACCATTTCACCCAAATACATGAAGCTCGTGAAATCCGAAACGCGGGCCGCCTGCTGCATGTTGTGAGTCACGATGACGATCGTATATTCGTTTTTCAGTTCATCGATCAAATTCTCAACCTTCGCCGTCGAGATAGGGTCGAGCGCTGAGCACGGCTCGTCGAGGAGGATCACTTCTGGCCGCGTTGCCACGGCGCGCGCGATGCACAAACGCTGCTGCTGCCCTCCAGAAAGGCTCTGACCGCTGTCATTCAGTTTATCTTTAACCTCTTCCCACAGCGCAGCGCGCATGAGCGATTGTTCTACACGGTTATCCATTTCAGCACGCGAAAGCTTTTCATACAGGCGGATGCCGAAGGCAATGTTTTCATAGATGGTCATCGGGAAAGGCGTCGGTTTTTGGAAGACCATACCGATGCGCGAGCGCAACACGTTGACGTCCACTTTCGGATCCAGAATGTTCTCACCACCAAAAAGCACTTCTCCCGTGGCACGTTGCCCTGGATACAATTCGTACATGCGGTTCAACACGCGCAGAAGCGTAGATTTGCCGCAGCCAGATGGCCCGATGAATGCCGTCACCCGGTTCTTATAGAGACGGATGTTGACGGCGTTCAGTGCCTTCGACTTACCATAATAGAAGTCGAGATTGCGCACGGAGATACTTTCCTCCAAGGGCGTATCATCAGACATCGTCTTGGTATCCTCCGTGGCCAATTTAGCCAAATCCGCGGGCATTTCGTTTGTCATGATTTTCTCGACCCTGCTATAACCCGCGCCGAAATACTGAGCGCCAGAACGGCGAATGTAATGATCAACGCACCCGTCCAGCCCAGCTTCTGCCAGTCTTCGTACGGGCTCAACGCAAACTGGAAGATGACCACTGGCAGACTGGCAATGGGCGCATTCATGTTCGTGCTACCGAATTGATTGTTCAACGCCGTGAACAGCAGCGGCGCAGCCTCGCCACTGATGCGGGCGACCGCCAATAGGATGCCCGTCATGATGCCGGCGCGGACCGCTGGATAGCACACGGAACGAATGACATGCGCGCGCGGCGAGCCGAAGGCGAACGCCGCTTCACGCATCTGGTTTGGAACCATGACTAGCATGTCCTCGGTGGTGCGCACGACCACCGGGATGACGATCAGCGCCAGCGCCAACGCACCTGCCCAACCGGAGAAGTGCCCCATGGGATAGACCATGATTTCATAGACGAACAGACCGATCACGATGGACGGTGCACTGAGCAGGATGTCGTTGACGAAGCGCACGACGTAGGTCAGCTTGCTGTGGCGCCCGTATTCAGCCATGAAGGTCCCGGCCATGATGCCGATTGGAGTGCCGATCATGACGGCGACACCGGTCAGCATGAGGCTGCCGATGATCGGGTTCAGTAGGCCACCGTCAGACCCCGGCGGCGGCGTCATCTTGGTGAACACGTTGAGCGACAAGCCGCTGAAACCTTCCCACAGCAGTTTAAACAGGATGAGGGCCAGCCAAAACAGACCAAGCCCTGTCGCGCCGAACGCCAAAGCCTTGATCGTGAGATCTTTCCGCTTGCGCCGAGCATAGAGACTCATCATTGGATCACCCCTTCTTCATTTCGAGACGCAACAAGAGATAGCGAGCGAAGGCAAGGACAATGAACGTGATCACGAACAGGATCAGACTCAGCGCAATCAGCGACGACGTATAGAGATCGCCGTCGGCCTCCGTGAATTCGTTGGCGATGGTCGCCGAAATCGTCGTGCCGGCGGCGAGGATTGATCCTGAAATCCGGTGAGCGTTACCGATCACGAAGGTCACCGCCATGGTTTCCCCCAGAGCGCGCCCCAGACCAAGCATGATGCCGCCAACCACGCCGGCCCGCGAGTATGGGATGACGATGTCCTTGAAGACCTCCCAGGTCGTACAACCCATGCCGTAGGCAGCTTCCTTGAGGACCAATGGTGTATTGTTGAAAACATCGCGCGAGATCGAGGTGACGAACGGCAGCACCATGATCGCCAGGATCAACCCTGCGGTGAGCACGCCGATGCCGTAAGGCGGTCCGGCGAACAGATTTTCGAGGCCTGGCACACCATCGAACATGTCAATCAAAACAGGCTGCACGTGTCGCTGCAGGAATGGCGCGAACACGAACAGCCCCCAAATACCGTAAATAATGCTGGGGATGGCCGCCAGCAGTTCGATCGCGGTGCCGATCGGTCGGCGCAGCCAGATCGGACACAACTCGGTCAGGAACATCGCGATCAACAGGCTGAGTGGCACCGCGATCACCATGGCGATCGCGGAAGTTACCAGCGTGCCGTATATGGGCGCCAAGGCGCCGAACTGTTCGCGCACTGGATTCCAAGCCTGGGTGATCGGAAAACTGAAACCGAATTGGCGCAGTGCGGGCATAGAACCGTTGATCAGCGAGAAGATAATGGGCACTAGAACAGCCAGCACCACTATGGTGGATGCCCCGGTAAGGCCATGGAAAAGATATCGAACCGTCGCAACTTGCATAAAACAATGGGACGATCGCTGGAGTCCGGCGCAGCCATGAATGACGAAGCTGCGGCGTGGGATCTGTCAGTGTTCATTGTCACGTTCTTATCGATCGGGCAACAAACCTGCAATTTCCTTGTGTTTTTTTGAACTTGAACCGCAAGCATCAAATAACCAATGCTCCCAACGCTCCACCTTTTAACCAATGCTCCCAACGCTCCACCTTTTCCCAGGATTTTAGACAGAAAGGAGGAAGAAAAGAAGAAAAGGCATCACATGATGCCTTTCTCCCCTTGTGGATGGATATTAGTATCCGGAAATTTCTTTTTCCAGGTCATTTCAACCAACTTGACCACGTTCGGCGGCATCGCCACGTAGTCCAGCTCGGAGGCCATATCGGCGCCATTCTTGTAGCACCAGTCGAAGAACTCCAGCGCCTGCTTGGTTGCGGCTTCATCCGCCGGTTTGGCGTAGACCAGAATCCAGGTACCGGCGGTCATCGGCCAAGATGCGGCACCCGGTTGATTGGCCAGGATCACGCCATAGCCCGGTTTGGAGTTCCAGTCGGCATTGGCGGCTGCCGCCTTGAAGGCATCGGCGGTTGGAGAAACCACGTGACCGTCCTTGTTCTTCATATTGGTATAGGTCAGCTTGTTCTGTAGCGCGTACGCATATTCGACATAGCCAACGGAACCATCGGTGTTAGCGACGTTGTTGGCGACGCCTTCATTGCCCTTCGCGCCTATGCCGACCGGCCACTCTAGCGACGTACCGACTCCGACGTCCTTCTTCCACTGGGCGCTAACATCGCCCAGGTAGTAGGAGAAGTTGAAGGTGGTACCGGATCCGTCAGAACGGTGCACAACCGCGATGGCCATGCTCGGTAGGTCCACACCTGGGTTCAGCGCCTTGATCGCACTGTCATTCCACTTGGTGATCTTGCCAAGGAAGATGTTGGCGAGGGTCGGGCCATCGAGGACCAGTTCACCCGACTTCATGCCCTTGAGATTAACGACCGGCACGATGCCGCCCATCACCATCGGGAACTGTACTAGACCGAACTTTTCCAGTTCTTCACCCTCCAGCGGCGCATCGGAAGCACCGAAGGTGACGGTCTTCGCCTTGATCTGCTTGATACCGCCGCCAGAACCGATCGACTGGTAGTTCAGGCCGATGCCGGTCTTTTTCTTGTAGGCGTCAGCCCACTTGGCGTAGATCGGGTACGGAAAGGTAGCGCCGGCGCCGGAAATTTCAGCTGCGGAGGCGGTCGTTAACGTGGCCGCTAAAGCGATACCGATCGCCGCTACGGTATGGAACAATTTTTTCACAGAATCTCTCCATAATTGCAGTAAGGTGGAACGACTAACAAAAGAGATGTACGGCGGTGCCGAACCCAATTTACTGCCAGCTCGACGGATACGCTGGATGCGCTGATTAGACGTAGCGTAGAATCTTGTGAACAAACGTTGGTGGGCAGCACTCTGCCGAACGATTGTCAACACCTTGTTATCAGCGCGCTTGTGATCCATATCGCAAATCCTGGTCCCTTTATATTGCTCGTATATGAACTTATTATGACACACGGTTTGGCTACCGCTCTTCTGCCAAAACAGTCAGAACTGATAGAGGAAAATCGATTAAAGAAGGTGATGGATTCTTAGACTGAAATCCTAAAACTACGACGTTACCGCAACGTAAGCTGCGGCCGGAACCTCTGATCGAAGCCATTCAGGCTCGGCCATACGCCTCAGCAGGCGATTTACATTGGAGATGGCCCTATGGATGTAGCGACGGCCCGCTCTGCGCAAGTCCTTATGGTTGCGGTGAGCTATGGCTATGCGCGCATGCCACCAGATCAACTCGGGGCGGACTATCTGATCCATCGGATGGAAGATTTACCGACACTTCTGACCCAAATCCCGTAACGTGTATCTTAGGTTCTCCATACTAATTCTTGACAAGATCTTTCACCCCTCGCCTTATACCGCTACCGCCCAAGCGGGTGCGTAGCTCAGCGGGAGAGCACTGCCTTCACACGGCAGGGGTCGCAGGCTAATCCCCGCCGCACCCACCAGTGAAATTAATTGCTACTTAGCTCACATATAGAAAATCTGGGGCAGTTATGGGGCAGTTAAAAATACCCTTTAACACCACACACCCTAACTAATAGTATAATGATACCGCTTGACGTTACTATAGTAACGTGATACGCTACCTACATGATCAAGACTTTCAAAACCGTTACACGGCAGCGGTTTTCTTAAGAAACGAAACTCGAAATTTGGTCCAAACGTTAGCCAGGTTGCCGCCGAGAAATTGAGAACGCTTGATCAGGCAGCGAGTCCGGACGTTCTTGGCTTGATTCCAGGGAATCGATTAGAACCCCTGAAAGGTGATCGCAAGGGCCAGTTCAGCAGTCGGATAAATAATCAATTTCGCGTATGCTTTTATTGGAGAAACGGTCATGCCTACGAAGTCGAAATCGTCGATTACCACTAAAAAAGGGGAAGGTCTTATAACTCGTGAAGACCTCCTGGCGGGCAAGATTAAACTTGATGACATTGTTACCGGGAAGAAGATCCCCCCTATCCACCCCGGCCAGATTCTTCTGCATGATGTTATTGAGCCGCTAGGAATTACCCCGTACCGTCTTGCCAAAGACCTTAGTGTCCCTCTTACACGGATTACAAACATTATCGCTGGTAATCGATCCATAACGGCCGAGACGGCCTTTCGCCTATCTCGCTACCTAGGTACATCTGCAGAATTTTGGCTAGGCTTGCAAAGCCAATATGAGCTTGATGTTGTTCGTGACAAACTGGGGAAAATCGTCACCAAAGAGGTTACGCCTAGAGCGGCGTAGAACTTTTATTACACGGGGGTGAGAATTTGGGCTACTTGGTACGAAGGAGATGGCAAGTACGGTGACGATAGCCGGTACCAATATAGGTGAAGGTAGAAACCGCAGTCGGGACTAAGGTTGCCGATCTATTTAAGTAACCTGCCTATGGTGCTAGCCTGAAAAGTTAGTTGCGTCGGGTGCTTAAGCCGATAATTTTATGGCACCGCCAAACCCCCAAAGCAAATAACTTTCAATGCTGACTTATAACTACGAAAACTAATGTTTAGATCAAAAGTATTATTTATATTAGGAGCCGGCTCAAGTCAGGAGGTCAAACTTCCGACTGGGGAAGAGCTGATAGAAATGCTAGTTAATAAGCTAACTTTTAAATTCGAAGGGTATCCCAAAGATCCTATAAATCTGGGCGAGACTGACCGGGAAGTATATTTAACCATCAAGAACAATTTTCGTCAGGATTTAGGCCAATATTTGAACGCAGCGAAGCGTCTCTCATTAACATTGCCAAATAGCATATCAATCGATAACGCATTGCACGCGCATCGCCATGATAAGTATATGGAAACATGCGGCAAGTTAGGCATTGTTGATTGCATTCTGAAAAAGGAGAATGAAAGCGCTATAAACTGTAAAAATTTTGATGATGAAAAAATTGACTATTTAAAATTAGGAAAACTTGGTTTTCCGGTTTTTTTAAGCTTCTTACGGAGAACGTCACAGAACCGGAGGTCGATAAGCTTTTTGAAAATGTGACGATTGTTAATTTTAATTATGATCGCTGCATAACACATTACTTGCATGAAGCTATAAAAGATTATTATCACATAAAAGAGGACGTTGTTACAAATTTAATGAAAAAATTGAAGATAATTCATCCGTACGGTTGCGTTGGAGATCTTCCGTGGCAGCAACCTGGTAAGGGTTCAATTCCGTTCGGTGGAAGTCAATATAGCAAATTGTTAGACATCATTCCGAAAATTAAAACATTCTCTGAAAGCACTAAAGACGAGGAGGAATTGACTGAGCTACGAAACTGTTTGATAGAGGCTGAAATAATTGTATTTTTAGGCTTTGCTTTTCATAGGCAAAACCTCGAACTACTGAATCCAGACAAAAAATGTAGGGCAAGGAAAGTATACGCGACTGCTTTAGGCATGTCTGAGAGCGACTGCTTCGATGTAAAGGCTTCTGTATTTTCTATTTTAGGCGGAATTAAAAATAATGCAGTATTCGAGATTCGAAATGATTTAAAATGCGGCCAACTGTTTCGGGAATACTGGCGAAGTTTATCAACCGGTGTATGACTACGTTATCTAACTTAGAAAAATTATGGCTTCGCGCGCACGCTTTTGGACTAAGCCGGGCAGTTTAACCCTACCAGCATAGACCTATTTAGAATATTTATCGGCAGCTTCGGCATATTCCCAAAGTCGCCATTTTTTCACGAGCGCGCAGGCCCTTCACACGGCAGGGGTCGCAGGTTCAATCCCTGTCGCACCCACCATCCATTTCAAGGAATTCAGAAACGATATAAGTTCTTGAAGTCACTATAGCGCGGTTACGCTAGGGCACACTATCTTTTTTAATCGCGTATCAACCAACTTAGATCGATCGGATAGAAATGCGAATTTTATCCTCCGTATTCGGTGCGCTCTCTCTGATCTTCATCAGTTATTGATCGATCTCATCCCCTTTCGATCCTAGAGCACCCGGAGAGCTGTATTCGAGCGGGATTATCGTCATTCCACCGGGCAATATTTTCCGTTGAGCGGGTGAGCGGTATTGCAGCCTTATAATGAGGTGCGGTATTGCAGCCTTATAAACAGAGGATGTTCCGATTCTTCTGTTCTCTCTGTAGGTTAGGTTTCCATGACCGGATGTAGGGTTAAATATTTGATAATATTATTAAAAAAAATTCACTGCCAAACGGAACGGAATTCAGCCTTGAAGGTTATTCAGACCAAGCCCCTAAGACGGAGCATTGTTGATTCCCCCTCGACGTGCTCCTTTCGGTGACGGTACTTGGCCGCGAAGAGTACCGTCACCTCCTTCGCCTTAAGAGGAGATTCTATGGCAAGGATTTCTCCAGCGCCGCCTCTTCCCCCTCCCTCTCCTCCTCCGACACCGAGTCTTTCAACCCAAGAGGCCCGATCCGGGGAAACCAGCGGCCATGTTCGCATTATTCTTTTGGTTTCTTTAAATCTTGCGATTATCGGTCTATTGATCGTACTGGCCCTGGCTATTAAAGGGGTGTTTTTCAATTCATGACCTCAGTTAATAACCTCAAGGCGCCGATACTTTTACGCATACCGATCGCTTGGTAACTACTCTATGTCATTGATGCGCAAGACACCTTCGGTTCTATAGTTCGGGAACCGCAGGGGCTCCGTCGCGTTTACCTTCATGAGGCAATGCCATTTTATAGAAACGGAGGCCGAGAATGAATTGGGATACTGTCGAAGGTAACTGGCAACAGTTTAAGGGAAAAATCAAACAACAATGGAGCAAGCTTACGGACGACGATCTCGACCTGATTGAAGGGAAACAAGATCAGCTTATCGGTCGTATCCAAGAACGGTACGGGATTGAGCGCGACCGAGCTAAGCGCGATCTTGACGATTGGATGCATCGCAATTGATAGCAAAAAATAAAGAGGACGCACGTCCTCTTTATTTTGATTCCTCTTATTTTAATCCTTCTTTATTTTGATATTCCTCGGGGCCGACGACTATTATCGCGCCAGAGCGACAGCTTCGGTGCTGGGGGTGTGAAAAAACAAAGCCTGACTGATTGCCACCTTGACGGTATCCGTCAAAAACGGTTTGGAAATAAGAAAGGTGGGTTCGGGGCGATCGCCCGTTAAAAGACGCTCTGGGTATGCTGTGATAAATATGACTGGCACCTGCACCTGGGCGAGGATCAATTTAACAGCATCGATGCCCGAACTATCGTCTGCAAGCTTTATATCTGCCAGGATAAGCCCCGGCCTATGTCGGCGCGCGGCCTTAACAGCTTCATCACGCGTACTCGCAATTTGAATAACCTTATGTCCTAATTCCTTGACAATATTAGCAAGATCCAAAGCGATAACGGGCTCATCCTCGATAATAAGAGCTTCCGTACTGGTTTCGCGCGAAATATCCATCATAGCCGCATCAATAAGATGATGGATTTCATTGGGCGTGCGATTAAGAATATGCCCCGCCTCTTCGTGGGAAAAGCCTTCGAGTGCCGTTAATAGCAGAGCCTGACGCCGTTCTGGCACCAAGCTACTTAATCGCGCATGGGCGGTCTTACGTGCAAGAGTGTCGTCTATCTCCGATAGACCACCGATATGGGTCGAATCCCAAATTGTATGGAAAAAACGATAGAGCGGAAGCCGTGGGGAACCTTTTACAATAAGCTGAGTTGGATCGGCGACTAAGGCTTCAAGTGTTGCCTGAACGTAAGCATCGCCACTTCTCTGATTACCCGTCAAAGCACGTGCGTAGCGCCGCAGAAAGGGCAGTTCAGGCGCAACTTCCGATGAAAGCGACATATTCCCTCCGCTAAGCCCAATTTCCTCCGCTAAACCTAAGCGTAACTTGCACATGCACCAGGCAAGCCCATATGTTCAACTATTGTTCAACTATCCCATATGTTCAACTATATTACAGCAATGCTTCCGAGGGAAATTCCTGACGCGCCAGATGGTTCCGTTAAAAAATTAATTAAATTTGGAACAAACCCATATATAGGACGTTACGCTATGGTTAACGAACCGTTTCTGAACCGAAATGCCACCAATTAAGCGATTGAAAATAAAAAGAAACAAGGGGATAATCGAAACCGCGCGCTTTCGTATTAAGTGAGCAAAAACATGGCTGATCGCAATCGCGAGAAAGAGAATTATGAGCCGGACACCCAAAAGCCTGGTAAACCACAACCGGGCTTATTCACGTCATCCGAAGCTCAGTCAGAGTCCTCAACCTTTACGAATTCTCTCCCCTTAGACTCAGGAGCGGTCGCTACTTCGTCTGAAGAAAAATCTTCTCAGGACGCTAATACGCACATCAACCATAACCACTCGCCGCTTCCTGTTTCTCCCGGAAAAAACGCAAAGCCTGCTATTCATCCAGATTGGCTTAGCCGAAGTCTTCAGCAACTCTACCAAGAAACGGTTGAGTCTCCAATCCCGGATAGCTTCAAAGAACTATTAGAGAAGCTCGATATCGCCGAAAAAAAAACGGCACGATAGCGCAAAACTAAATAATGCCGTATGGCAGAAGACGATCCAGGGCACAAAATCATGACGTCACCTGATTTTAAGAGTGAGTTCCTGAGGCTTTTACCTAATCTTCGTGCTTTTGCACGCTCACTATGCGGCAACATGGCGCTCGCCGACGATTTGACTCAAGAAGCGCTACTCCGCGCCTGGAATAACCGCGATAGCTTCCAGCCTGGTACGAATATGCAGGCCTGGCTTTTTACCATCTTACGCAATAGTTTCTATTCGAGTATTCGAAAGAAGTCTCGCGAAGTCGAAGATCCCGATGGTCTTTATGCGCAACGACTTGAGATTGCTCCTCAACAGCAAAATGGTCTAGAGTTAAAAGAGCTACGACACGGCCTTTCCCTTCTGCCGACCGAACAGCGCGAGGCTATTATTCTTGTCGGAGCAAGCGGGTATTCCTATGAAGAAGCTGCGACGATTTGCGGATGCGCTATAGGGACTATAAAGAGTCGCGTCTCCCGAGCGCGTCGTGCTCTGATGAATTATATGGAGGGGAGGTCTATATCCGAAAATCTACCGTCACAGCCCACAGTACCTAGCAAAACATTATCTACACAATCGATCGCTCCTCCCTTAGGAGTTCCTGCCGATCGAGAAGGTGAATGACCTGGTTTTCTACTTTAATGCGTGGGCGCTCTCTACGCTCCCGAATGGTTCTGATTCTTGCCCTAGCTCTGGCACCACCTGCCACTCTCGGTATCGGTCAAGCTTATTCGGATTATTTCTCTGAGCGCACTCTGTTAGAGAAAAACTTAAATCAAGCTGCGAGACTTATAACCCTTGAGCATCAGAATCTTATTTCAAACGCGCGCACAGCTCTCACAGCTTTGTCCAGCCAGCCTAATGTCAAGTGGATGCTTACATCCGTATGCTCAGAAGACTTACGTAGTGCCCTGCAAAAACTTCCTGAATTTACTCTCGCGGTCGTCACTGATCCTACTGGCAATATAAAATGCAGCAGTCGCGCCATTAATCCATCCATCAATCTCAAGAACCACCCGTGGTTCGAAGCTATCATGTCTGGGAAAGATTTCGTCGTTAGCAACTTGCTAATGAACGCTCTGTTACCAGAAAGAACTGTTATCACAGCGATTCCTCTATTTCGAGACGATGAAGAAATAACTGGGGTTGTTGCGCTTTCTCTCGATCTGTCAGCGCTGGCCCGGTTACGCAGCCTAAAAGATGCTCCCGATGGAACTTTTCTTGCTATCAGCGATTCCAAAGGTAATTTTTTACCCTTAAGCGGTGCTTTCCCACAATCCTTACCTTCGCTTTTAAATAACCAATCCGCTCGTGACTCGGAGAATAGTGTCTCTATTAACAGAGGCCATGGCGTTGATGGGGATGAGTTTATCTTTACAGTCATACCCCTCGCTTCCAATAATCTCTTTGCTATTTTAGGGGAACCCTCACAATCATTGTTCGGCTGGCTGAGAGTCAAGCTTGCGACACGCCTTGCTATTCCTACCATCATCTGGTTTGCTGCCATGGCAACGGCCTGGGCAGCGACGAATCGTCTTGTTATTCGGTGGGTACACAAACTTCGGCAGCTTGCCGGTTCTTTCATTTCTGGGCGGATTGCCGATAGATCTATTTCCTTTACCGAGGCTCCGGAAGAATTGGGTGAGCTAGCGCGGTCGTTAACAGGAATGATGGAAACGCTCGACGCGCGGAATGCTCAACTAAGCGATGCGCTCCTGCACCGCGATATCCTTATCAAGGAAATTCATCACCGCATTAAAAATAATCTACAAATCATCTCTAGCCTTATTAATCTTCAAGCGCGATCTTTGCGTGAAGGAATTGCGCGTAACGTGGTTCTCGGCATGCGGAGCCGGATTAATGCCCTAGCCCTTGTCCATAAAAGCCTTTACGAAACAGAAGAACTACAGGTTGTCAGATTGGATGGCTTTATCCAACCTCTCACAACTCAACTACAAGGCCTTATGGCAAGCCCCGATCGGCGTATCAACATTCGCACCGAGGTACCTGCCCTTACCGTCACTGCAGAAACCGCTGTAACCTTGGCCATGCTGATTACTGAAGCTGTCACCAATGCCTTTAAGCATGCTTTTACCGACCGAACAGAGGGAAATGTTTCTGTCATCCTAAGAACGAATAACGATGGGTCTATAAGCTTAATCTGTTCCGATGATGGCGTTGGGGGTTTCGAGCTTGAGTCTCGCGACGAGGAGCATGAAGGCTTAGGCCGGCTTCTTATCGAGGGTTACGTTCGACAGTTAAGTGGGAAGGTTTTTGTCGACCGAAGCCACGGCACGGCTATTCGAATCACCTTGCCGAAATTAAGATGACTCATCCTCTTTGCGCGCCAAGAGTGCAATCGCTACTGCGGCAAGGCTCATAAAGATTAAAGGATTGTTTTGGATTATACGAAGAAGGCTATGTAAACCTCGCTCAGCGATAGGAATAAAAGGTGCCCAAGGAGTGGCTTTTTCTTGGGTACCGCGCGTTGGTTTCTGTGCGATAAGAAAAAGAAGCGCTCCGCAGAGTGCATAGATAAAGGCAACAAGAAACCACGTTTCAACGATACCTATAACTGGCGACAAAGCTATTATTATTGCGTAGGTAGCGAAGAGAAGACTCGCGATAAAGGCCAGAATATACGTTATAAAGAGGAATAGGCGATCAACCATCTTTATATTCTCTTTGGTCTATGGCCAATCCTTTGATACCTAACGCCGCCGCAGAAGAAAGCCTGCAATAAATCCGGCTCCCAGCGCCGCACATAAGACTGCTATTGGATTTTTCTCGACGGTGCTGCGGACTTGGTCTCCTGCTTGAGTCAATCTATCCTTTATGTCCTCTAATTCGGCGTTAAGCTTATTAATCATCTTCGATGATTCATTCGCTGACATATGTCCCATCTTTTCTCTCCGCATATTCCTTATCTAGGGCCTTAAAAAAACGGCGAAGACATAGAAAAGTTCCAATTCTCGATTACAAGATTAGGTAGAAGCTTCTGGAACCCTTCCTAGTGGAGTTCACCTCATGGAACCTGCAAAGAGAGAGAACGTTATTCGATAAGTGAACGATTAACAGTTCAGAGGAGTTATTGTCATGCTACGGTGGGCTATAGCCTTTTTTATCCTCGCTTTAATTGCTGGTCTTTTTGGGTTTGGAGGCATCGCTTCGGCTTCCGCAGAGATTGCGCAGATTCTTTTCTTTGTTTTTCTTGTAGTATTTGTTGCTTCTCTCATCGCCTATTTCATCTCGGGTCGCCGACCACCCGCTCCACCCGCTGTGTAACGGATTATTAAAGGCACCCTTCGGGGTGCCTTTAATAACATCTCCACTCACCAAGAAAATTTTGAGTCTCTCTTAGGTCAGCGCTCGGCCGAGGCTTTATACTCAGGCATTTGCTCTAAGCGGTCTTTTGTATAATTGACTTTGGCAGTGACGTTATCGCCCTGGCCCGATAACGTAAGATCTTGCCATCCAATACGCACGGGGCGAGCACCAACACCCAAGAAACCACCTACATCAACGACAACGCCATCGACTTGGCCATCTTTGGTCATGATAATTTCACTCACGTCGCCGATTTTTTCATTCTGGGTACCCTGAATATCTAGTCCAATAAGTTGACTTGTATTCAATGTCCCATTTGGGTTCATAACTGCCCGACCAAATATTGAGCCAGCAGAAGAACCAGAAGAGGGAGAATAGGTGGAGGAGGAAGTATAAGGTTTCCCCGAACGAGTCACAACATGCCCGCGCCATGATTCGTCAGTATAGGTATAGGCTGGAGCGCTGGTTCCACTTTCCCGCGTAAGATTGAGAGCCGTAACTGTTTTACCATCCGGCGAAATAGTTAAATCTTCCCGAGCCACGGAAATAAGCTTCGAGGATGCCAGCCAATCTCCCACATCAATAATGACGTTTTCTATAGCGCCACTATCACTGACGATTACGGTTTCGATTTCACCAACAGTATCACCTTCGGCATTGACAACGCTTTTCCCGATAAGAGTATTGGCATCGACGGCAGTGTTACTCTTAGGCATTGTTCCCTGAGGAGTTTGTGAGTCCATCGTTTGCGCAAACGCAGGCCCTGTTAGGGCCATTACAAGAATAGTGGCCGCAGTAGTAAGCTTGAGTTTACTGGTCATTATGGCCTCCTTTTTGTTTTTATACCTTGCATTCACAACGAGATATCCTGCGGTTGGTTCCCTTTCATAAGGAAAAGGCCCGATGATTTACAGCGGGAGGGAACCGCAAATCAGCGAACCTTTGCCTCTGCATTTTTACGCAAACTTCGCCTCCTTCACTAAAGAGGAATATCAAAGTGCGCATGCAACTGCGTTTCCAAATTCGATCACTTAGATCTCCGGAAGAAGGAACATCGGGATTTTCTGAGGTACTATAGGCACTGTGCCGGGAAGAATTCGCGGCAAATCTCGTAACTCATCCGGTAGAGATGGGGGCCGCAGAGGGCCTGAATCACTGGGATTTACTGGCACTTTGGGCTTAGCTGGAATACGGATGGATTGGAGCGGGGGAACAGCACACAACATCAGAAACCTCATCATTCTCACTATCGAGGCTAGAGGCTAACAGACTGAGATAGGTCAAGAGCCTGTTAGCTTCACCTGTTAACCTCATCTGTTAGCCTCGGGCAATCATCGCTGACGGCTTTCGCCAGAAGGTCTATTTTTCTCCCCGACGTGAATTATCGTTCGAGCGCCCGGAAGAACCTTGGCCCGAAGAACCTTGGCCCGAAGAACCTTGGCCCGAAGAACCTTGGCCCGAAGAACCTTGACGCGAGCGCCCGGAAGAACTTTGACCTGATTTTTGCTTGGATTCAAAACGCCCCTCCTTATCCCGTGAGCGATTTTGATCAGCTTGGTTCTGTTGATTCTTTTGATTCATGTTTTCGACCTTCAAAAGGATTAAGAACGCCTCTTTATGAAACACAGCGCCTCTGTAGATGTTCCCTGAAAATCGCGTTAAGGAAAATCGTGAAGGGATAGAGCTTATTGGATCACGTTTTGAAGAGGATCCAAATGATGTCTATACTTACGCTCTCTATATTCACTTGAATGAGGAAAATATTATGTCAATTTTCGATCTGTCCGCTTCACTCATAACCTAAGACCTGGTGCGCCTTGAAGATAATGAATACAGATTTATGATCTGAAGGCGTGCACCAAATGGACTTCCATCGCTTTATGAAGATATGAAGATATACAGAGGAACAACTTAACAGCTTAGAAGAGCAGAGCTTTAGAGCAGCATTGGCATAAGAATCGAAAATCGTATCATAAAGATTAATTCGAGATACGATTCGTGTTTCTAAAGCAAGGTTCCCCGCACAAGGTCGATAATTTGGAGATTTGGTATCTCTTGGGATTTTAGCGCAGCAGTCACGAGAGATCGGTGACAGTGTTCGGCATATCGCTCATAGCAGAGAAGGCAAGGTATTTGTGTTTTTGCATATTTCCTTACTTTTACAAGCGCTTCTTGGACTGCGGCCGTTTGTAAGTGAGCAAGAAAAATTCGATGATATTCTCTTCGATCACCTGACTTCGCGGCTATTCGGCCTTCGGCCGGATTACCCAATGCTTTTAGATGAAGATCGTGGATCTTTGCAGCTTCTAGATTTTGACTTAGCCCAGTTCCAGAAAACTCGGGACGCCGAGACCACGGTATAGACCGAATATCCACTAGTAGACTGATCAATTCTTGGCAAAGCTTTGCCAAGAATTGATCAAGAGATGCTTTTTCCTGACCAATCGTGAAGATCTTAGCCATGATCTAAATCATTAGCTTTCGACACATATAAAGTAAAAAGGGTATAGCCGCGGCTATACCCTTTTTACTTCTAATACCTCAGCTTAAGCTACTTCGGCAGACTTTTCTTCCTCAACACTACTAGCAGCCTTGGCTTTTTCTTCAGCTAAGCGGGCCATTTCGCGATCCCGAGCCGCCGCAACCTGTTTGAGGCGGTTGACAACTGATCCTGTTCCCGCAGGAATCAAACGACCCACGATAACATTTTCCTTCAGCCCATCTAAGGTATCTACCTTGCCCGACACCGCTGCTTCGGTTAGCACGCGAGTCGTCTCTTGGAAGGAAGCTGCTGAAATAAATGAGTTCGTCTGCAGGCTAGCTTTAGTAATGCCTTGCAATACGGGCTTACCCACGGCTGGACGACCATTCTCCTTACACGTATCATCATTAACACGTACGAACTCTTCACGATCGATCTGTTCACCGACAAGGAAGGTTGTGTCGCCTGGATCGGAGATCTCGATTTTCTGCAACATCTGACGAACGATAACTTCGATATGCTTATCGTTAATCTTCACGCCTTGCAGACGATAGACCTCTTGGATCTCGTTGATCAGATAATGCGCTAGCGCCTCGACCCCCATGACATTCAAGATATCGTGGGGAACAAGGTTACCGTCCATGAGCGGATCGCCCTTCTCGACGTGATCTCCTTCTTGAACGGCGATGTGCTTACCTTTTGGAATTAAGTACTCCATAGGCTCGGCATCCCTGTCCATCGGACGAACAATGACACGCCGCTTTGTCTTGTAATCCTTGCCAAACTCGACGCGGCCAGGGATTTCCGAAATAATGGCAAAATCCTTGGGTTTCCGTGCCTCAAACAGCTCAGCAACCCGAGGCAAACCACCTGTAATATCGCGCGTTTTCGTCGATTCCCGTGGAATACGCGCAATAACATCCCCCGCCTTAACCGCAGCACCATTTTCGACCGAGAGGATCGCATCGACGGACATATAGTACCGCGCTTCAGCACCATTGGCGAGTTCAATGACCTTACCTTTCGAATTCCGCAAGGTGATCCGTGGCCGCAAATCCGCGCCGCGTGGCTGTTGCTTCCAATCTACCACCACCTTACTGGCAATACCTGTAGCCTCATCCATAACCTCGCGCATCGAGATACCTTCGATCAGGTCAACATAGTTGGCCATACCGTCCTTTTCGGTAATAATCGGAATGGTATAGGGATCCCACTCGGCAAGTTTATCACCTTTTTGAACCTTGGTTTTATCGTCGACCAGAAGCCGAGCACCATAGGGAACACGGTGCCGTGCACGCTCGCGACCGGCTGTATCTTTTAAGATAACCTCCGTGCCCCGACCCATGACAATCAAGATCTTATCCGAATTCTGAACGACGTTCCGGTTACGAATCTCGATCACACCATCCGCGATCGCTTCAATATTAGACTGCTCTGCACCCCGCTGTGCGGCACCCCCGATGTGGAAGGTCCGCATTGTCAGCTGGGTCCCTGGCTCGCCAATCGACTGGGCGGCGATGACACCAACCGCTTCACCCATATTCACAGGAGTTCCGCGGGCAAGATCACGCCCATAGCACTTGGCGCAGACCCCGATTTTAGTCTTACACGTCAAGACCGAGCGGATCTTAATTTCGTTAATCCCCGCTTTTTCTATTTTCTCGATCGCAACCTCGTCGATCATATCGCCTTTCTTAACGGCGATAGCACTGGTTGCTGAATCAACGATATCTTCACAAGCTGTACGGCCGAGGACCCGTTCGACCAAAGGCTCGACCACTTCACCGCCATCGATGACGGCGCGCAGCCGCAAGCCTTCCTCGGTGCCACAATCATCTTCGAGAATGATACAATCTTGAGCAACGTCGACCAAACGGCGAGTTAGGTAACCCGAGTTAGCCGTCTTAAGCGCCGTATCCGCCAAACCTTTACGGGCACCGTGAGTCGAATTGAAATACTCAAGCACCGTCAGGCCTTCTTTAAAGTTCGAAATAATCGGTGTTTCGATAATTTCACCCGACGGCTTGGCCATCAGGCCCCGCATTCCGGCAAGTTGGCGAATCTGCGCCGCCGAACCCCGCGCTCCCGAATGCGCCATCATATAGACCGAGTTCACGCCCTGCGTACCAGGTTGCTGCATGACCTTCATCATTTCTTCAGCAACGCGTTCGGTACAGCGCGACCATACGTCAACCACCTTATTGTACTTTTCACCTTGGGTGATCAAACCATCGAGATACTGCTGTTCGAATTCTTTGACCTGTTCGTTGGCTTCGGCCACCAATTTCTTTTTGGCCACTGGAATAACAAGATCATCTTTACCAAAAGAGATACCGGCGCGGCAGGCGTGAGAGAAACCGATCTGCATCAGCCGGTCGGCGAAGATGACGGTTTCCTTCTGACCACAATGGCGATAGACCGCATCGAGAATGTTGGTGATATCCTTCTTGGTCAGCAACCGATTGATCAAACTGAACGGGATATTAGGGTTATGCGGCAAGATTTCAGAAAGCAACATCCGCCCCGGTGTCGTTTGAACACGCTGGGTGATCATCTTGCCTTGTTCATCGACGCGTTTATACCGAGCCGAGATCTTAGAATGCAGAGTCACAACTCCTGCATCCAAAGCCTGCTGGATTTCCCCAATGTCGATGAAGGACATCCCTTCGCCCGGGGCTCCCGCCTGTTCAACGGTAATATAGTAAAGCCCCAAGACAATATCCTGGGATGGCACAATAATCGGCTTGCCATTGGCGGGGGAGAGGATGTTGTTGGTCGACATCATCAAAACCCGCGCTTCGAGCTGCGCTTCGAGCGATAGGGGTACGTGAACGGCCATCTGATCGCCGTCGAAATCGGCGTTAAACGCCGTGCAGACCAGCGGGTGCAACTGGATCGCCTTACCCTCGATTAAGACCGGCTCAAAAGCTTGGATACCCAAGCGATGCAATGTAGGCGCTCGATTCAGCAGTACGGGATGTTCACGAATAACCTCTTCGAGAATATCCCAGACTTCGGGGCGTTCTTTCTCCACCATCCGCTTGGCAGCCTTGATGGTCGATGCCATGCCATAGAGCTCGAGCTTGGCATAGATAAAGGGCTTGAACAGCTCGAGCGCCATTTTCTTGGGCAAGCCACATTGCTGCAACTTAAGCTCAGGGCCAACGACGATGACGGAGCGACCAGAGTAGTCAACGCGCTTACCTAATAGGTTTTGCCGGAAGCGACCTTGCTTACCCTTCAGCATATCCGACAGCGACTTTAACGGACGTTTATTGGCACCCGTAATCACGCGGCCGCGGCGACCATTGTCGAACAATGCATCCACAGCCTCTTGCAACATCCGCTTTTCGTTACGGACAATAATATCCGGCGCCCGCAGCTCCATCAGACGCTTCAGACGGTTATTACGGTTGATAACCCGGCGATAGAGATCGTTCAGATCCGAGGTTGCAAAACGACCGCCATCCAAAGGCACCAACGGCCGCAACTCGGGAGGTATCACAGGAACGACATCGAGGATCATCCATTCGGGCTTGGCGCTGGATTGGACGAAGGACTCAACGATCTTCAGTCGCTTAACATATTTCTTACGCTTGGTCTCTGAGCTCGTTTCCTTAAGCGCTTCGAGGAGCGTCGTGCGCTCAGTTTCAAGATCAAGCTCGAGCAGCATTTTCTTCAAAGCTTCGGCGCCAATCAATGCTGTGAAAGATTCTTCCCCGAATTCTTCTTGTGCTTTTAAAAACTCTTCTTCGCTCAGGGTTTGATGCATTTTGAGCGAGGTAAGGCCCGGCTCAACCACCACATAGCTTTCAAAATAGAGGACCTTTTCGAGATCCTTCAGAGTCATGTCCAGCAACAAACCGATGCGGCTGGGCATGGACTTCAAGAACCAGATATGCGCGACGGGCGAAGCCAATTCGATGTGGCCCATCCGTTCACGGCGCACCTTAGATAAAGTAACTTCAACACCACATTTTTCGCAGACAATGCCGCGATATTTCATGCGCTTATACTTGCCGCAGAGACATTCATAGTCCTTGATAGGGCCAAAAATACGGGCGCAGAAAAGACCATCCCGTTCAGGTTTAAAGGTCCGGTAGTTGATCGTCTCCGGTTTCTTGATCTCGCCAAATGACCATGAGCGAATACGCTCAGGGCTTGCGATCGAAATGCGAATTTCGTCGAAGCTTTGTGGACCCTGTGCCTGTCCGAAGAGGTTGACCAACTCATTCATCGCCTATCTCCACTTCCATTCCTTGCCGAATCATCCTTGACACCATGCTGGGCAAGGGCGGCTTAATATTCTTTCTGTTTCAATTCGACGTTGAGACCCAGAGACCGCAACTCCTTCACCAAGACGTTGAAGGATTCGGGAATTCCAGCTTCAAAGTTATCGTCACCACGAACAATCGCCTCGTAAACCTTGGTACGACCCGCAACGTCGTCGGATTTCACCGTCAACATCTCTTGCAAGGTATAAGCGGCACCATAGGCTTCAAGGGCCCAGACCTCCATTTCCCCGAATCGCTGGCCGCCAAACTGCGCCTTACCCCCTAAAGGTTGTTGAGTTACAAGGCTGTACGGACCGATCGACCGGGCATGGATCTTATCGTCGACCAAGTGGTGTAGCTTGAGCATATAGATGTACCCAACCGTCACCTCACGATCGAACGGTAGTCCCGTACGGCCGTCAATCAGCTGGACCTGCCCCGAGGAATTGCGCTCCGCCTGTTGCAGCATGTCGACGATATCTTCTTCGCGGGCTCCATCGAACACAGGGGTCGCAACCGTAACGCCATGCTTCAGATTGACTGCCAACTCCTTCACTTGATCATCGCCCAAGGATTTGATCTCGGTATCGAAAACTTTCTCGCCGTAGATATCCTTAAGTTTTTTCCGCAAAGGTTCGGTCGATCCATCGAGCTTGGTCAGGATCTCGCCAATCTGCATCCCTAGACCCACGCATGCCCACCCGAGGTGGGTTTCAAGGATCTGTCCCACATTCATACGCGAGGGAACACCTAAAGGATTCAACACGATGTCAACTGGCGTGCCATCGGCCAAATAGGGCATATCTTCCACGGGAACAATCCGGGAAATAACACCTTTGTTTCCGTGGCGCCCTGCCATTTTATCGCCAGGCTGCAGTTTACGCTTCACCGCAACGAAGACTTTGACCATCTTGAGAACGCCTGGTGGCAATTCATCGCCACGCTGCAACTTTTCAACCTTGTCTTCAAAGCGCCGCTGCAGGATATCGATCGACTTGTCGAATTGCTTAATGAGCGCTTCGATTTCCTGTTGCTTGCTTTCGTTCTTGACGGCGATCTGGCGCCATTGGCCCGGCGTATAATCCGAAAGAACCGTCGCCGTAATCTTGACCTCAGACTTAAATCCCTTTGGTCCAGATTCTGCTATTTGATTGACCAGCAGTTCTTTCAAGCGATCAAAGAAACTCCGTTCAAGAATAGCGCGTTCGTCGTCACGGTCTTTCGCCAAACGCTCGATTTCTTGCCGTTCGATAGCAAGAGCACGCTCATCTTTATCGATCCCGCGACGCGAGAAAACACGAACTTCAACGATTGTGCCCGAGGCGCCTGGCGGAACACGCAGCGACGTATCGCGAACGTCCGAGGCCTTTTCACCGAAAATCGCGCGCAAGAGTTTTTCTTCGGGGGTCATCGGCGATTCGCCCTTCGGCGTCACCTTACCAACCAAAATATCACCGGCCTTAACCTCTGCGCCGATATATACAATACCCGCCTCATCGAGGTTCTTCAGCGCTTCCTCACCGACATTCGGAATATCGCGTGTAATTTCCTCTTGGCCCAACTTCGTATCCCGCGCCATGATCTCAAATTCTTCGATATGGATCGACGTAAAGACATCATCTCGAACAATGCGTTCGGAAATCAGGATAGAGTCTTCGAAGTTATAACCATTCCACGGCATGAAGGCACAAAGAACATTCCGCCCAAGCGCCAGTTCGCCCAATTGGGTTGATGGCCCATCGGCGATAATATCGCCGGCCTGGATAGTGTTTCCAACCTTAACGAGCGGGCGTTGCGTAATGCAGGTGCTTTGGTTCGAACGTTGGAATTTCAGGAGATTATAAATATCGACCCCTGGCTCTGCACTCGAGCTTTCCTCAGCACGGATAACGATACGCGTAGCGTCGACTTGATCGACGATCCCTGACCGGCGTGCCACAATAGCAGCGCCCGAATCGCGGGCCACTGTACCTTCCATACCTGTTCCAACGATCGGAGCCTCGGCTTGCACTAAGGGTACCGCCTGCCGCTGCATGTTCGAGCCCATCAAGGCACGGTTAGCGTCGTCGTTTTCCAAAAATGGGATCAATGCCGCCGCCACAGAAACAAGCTGTTTTGGAGAAACGTCGATCATATCCACATCTTCAGGACGCGACACGATATACTCGCCCGCATTACGGCAGCTCACCAAGTCATCGGCGAGACGGCCATTCTTATCCAAGGCCGCATTGGCCTGGGCGATGGTATACTTACCTTCTTCCATCGCTGAGAGGTAACGCACCTCTTCCGTAACCTTCCCACCTTTGACAAGACGATACGGGCTTTCGATAAAGCCGTATTGGTTGATCCGAGCGAAGGTCGCCAAACTATTAATAAGACCGATGTTCGGACCTTCTGGCGTCTCAATGGGACAGATCCGGCCATAGTGGGTCGTATGAACGTCGCGCACCTCGAAGCCTGCCCGCTCGCGCGTCAAGCCGCCAGGACCCAAGGCTGATAGGCGCCGCTTGTGGGTGATTTCCGACAAGGGATTCGTTTGATCCATAAATTGCGACAGCTGGGATGAACCAAAGAATTCGCGCACAGCCGCAGCAGCAGGTTTCGCATTAATCAAGTCATGGGGCATAACCGTATCGATCTCGACCGAGCTCATCCGCTCGCGGATCGCCCGCTCCATGCGAAGCAAACCTAGGCGATATTGATTCTCCATCAGCTCGCCAACCGACCGCACCCGGCGATTACCGAGATGATCGATATCATCGATTTCGCCGCGCCCGTCCTTAAGTTCCATCAAAACCTTCAGGATCGCCAAGATATCCTGTTTACGCAACGTACGAACCTGATCATCGGTCTCGAGGTTCAGACGTGAATTCATCTTCACGCGGCCAACTGCCGAGAGATCGTAGCGCTCGACATCGAAAAATAGATTGGCAAACAAAGCCTCGGCCGTCTCGAGGGTTGGGGGCTCGCCCGGGCGCATGACACGATAGATATCCAGCAGCGCATCTTCGCGGCCCGCATTGCGATCTACGGCCATAGTGTTGCGCATATACGGACCGACATTGAAATGATCGATCGCCAAAAGCTGAATCTTGTTGAAGCCACGCTCTTCAAACATAGCAAGCGTGTCGGCGGTGATTTCATCACCAGCTTCAAGGAGGACCTGGCCCGTCTTCTCGTCGATCATATCGGCCGCAGAATAACGGCCCAATATGTCTTCGGCAGGAACGAGGATATCCTTAAGTCCACCTTCGATCAGCTTCTTGGCAATCCGCGGCGTAACTTTTTCACCAATTTCAAGAACCACTTTACCCGTTGCCGCATTGACCAGTTCGCGCGTCAACTTAAGGCCCCGCATTCTTTCGGGGACGAAGCTGGTTTTCCAACCGCTTTTCGTCGCTGTGTAGGTAACGGACTCATAAAAATTCGAGAGAATTTCTTCCTTGGACATACCGTTAATGAAACGGCGGTCTAGTGTTGTGCCTTTCTTCTCGATCTCTTTAAGATAAGTTTCGGTCGCAGCAGACGGTAAAGCGTAGAGCAAGGTCGTCGCCGGCAATTTACGACGGCGATCGATCCGCACATAGGCGATATCCTTGGCATCGAATTCGAAATCGAGCCACGATCCCCGATATGGGATCACGCGCGCTGCAAACAGATACTTACCCGAGGAATGGGTTTTGCCCTTATCGTGATCGAAGAACACTCCGGGGCTGCGGTGCATTTGACTGACGATGACGCGTTCGGTTCCATTGATAACGAAGGTACCGTTGTGGGTCATCAGGGGCATATCCCCCATGTAATCATCTTGTTCTTTAATGTCGCGGATCGAGCGCGATCCTGTCTCTTCCTCTACATCCCACACGACAAGCCGTAGAGTGACCTTAAGCGGTGCAGAATAGGTCATGCCACGCTGCTGACATTCTTCGACATCGTACTTGGGCTCTTCCAGCTCATACTTTACGAACTCAAGCTGAGCGCGCTCAGAAAAATCACGGATCGGGAAGATCGACTTCAAAACTTCCTGTAACCCTGAATTTGTCCGCGCGGGCGCGGGGATATCCATTTGCAAAAAAGCCTCATAGGACTTGCGCTGAACCTCGATGAGGTTCGGCATCGGAGCCACCTCGGCAATGCGGCCAAAGCTTTTGCGGATACGTTTGCGAGCGGTGAAGGACAGCGTCATCCTCGGTCCTCTAAATTGAATAATTAATACGACCCAAGCGGGCAAACCTTAAATTCTGAAAAGAGGCGCGGGAAAGAAGGAATATTCCTTCTTTCCCAGAACCCCCTTTTTCATCCATGTCTCTGCCGAAGCAGATCCATGCCTTGACCATCTATGCGATGGAACAGCGAAACCCTTGTCTTACTTAATCTCAACAGTGGCTCCGGCTTCTTCCAACTGCTTCTTAATCTTTTGCGCTTCGTCTTTCGAAACGCCTTCCTTAACGGTCTTCGGTGCACCTTCGACCATATCCTTCGCCTCTTTGAGGCCAAGGTTGGTGATGGCGCGCACTTCCTTAATCACGTTGATCTTCTTGTCGCCTGAACTGGCCAAGATCACTGTAAATTCGGTCTTCTTCGCAGGAGCAGCAGCAGCACCGCCACCGCCCGCGGCGGCAACCGCGACCGGAGCCGCAGCCGTGAAACGCCCCACTCTTCGAGCATCTTAGAAAGCTCGGCGGCCTCAAGAACGCTCAGCTTTGATAATTCGTCAACCAACTTTGATAGATCAGCCATTGTATTCACTCCTCTGCATTCGAACGTCTGAAGTTAGGTGGAAACGGTTGCGTTAAGACCCCTTGGTCGCGTAGGCGTTAACAACGCGAGCCAATTGAGCCGCTGGCGCCTGAACGACGCGCGCGATCTTGGCCGCTGGGGCTTGGATAAGGCCGATGAGTTTACCCGCAGTTCATCCAAGCTTCGGGCAACTTCGCCAACGCCTCGATGTCCTTGGGGTTGCGACCGGTCGCCCAGCCGCGCCAACGATTTTGAACCTTTATCGTTCGCATTGGCATATTCGACCGTGACCTTGGCGGCTGAAACCGGATCATGCGACCAAGCAATGGCCGTGGGTCCGGAACAACGCGTTAAGGCCCTCGAACTTGGTGCCTTTCATCGAATCTTCGCAAGCCGGTTCTTCGTTACCTTGTAACCTGCTTGTGACTGCCTCATCTTCTGCCGCAGCTCGGTAACTTCAGCCACTTAAGCCCATTGGATTGGGTTACGATGACGAGTTCTCGCCTTCGTTGAAGGTCTGCTGCAACGTTTCGACCAGCTTCGCGCTTTTGTGTGCGGTGCATGGTCCCGTCTCCGTCTCGTCGGGTTGAAAAGCCAGAACGGCCTCCCAACACGGTTGGCATGTGACCTTTGACCTTCGCCTTGTGGGGTCAGTCAAAGACCGGTGAAAGCCTGTCCCGAGACGTTCGCGCATAAGAGTTTTAAAAGCTCTTATCCGTTGCTTCGTCCCGTCTATGCAGGCGGTTTAACCCTTTAAGCAGCCCTTGAGGGGCAGCGCCTGCAGTCTCGGACAGGTGACGACAGTATCTTGCGATAACCGCCGCCCCAATCTCTCACGGGTTACGTGAGAGATGTTGGTATGCGAGGCTTTGGCTATCCGCCAAGGCAGCTCGCGATATCGAGTTTTACGCCAGGCCCGTGGGTCGAGCTGATGGCGATCTTCTTAATGTAAGTACCCTTAGCGCCCGTTGGCTTCGCCTTAGCGATGGCATCCACAAAGGCCTTAATATTGGCGGTAATTTTATCTTCGGTGAAGCTAGCCTTGCCCACACCGGCATGAACGATACCGGCCTTTTCGGCGCGAAATTCAACCTGACCGCCCTTAACGGCTTTCACAGCGCCCGCAACATCGGCAGTCACAGTGCCGAGCTTGGGGTTTGGCATAAGGCCACGGGGACCCAATACTTTACCGAGACGCCCCACCAAAGCCATCATATCGGGCGTGGCGATACAACGATCAAAGTCGGTGAAACCACCTTGCACCTTTTCGGCTAAATCCTCGGCACCCACATGGTCGGCACCCGCTGCCTTGGCGGCATCGGCCTTATCGCCACGGGCAAAAACAATAACACGCACCGTTTTGCCCGTTCCGCCTGGAAGATTCACGACGCCCCGCACTTGTTGATCGGCGTGCCGCGGATCGATCCCGAGATTAAGAGCGATCTCGATGGTTTCATCGTACTTGGCCTTGGCGCCACCCTTCACAATCTTCACCCCGTCGGTTAGCGCGTAGGTTTGGTCGGGATCAATCTTTTCTGCAGTCGCTCGGTATTTCTTGCCATGCTGTGCCATTATCTTACTCCACCACTTCCAAACCCATGGCACGGGCAGAGCCGCGCACCATTTGTGCGGCAGCATCGATATCCGCCGCATTGGTATCTTTTATCTTGGTTTCTGCGATCTTCCGAATCTGCGCCATAGTCACCTTGCCCTTGATATCGCGGCCAGGAGTGCTTGAACCCTTGTCGATCCCTGCTGCTTTTTTCAAAAGATAGCTCACAGGTGGGGTCTTGGTGATAAAAGTAAAGGAGCGATCGGCATAAACGGTAATAGTAACCGGCGTCGGGGCCCCTTGCTCCATATTGGCAGTGGCCGCATTAAACGCCTTGCAGAATTCCATAATATTAAGACCGCGCGGGCCCAAAGCCGTACCGACGGGCGGCGACGGATTGGCTTGTCCGGCCTTGATTTCGAGTTTGATATACCCTGTAATTTTCTTCGCCATTGTCTTTGTCCTGCTTGCTCGCCTGCGCGCTGTTTATAAAGCTCTACCTAGATTTTCTCGACCTGGGAGTACTCCAAATCCACTGGGGTGGCGCGGCCGAAAATAGAAACGGAAACCTTAAGCCGTGCCTTTTCCGAATCTACTTCCTCAACATAACCGCTAAAGGATTGGAATGGCCCATCGCACACCATGACCTGTTCGCCCACTTCGAAGGTAATGGATGGCCGTGGCCGCTCGACACCTTCCTCGACCTGACGCAAAATGCGATCGGCTTCCGACTTGGAAATCGGCATCGGTTTGCCGCGGCCCCCGAGAAACCCTGTGACCTTGGGTGTATTCTTGATCAAGTGCCAGGTCTCGTCATTCAGATCCATATCCACGAGGACATAGCCCGGGAAGAACTTGCGTTCGGCATTGACTTTCGAGCCGCGTCGCATTTCGACCACTTCTTCCGTGGGCACCAACACCTCGCGCACCTGCGCCGCCAGTTCTTGCTTCGCAGCCTGTTCCTTGATTGTCTGCGCAACCTTCTTTTCAAATCCTGAATAGACGTGGATCACATACCAAGCCATAGCCGTTCGACCTATACCCCAACGCCAAGAATAAGTTTCAGCGCGTAAGCAATAACCTGGTCAACCACCAGGAAAAATACCGCACAGATAAAGACGAATACAAACACCATAAAGGCGGTGATCGTCGTCTCTTTGCGTGTCGGCCAGGTAATCTTGGAAATCTCCTGGCGTACTTCGCGTGTAAACTTTGCCGGCGTCGTTTTCATCGTTGTCCCTGCACACTCATCCGATACTCGGGCTCCATCCCCGGGCTCCTGCTTGTGGCAGGAGTGGAGGGGCTCGAACCCCCAACCCCCGGTTTTGGAGACCGGTGCTCTACCAGTTGAGCTACACTCCTAATCTCATTACCTATGCTTATCTTCGACCCTCATTACTCGATGATGGAGGCGACGACGCCGGCGCCGACGGTTCTGCCGCCTTCGCGGATGGCGAAGCGCAAACCCTCGTCCATAGCGATGGGCGCGATCAGCTCCACCTCCATGGTCACGTTATCCCCGGGCATCACCATCTCAACCCCAGACGGCAAGCTCACATGCCCCGTCACATCTGTGGTCCGGAAGTAAAACTGCGGACGATAATTGGTAAAGAACGGTGTATGACGACCACCCTCTTCCTTCGTCAAAATATACGCCTCCGCCTTAAACTTCTTGTGCGGCGTAATCGAGCCCGGCTTCGCCAATACCTGACCCCGCTCCACTTCCTCTCGCTTCGTCCCGCGAAGCAACACCCCCACATTGTCCCCCGCCTCGCCCTGATCCAGCAACTTGCGGAACATCTCCACTCCCGTGCACGTCGTCTTCAACGTCGGCTTCAAGCCCACAATCTCCAACTCGTCGCCAACCTTCACGATCCCCTTCTCCACGCGTCCCGTCACCACCGTGCCACGGCCAGAAATCGAAAACACATCCTCAATCGGCATCAAAAACGGCTTGTCCTTCGGTCGCGCAGGTTGCGGAATATAACTATCAACCGCATCCATCAACTTCAGGATCGCTTCCTTGCCAATCCCATCATCCCGGCCTTCCAATGCCGCCAACGCCGATCCCTTGATAATCGGAATCTCGTCCCCAGGATAATCGTACGACGACAACAATTCCCGGACCTCAAGCTCCACCAAGTCCAACAACTCCGCGTCGTCAACCTGATCAACCTTGTTCATAAACACTACCAACGCCGGCACCCCAACCTGATACGCCAGCAATATATGCTCCCGCGTCTGCGGCATCGGACCATCCGCCGCCGATACCACCAAAATCGCCCCATCCATCTGTGCCGCACCCGTAATCATGTTCTTCACATAATCCGCGTGACCAGGGCAATCCACGTGCGCATAGTGTCGCTTATCCGTCTCGTACTCCACATGCGCCGTCGATATCGTTATCCCCCGCGCCTTCTCCTCCGGCGCCTTGTCAATCTGATCGTACGCCATAAACTGCGCACCACCCTTCTCCGCCAATACCTTCGTTATCGCCGCCGTCAGCGAAGTCTTCCCGTGATCTACGTGCCCTATCGTCCCTATATTACAGTGCGGCTTATTCCTCTCAAACTTCGCCTTCGACATGATCTCGTCCTCTTTAAGTCTTATCTTTTTGGGCCACGCTGCCGGCGCCAAAGCACCGTTAAACAAATCAAAACTTCTTTAACCAATTCTCATCACCGACCCCGCGGAGTGGAGCGGGTGAAGGGAATCGAACCCTCGCCACCAGCTTGGAAGGCTGGAGCTCTACCATTGAGCTACACCCGCACCTGTCGCCGCCACGCGAAGGATCACCCGGAGCTATCGCCCTTGGTTGGTCGCCCTTGGCCTCCTGATCTGGTGGAGGGGGTTGGATTCGAACCAACGTAGGCGTGCGCCAACGGATTTACAGTCCGTCCCCTTTAGCCACTCGGGCACCCCTCCAAACCCTTGAACCGCTAGGAAACTAGCAGCCTCGAGTCCCAAGAGACACCGTCAAAAGGCCGCCCCTTGCGGCAGCGAACTATGGTTATTCTCCCCGGCTTGTCAATGCGAAAAGGTAAACGCGCAAACAGCGCCACGCCCGCTGTATCCCACCTTCCGTAAGGCGACATACGCGAGGGCGAAAACGACCGCTTGCGGTTCAGATCCGGGGCGCATACTAAGGGCCGTTATGAGCAAGCGCAAGACATCTCATCGACGATCGAGCTTTAGCGTACGGATTCCTGAGAAAGCTATTGATAATCATAGCCTTAACAAAGGAGCTCCGCAACCGAAAGCCCGGCCCTCGCCCTCGCTACCCGGAAAAACTGGGGCGGGCACGGCCTGGCTTTACGGTATACATGCAGTCCAAGCTGCCCTTAATAACCCAAAACGCCGCCATCGTCGCCTTCTCGTGACTGCCTCCGGTGCCGAGGCCCTGGGTGCGCTCGATCGGTATACTTTTGTTGAACCTGCCGACCGCCAAGCGATCGAAGCTCTTTTCCCACCGGGAACAGTCCATCAAGGGGTAGCGCTGCTGGCCGATCCCCTGCCCGAGCTTGCCCTCGACGAAATCCTGGCGAACCTCGCAGAACAGGCCGTTCTCCTGGCCTTAGATCAAGTCACAGACCCACAGAATATTGGCGCTGTCCTTCGCTCTGCGGCTGCCTTTGGGGCTGCCGCTGTTCTTGTGCCTGACCATGGTGCGCCCGAGGTTACCGGCGCCCTGGCCAAGGCCGCTTCGGGGGCCCTGGAAAGAGTGCCCTTGGTGCGGGTCGGCAATCTGGCCCAGAGCCTCGATCACTGTAAGGCTGCGGGCTGCTGGATCGTGGGCCTTGCTGGTGAGGCTGAGGCTTTGCTGGCCGATATCGATCTGAAAGGCCGGTCGGTGCTTGTCCTTGGTGCCGAGGGTCCAGGGATGCGCCGTCTAACCCGCGAGAAATGCGACTTCTTGGCACGGCTCCCCACAGGGGGTCCCATCGCTCATCTGAATGTCTCCAATGCCGCGGCCGTTTCCCTGTACGAATGGGCACGGCGGACGCCAGCCGACAAAAACTAGGCGACAAAAAATAGACTCGCCCTACGGAAATAAGAAAGAATGCGATGTCCCCATTGCCCGCGACGGCAGCTCCGGGTAATTTCGCGCCCCATGTGAGGCAGCGTGTTTGTGGTCAGCCGGAATAGCTCAGCGGTAGAGCAGCGGTTTTGTAAACCGAAGGTCGGGGGTTCAATCCCCTCTTCCGGCACCAGCCTTCGCTCTACCAGCGCCGGCTCGGCACGCCATTGTTGAGTCAAGCGCGTGGCGAAGCAAAGGCTGTCGCACCGAAGTCGCACCGCAACGAAGGTGGACTAGTTCCACATGCGTTTTTAAACCACGCGCAGCGCAGCCATGCGATGCGTGGACCGACCGCGAAGGCGTTAGTGTCTCCCGAAGCTTTCGCGCAAAGAGATTAGTTCGGCTGTGCGCTTTCAAGCTACGCAAAATCTGCGCAAAGTAGTCCATGACCAAGATAAAGCTCTTCTCTTTTTACTTTCTCACCTCCTACGTGTTTGCGTCTCTGGGGTATCTCGTCCTGCATGGGATTGCCGATAACCTCCTTGGGCAGCCTGTTGTCTTCGGCGGTTTATTCCGGATGTTCATGTATCATGAAGAGCATCCCTTTTCTTACATCGCCGTCGTTTGTTTTGTTTATGCCGGTGTCGCTACAATCGCTGGCCTCTGGGTTAGGCGTCATCGTCTAAGGAAAAAGCTTCTGGCTTGGCTTGTCATTCCCGTAACCATTCTCTTGGCCAGCATCCCTGGCGGAATGCTCTGGGTTATTCACGACATGGCCGCCGGGCATTTTTTAACCGGCTTGCACCTGTACCGTTATCTGGCATGGGGCGCCGTCACAGGATTGAAAGTTGGATGGCTTATTATTCTTCTGTCCGTTCCGTATAATATACTCGGCGCCGTGATCGGTTATTACCTGACCCAATACGGTTTTAATTGGCTCATCAAAAACAGTGCCCCGAACCCTTCGTCGTCACGCCACCATGCATAGACATCCTCAAGCTATTATTAAAAGAACCATCGGTATTATTTTTCTGATCCTTGGGCTGCTGCTTCTTGCGAGCTTTGCTTTTCTCTCAATGGTGTTTTCCGAGGGAGAAACGCGTGAAGGCACCTTGGTGTATTATCTTCAAATTCCCAGCATCATTGCCCACATTCCGCGCGTAGGATCTACGACCACCATAAGGTTCTCTTATGGCTTTTATGACAATGGCACACCGCAGCGAGAGTCCATCTCTTATTGCACGACTGCGTCTAGGGATGATGTCGATACTGCATTAACTCAACACCTCGCCCGCACCAAATTTGTGCGGAAGGATCTCACCACTTGGGCTAATCCCGCCACCACCTCTGGGATTGAAGAAATTCACCTCAGTTTTATCGAGAGAGATGTCGGTTGCCAGGGAGAAAATTTTATCGAGGTCAGCAGACTCCAGTGGCCGAACTAACCTCAATCCCACAACCGAGACATCTCTCTCGACTTTATCCTTTTGTGCCATATCCGCGTTACCGCAGAGTTCAGAGCACGCACTTCGCCTTCGATTTCACCTTGCCGTTCCCGATATCATACCTTGTTCGGCGCAAAGGATTTTGCTGGCGACCCCCTAAGCGCATT
>JAWKYA010000010.1:0-58108 GCA_041396725.1 Alphaproteobacteria bacterium
GTGTTATTGCTTTGCCGCCGCCCCGACCCTTTACATCTACGGTCAATCCCGCCAGGGTTTCATCAAATAATCTGATCCAAGCTGTTGCGCCAGCTACGGTTTTTTCATGAAGAATTTTCTCAAGATCATCACTGAGTTGATGCGGGCGCACAGCGCGCAAATCTCGCAACCACGACTGATATTTACTTACGGTAAGATCAGTAAGCAGAGCCTCTAATTGTCTATCTTCTAGCCGATTGATCTCGAGAGAGAAAAACAAGACATGGGTGCTAATAGCGGTAATTCGCTCGGTTATGGTCTGATAAAATCGTCCAATTTGAGGATCCGTTACATTCCCTGATTGGAGTAGCTGCGCATAACTGCCCAGACGCGACAGAGTTTCATCCAAGGACTCATACTGGGCGATAGCACGCCCAAACTCCGAACCGCTAAGCGTCGCCACTTTTCCTTTATAATGAGCAGCGAAGGCCTCGGCATCAGTTTCAGATGTCTGTAAATCACTTTCGATTTGGGAATCTTCCATGCCATGGTAAAGATCCGAAAGATCCCATTCAGGTAAATCCTGATCCTTCAAGGCCGATTTGACCATGGTTCCTCTCTACAGTAGTCCGACATTGGTTAGCGTTAATTTGCTGAATTATGAGATGATTAAGCGTAAATTATATAAAGACTATAGGGTACTTCCCCAAGGGGAAAAGCATCATCGATGGGAAAAACGACTCAAGATCACTTAACGCTCGAAAAATTTCGCGCCTGGCCAAGTTTGCCAGCGATGATCTTTGACGTTGGGCAACGTAAAAGAAATCAGAGTTTGTTTTGGCATAAGGATGCTGGTCTATGGCATTCCACACCTTGGGGTGAGGTCCTCAATCTTATCGCTGCCCTATCGCGCGCTTTAAGAAAATTGGGTCTCTCCCCAGGAGACCGGGTTGTTCTTATTTCAGAAAATCGGCCTGAATGGGCGATAGCAGATATCGCAATCATGGCCGCTCGCGGCGTTTCTGTTCCAACATATACGACAAATACCGCCGCAGATCATCGACATATTCTTTCCGATAGCGGTGCTAAGATTGTTATCGTTTCTTCGGCGAAGTTAGCAGCACCCCTTCTAGAGGCGATTGTCCAGGTGCCAAGCGTCACTACAGTTATCAGTATGGAATCAGTGAGACTGCCTGTCGGTTCTAATCTTACCTTTCTTTCATGGTTGGATGCCCTCGCTCTTGGCCGCGCACAAGTTGATGATGTTGTCGACTATATAAAATCTCTACAACGCAGCGACCTTGCTTGCCTGATTTATACATCGGGAACTGGCGGCACGCCAAAAGGCGTCATGCTGAGTCACGGCGCTATACTCTGTAATGCCATGGGCGCTTTTGATCTTTTGCACCGAACCTATGGTCTCGATCGTGAAGTTTTTCTGTCCTTTCTGCCTCTTTCTCATTCTTACGAACATAGCGCTGGACTCTTTTTCCCCTTATCCATTGGTGCAGAGATTTACTATGCGGAGGGTGCAGATAAACTAGCCCTCAATCTACCTGAGGTGCGACCAACGATTATGACAGCTGTTCCCCGATTTTACGAAACCATGCACCAACGCATCTTGCAGGCAGTCCTTCGCCAATCGCCATGGCGTAAAAAGCTGTTTATGGATGCGGTGACCTTCGGCCGTAAGAAATTTCTAACGTCTGACCGTTTAGTATGGCACGATCGATTTTACAACCTTGTGCTCGATTATCTCGTTCGCAGAAAAATTCGGAAAAAGTTTGGTGGCCGACTCAAGGGGATGATCTCTGGCGGTGGGCCATTGAACCCTGAGATCGGTATTTTTTTTACTGCCTTGGGCGTAGAGATTCTACAAGGATATGGCCTAACCGAAGCTGCGCCTATCGTTAGCTGTAACCCACCCGGCCATGTTAGAATGGACACTGTGGGCCCCCCTTTTCGCGATGTTGATATAAGCTTTGCAAGCGATGGGGAAATCTTAGTGCGTGGTGAACTTGTGATGATGGGCTACTGGAATCAACTTTTGTTAACTAAAGAGGTTATTCGTGATGGTTGGCTCCATACCGGAGATATCGGTACCTTAAGTCCTGAAGGTTATCTTAAAATAACAGACCGTAAGAAAGACATTATCATTAGCTCTGGCGGCGATAATATTGCACCAGCAAAAATCGAGAACCTTCTAACACTGCCATCTGAGATTCATCAGGCCATGGTTTATGGCGATCAGCGTCCTTATCTTGTCGCTTTGATTGTTCCCGATCCTGACTTCGTTAAGCTTTTTGCTGCTAATGCTGGCACGGCCGTTGATCTCGATACCTTACGTCACGATCAAAATTTTAAGAAAAATCTGGCGAGTATTATCGATCGGATTAATAAAGACTTATCGCCAATCGAACGTATTCGTCGATTTGCGATCGCTGACGAGGTTTGGTCACTTGATAATGGCTTCTTGACACCATCTTTAAAGATTAAACGATATGCCGTCCGAAAAAAGTACGAAACAATTCTCGATGCGCTTTACTGAAGAAAAAGGCCGCTTCGATCGAAGCGGCCTTTTGGGCTACAAAGCGTAGCTTACTTTACATATTCATATGATCCATCTGGTTGACGGCATGCTTGGACTTTTTCAATGGTCTCCTTACCATTAACCACTGTACCTCGGTTTACCCAGGCACAATCCGACATATCCAACTGACTCGAAGATGCCACAGGTTTCACCGCAGGTGTGCTCCCGGGGGGTGGGGGTGGCACATAATTACCCTGCTGATAGGTAGGCTGTTGATAAGCTTGAGGCGGTTGAGAGTAACCTCCCCCTTGCATCCGTGCCCGCGTTTGTCGCATGTGATCCAGTAACCAGGCTGACGGCTGAGCATCCTCGATTAAGCCGTTATTGTGCTGATACGATTGAACGGCCCAGGCAGTTTGTTGATCATAAGTATTGTCCATAGGACCTGGCTGATAACCTAGCGCAACAAGTTCATTCTTGGTGTCATAAACAAGGTTATCTTGATAGGGATAAGGACTACTCGTCTGTTGCTCTTCGCTCTTATTATTTTCGCGCACCAGATGGCCTGCACCAACGCCGAGGCCTGCACCGAGTAAACCGCCGATAATTGCACCTTTGGTGCCACCAAGGCCATAGCCAATTCCTGCACCACCCGCAGCACCCGCGGCGCCCCCGATGGCCCGGCTATCTTGCGCTGCCGCCGGTAGAGCACCAAGAGCAAAGCAGAGGGTCGTTGCTGCAAGCAACTTAACACCACTCTTTCGCATTATTCCGGTCATCGTCATGTTTGTCTCCATTCCTACCCAAAAGCTATATATCCTGTATCTAGGATATGTATGATTGAGTTTACGCTAACCCACCTGAACAAGAGATAACGGGTTTTAAGCAATTTAAGGATCTAATTAATATATGGCCAATCTATAGTTTAGTTCCAAATATCGGAAATTTTGTTCATTTTTGCGCAATTATAGGGCGCATGCGTAAAATAAAAGCCGCTCAAAGTGGCGGCTTATTTAGATCTTAGATATATGAGATAATGAGTTAATACCCTTCGCGCTCCATGCGTTTGCGCAATAATTTGCGATGACGGCGAACCGCTTCGGCTTTTTCTCGGGCCCGTTTTTCCGATGGCTTTTCAAAATTCCGGCGAAGTTTCATTTCACGAAAAACACCTTCGCGCTGCAGCTTTTTCTTCAGCGCGCGTAAGGCCTGATCAACATTATTGTCGCGGACGATAACCTGGACGATGGGACCTACTCCCTTAATCTTAATAAGAAACCAAATGCGGCACCGTACAATGCCGCACGGCCGGTGAGATATCACAACAAACCTAAAAAGCAAAGCCTTTTGAACGTTTTGCTCTATTTTTGCCTCTTATTCTTTACCCGACGATAAGCCCCTCCCATAATAACCTCATGGCTATTCAATCAATTCTCCGTATGGGGCACCCCATCTTGCGCCGCCGCGCCGACCCCGTAAGCAATCCAAAAGCTATTGAAATATCTACACTTATCCAGGATTTACACGATAGCATGGCCGCGGCAGGTGGGATAGGATTGGCAGCTCCGCAAATTGGGGTACCCTTAAGAGTGATATTGTACTCTGTACCCGGCCACCGGCTGACTGCTTCAAACTCGGTCCCTCAGCAAGATTCTGCCGCCTTGGGCGTTTCCCTGGGCGTTCCCCCGACGATACTGATTAATCCTGAACTTACCCCCCTAACAGAGATTAAACTTGAGGGGTGGGAAGCTTGTCTGTCTGTGCCCGGATTGATGGGCAGGGTTCCTCGTTACGAAAGCTTGCGATTTCAAGCACTAAACACCGATGGCCAGCCTATTGACGGTGAAGCGCATGGTTTTCACGCGCGAGTTCTCCAACATGAATGTGATCATCTTGACGGAATCCTTTACCCACAACAAATGACAGATTTACGCTGGCTTATGTTTGCTGAAGAGGCTCAAAAGTTAAATTCCCCTGAGGTGACGGAGGCATTAAAGGATTAATATGAGTATCTCTAATACTTCATCGCAGATTGATTTAGATTTCGCAAAAGCCCAGCACGCACTTTTGAATGCGGCACTACCACATGTTGCCTTCGATGGATGGAGCCATACCTTACTAACCACAGCAGCTCAGGATGCCGGTTTGGATCCTTTGTGGGTGATCCGACTTTGTCCAAATGGCCCAATTGATCTTTTAAGATTTTGGCTTGGTGAGACCGACCGTGATATGGTCAAAACGCTCGAAACTATACCACTTCAGGAGATGCGAATTCGCGACCGCATCACCACCGCAGTTCGCCTTCGCCTTGAAAGAGCAGCACCACATCGTGAAGCCATCCGCCGCACTCTAGCGACGCTAGCCTTACCACAACACACAAGCCTTGCCTTAAGCAGTCTCTGGAAAACTGTGGATGCTATGTGGCGAGCGGCAGGAGACACAGCAACCGACTACAACTGGTACACAAAACGTGCCCTTTTGGCTGGAGTTTATTCATCGACCCTACTTTATTGGCTTGATGATCGTTCGGTGAATGATACGGCGACCTGGGCATTTCTAGACCGTCGCATTGATGAAGTTCTTCGCTTGCCGCATCAGATCAAAAGACTTAAAGAAAAAATACAGGCCTTGCCCTCTGTTCCCTGGTCGCCAACACGCTTCGCTCGCCTTTGGCGCAAAACTTTTTAAACTCAAAATTATCCATAGCAGGTCTCCGATATGGCTATATCTATTGATTGGGAGGAGCGCGCATGCTGCGGCGGTCACTGACAAAATTGATGATGGCGCCATAGTTGTGGGCTGCCTACCCCTTAGATTCGTCACTTAATTTCTTAAGCCTTAAGATCAACCCACGTAACGTGCCCCATCTTGCGGCCTGGCCGCGCTTCAGCTTTACCGTATAGATGTAGCTTTGCGTGCTTATCGTTTAAAATCTTTTGCCATGACGAAACATCGTCGCCGATAAGATTCTGCATCTTCGTCTTACCAAAATAATTAACAGAACCGAGCGGCAATCCGCAAATAGCGCGCACAGCCTGTTCAAACTGCGATGTTATGCATCCATCTATTGTCCAATGACCCGAATTATGAGGCCGCGGCGCAAGCTCGTTCACTAAGAGCTCGCCTTTTTTTGTAACGAACATTTCTACACATAAAATTCCAATCAAAGCGAGGCCTTCAGCAATTTTCTTAGCAAGATTTTCTGCTTGCCGAGCAATCTCTGATTTTACAGATGCAGGGATGAAACTGACGTCCAGAATCCCGTTTTTGTGTTTGTTCTCTGCTGGCGTGAAACATACCATCTCCCCAGTCCGCGTCCGCGCAACAATCACCGAGATTTCGCAAGAAAAATCGATGCGCGCTTCAAGTATGGAAGGTACCTGGCCGATGGCAACGAAAGCCGAACTGGCGTCATCGCGAGGCTCAAGAAAAACTTGACCCTTACCATCATATCCTAGTTGCGCAGATTTAAGAATGGCGGCGGGTTTCCCCAAAGTAACGGCTGCCATGGCTGATTCGCCATCGTGAACAGAGCGCCAAGGTACGACGCTTGGAATACCTAATCTTCGAGAAAGGACTTTCCCGAACACGATCTAAGCAAATCGTTAGAATTTTTGCATCCGGGACAACGGGAACTTTGTCGCCAAATGTCGGACTTTCGCCACAGGTAAATTTACAAATTCTATTGTGACAATATCTACGGCTGCAGCGAACTGATCCAGCGCTTTCAATGTCATCGTAGGCAGCAACAGTATGGGCGGTGGTTACCTGCATTGCAGAGCTATCCTGCTGCGGGCCAAAGCTATGGGTTTATACCCCAATCGAGCAGCGACGGGAGCAGCATCCGGCCAAGTTGGCCATCCCCCAAAATACCGAGCGTTGCCCCTGGTGCAATCGGGTCTTTTGATTTTCTGCAGCCATCCCTTGTCTCAACGACAGTTTCAGGAACTTCCATAGTTTTGTTTCTGACGATAGTTATCGAGATTTTTACTTAGCCCACTATTCTGCAACGCAGAATAGATGCTGCGAGAAGGCCTGCATTTATCGCCCCAGCTGTGCCGATAGCAAGAGTTGCTACCGGCACACCCATAAGCGCATTGAACAATCGACAATAAGCTGTCCATACCCCTTAACGCTTGACTTTGAACAGGAACGCCTAAAACAGGCAAGGATGTCATCGCGGCGACCATTCCCGGAAGATGAGCTGCCCACCGGCACCAGCGATGATTACCTTATACCCAGCCGGCCGCGCCCCTTTGGCAAATTCAACCAAACGTTCTGGCGTCCGATGTGCAGAAACGATCTTTGCGGTAAAGGGGATGCCAAGTTCTGCCAATACAAGCGCCGTATGGCGAAGAGTTGGCCAATCCGAGCGACTTCCCATAATTAAGGCAACAAGAGGAGTACCTTTCGGAGATGGCACAATTTCTGTCTCGGCGACATCAGCCTTCGCCATGCTTCCCCCACTCCCCTTTTCCTACTTTATCTGCATTCACTCTATAGTTTTAGTATAGGCAGGTATGAAATCACCACAATAGCTCTTTAGTTCTTCGCCATTCCGTTTTAGCGCCGCGTGAGGCTTTGCTGATAAGTCGCAATAATGGTTTGCCCTGCCGGTCCAACCTTAGCAAGCCATTCATTTAGGGTACGTCTACCTTCTTCGATCAAAGCTTCACGTACATCAGCAGGAGATTCAACAATCGTAACCCCATTGCTATTCATGTCACGCAAATTTTGTAGGGTACGATCCCGAGCTGTTTTCCATGCGAAGTCCGATGCCGTTTGGCCGCGTCGAGCACAGCCTTTTGCAAGTCAGGTGGCAAAGCATCGAACCTTGCAGCATTTATATGCATAACATTAAGGGGTATGCTCGCATCAAGAGGTAAAGGTCTTAAAATGCCGCCATAATCGCGCATTTACACCAGCCTCAGCACTAGTCAAAACAGCGTCAAGATTTCCTGCATCCAAATGGGATGCCACATCAAGAAAGGATAAAGCAATAGGCTGGGCTCCCAAGGCGGCCAGCGCATCAACAATAACAGGATCTGGGGAGACTCGGACTTTTAGGCCCTGCAGTGCCTTGCAGATCTAAAATCGGGCCCTTTGCCCATAAACCGTCGGCAGTCCAAGGCGTACCATATAAGAGTCTTTGGCCACGCGCTGCAAAGCCGCTTCTAAACTTGAAGGCGCGCGCCAAGCGCTTCGGCTGATCGTGTTCGTCGCAAGGAACGGTAGGGACGAGATAGAAATAAAGGATCTTCTGCTCAAAGGCACCCATAAAACTATCGGCAAGTGGCAATTCCCTCGCCCTACTGCAGCAAGATGATCGTACGAACGATAACCGAGCATCCACCAAAATGATGCACGATCGCAGCGCGTCCTCTGCTTAGTCGATCAAGCTGCTCACTAAAGACAACCGCAGTTCAAGCCAGGGATTGACGTGCTTAAATATTCGGTCGAAAAATCCCAGTTAATATCTTCTGTTTTTTCCTGGTAAGTATCTAGCGGACGTGTGCCTTCTTGGCTCCATGCTGCTTCCTATTGCAAAAATAATGACGAAAAGCGGTTACAACTGAAGCCAGAAATTATTATTTTAACCATGCTAGATCTCCTCTTGGGTAAATCTCATTTATCACCTACCGTGATTGAAACTTTCCCAATAAGCATAAGTTCTCCTAAAGGGTAGGAATAATTCATCATTTTCGCGATAGGGTAAATTTTATTAAACTTTAGCTCGAGGCAAAAGCTAGGGCTTGGCATTTTTATCAGAAATTTTCCTTGCGCGAAGGGCCGGCTTTAGGCTTTTTGCACAGCTTACGAAGCCGATTCGGCCCTCTTGGACTGACGACTCGAAAGGAATTCTGATGTTCATCCCTCGCCATACAGTATGCGTCTTTATCGCTACCGCCTTCAGCATAGCTCATGCTGCCGATGCTGAAACTAGGGTTCTTACATTCGATACCGTGCAAACGGCGCAAGCTCTTGACGTTGCGGGCGGAGGCAAGGACGTTGAAATCGCCCGAAAGCTTTTACGCGAGGCAACTGTACGCACCAAAACGAAGCAAATCAGTGGCGGCGACAATATCAATGTCATGGAGTTTGCGCCGGCTTCAGGGCAATCCGTTGATGGTGCCATTGTCTATTTCAAAAAATTTGGTGCTGCTTTTAAATTTGCTAACCAGCGCTTTGGTGACAAAATGGGTGAACTGCCTCAAGACTGGGACGGTTACAAAACCCATGCTGATGCTGTAAAGGCATTCGCGGGAAATGACGTGAAAGTTGCTAACGCCTATTTTGCTGAAATTTTTGAATGGTTCAAGGCTCGACAAAAAACAATCGGCGATCAGGGGGGTGTCCTCATCGTTTATGAGAAATCCGGACGATCGGGCGCTATGGTTGCTTATGCTGATCGCAATTCCTATCCTGAGAATGCGGTGGCCAGCGTTTTATCCTCTAAGCAAGCTCAAAATAAAATTATCTTCAGCCCTGAAGTTTTCCGTCTAAAGCCAAATGCTTCCAAATTCTTTCAAGAAGTTTTTGAAGATCCGGAAGGCTCAGTCAAAATCGCGAATAAACCATACGAATTTGTGGAGATTCCTGAAAAATAGATAAGGCTCTTCTCCTCAAAGACGGGACATCTTATATAATAAAGCATGACCATCAGATCATGAGGTCATGCTTTATTCTTGAGACAATTAGGAAGATTACCTAATGCCACAGTCCCAACAGATCCCCGTTACTGTCTTAACCGGCTATCTTGGTGCCGGCAAAACTACCTTACTTAATCGCATCTTAAGCGAGGATCACGGCAAGAAATATGCTGTGATCGTGAATGAATTCGGAGAAATCGGCATCGACAATGACTTGGTCGTTGGTAGCGATGAAGAAGTCTTCGAAATGAATAATGGTTGTATTTGCTGCACTGTTCGCGGCGATCTGGTTCGCATTATTAGCGGGCTGATGAAACGTAAGGATAAATTTGATGCCATTTTGATCGAGACAACGGGTCTTGCCGATCCGGCACCCGTGGCGCAAACTTTCTTCGCTGATGAAGATGTGGCTGCTAAGACAAAACTAGATGCTGTGGTGACTGTTGCCGATGCTAAGCATCTATTGATAAGACTTGATGATAGTCGTGAAGCAAAAGAACAACTGGCTTTCGCCGATATCATCCTACTCAATAAAACTGATCTCGTAACTCCACTTGAACTTACCCACATAGAAGCTCGAATTCGCACCATTAATCCTTATGCTAAGATAATTCGCACCAATAAATGCATTGTCGATTATAAAGAAATCCTAGATCGAGGCGCCTTTAGTCTCGATCGATTTTCATCTGGAACCCCATTTCTTAGCACACGATTATACTGACGAATATGAACACCATCATGATCACCATGGGCATGGGCATGGGCATGGGCATGGGCATGGACACGAACATGGGCACCACCACAAGCGTCACGATGATGATATCGGGAGCGTTTCCTTACGTGAGGATCGGCCGCTAGACCCCGATAAATTCGGAGAATGGATTCGAACTGTTTTATCGGAACAAGGCGCGAAGATTTTACGCAGCAAGGGTATTTTACAATTCCGCGGTGAGGCTCAGCGTTACGTTTTACAAGCTGTCCACATGATGATGGATGGGGCGTATACATCTGCATGGGGTAAAGATGAGCCTCGATATAGCCGGTTCGTCTTTATTGGCCGCGATCTCGATCACGATAAGCTGCGCGCTGGCTTTGCAGCGTGTACTGCAGAGTGATGATTGATCTTGATGTAAAACAATCGACGCTTTTAGCGCGCTTCGGCACTTCTTATTGTTTTGACGCCTTCGTTACGAATGTTGTTTTTCTCGACAAGAACCAGGTCTCATATGGTTTGGGCGATGGCACTATCCGTTTTATCGACATTGTTACTAGGCAAGAATTCGCTTCGGTTCAGACTCATTATGGTGCCTGCCTTTCTCTTTCGCTAGCAGCGGATCGTTCCGCTATCTTAAGCGGTGGGGATGATGGGCGGGTAATGCGTACTACGGCTCAACACGCAACCTTGGTGACTGAAATTCCTGGAAAATGGATTGAGCATTTGGCAGTAACGCCCACAGGGGTTCTACCTAGTTTTCAAGCTATAGCTGCTGGGAAAACCGTGCAAATTCTCGACGATACCTGCCAAACCATCGCCACCTTAGATCATCCAGCGACGGTCAGCGGGATTTCTTTCGATGCTAAGGGGGGTCGACTCGCGGTTGCTCATTATGGAGGTGCAACCATCTGGCGGCGTGATGGGCGACGATGGGCGTCATCACGGTTAGTTTGGGCAGGGTCCCATACGGGTATTAGCTTTAGTCCCGATGGAAAATATGTCGTAACCACGATGCAAGAACCTGCATTACATGGCTGGCGTCTCTTTGATAAAACTGACATGCGTATGACGGGATACCCTACAAAGGTGAAGTCAATGGCGTGGTCCGCTGGAGGAAATTATCTCATTACCGCCGGCGCTGATCGGCCTGTATGCTGGCCTTTCATAGGCACCAAGGGACCTATGGGGCAAAAACCTCGGCAGGTTGGCCGTGGCCTTGAAAGTCTTGCTACAAAGGTTGCGGGGCATGCGTATCACCCTGTTATCGCAACAGGATATAAGAACGGCGGCATTCTCTTAGATCTTATCGATCGCGAGGGTACTTTATCCGTCCGTGACCCTGGTGACGGCGGCGCTATTACAGCTCTTGATTTTTCTTCGGATGGACTTTTCCTTGCTTTCGGAACCGAAGACGGTATGGCTGGACTCTTAACCTTGCCGCAATAGTTATTGAGATTGACAAGGAAACCTTGCCTGCATCAATTGTCGCACTGCTTCACCCGAAGTCAATCCTATTAGGCTCTCGCGACGTGGTTTGGCCCAGGCAAGAAATAATTTGGATAATTCTTCGGCAAATTTTTCATCGAACAAGCGATCGCGCGGCAAGCAAATCCCAGAAAAAGTTCCTCGATCTTCATACCCCTGTACTATCTCCCGATTCTCAGGCCGATTGCGCAATTCGGGGATAACCATAATTGCATACACAGCTCGATAGGTGTCAAAGGTTTCATCACAGTACACGGGATCGTTCCGACATTTGTCATAAAGCTCAGCCCCATCTTTGACCCGAGGTGGCGCAGCATCAACGAGATGACTTTCGGTCACACCAAAAAAAATGACGGTCACTACTAACCATACTTGGGCACGGTTTTGCATCATGCGGCAGCTTTCAGTCGATCAAAACCCGATTCAAGATCGGCCATAAGATCTTCTACCGCTTCAAGTCCGATATGCAATCGGATAAGAGGACCCTCGACTTTCCATGGCTTTGCTGTTCGGTAATTTTCAGCATGGGCTGGAATAATCAAGCTTTCAAAGCCACCCCAACTGAACCCCATACCAAATAAAGACATTCCATCGAGCATCGCAGCAACGGCCCGGGAAGAAGCTGGTTTCAAGATAACGCCAAAAAGACCGCTCGACCCGGTGAAATCACGTTTCCATAAATCGTGACCCGGATCCTCTGGGAGGCCTGGATGAAGAACCTGCGCAACCTCAGGGCGTTTTTGCAACCATCGCGCCATTGTTAGGGCGGACTCTTGATGGTGATGAAGGCGGATCGCCAATGTCCGCATGCCACGCAGCGCAAGATAAATATCATCGGGCCCCGCGCACTGTCCCAGCAAATAGGCCATGGTGCGCAAGCGCTTATATTCCGCCTCTGTCGAGGTAATGACGCCCATCATAGCATCGGCGTGCCCTACTAAATACTTAGTACCAGCTTGAAGCGAGATATCGACACCATGATCGAGAGGCTTGAAAAACAAGCCTGCACTCCAAGTATTATCTATCGCACTCACTATGCCAGCCGCCCTAGCGACAGCCGCGATAGCGGAAACATCTTGAACCTCGAAGGTTAGGGATCCAGGCGACTCCATATAGATCAACCGTGTATTGGGCTTGATCAAAGTTTTAATGCCTGAACCAATCAAAGGATCGTAGTAAGTGATTTCTATACCTAACCGTTGCAAAACTGTATCGCAATAAACCCGGGTTGGCCCATAGACGCTGTCGGCAATAAGAAAATGGACCCCTTTCTCCGCATACGCCATCAAGGTTGTTGTGACCGCAGCAAGGCCAGAAGATGCAACCACAGAGCGATATCCTCCTTCCAACTCGGCTACTGCATCCTCAAAAGCATAACTGGTAGGGGTACCAACTCGGCCATAATTAATTTGCCCCTTGTTCATACGCCGGGATGCTGACGCCTCTAAATCTGCCATAGTTGGAAACAACACCGTCGAGGCATGCCAAACAGGAGGATTAATCATCCCTTGTTGTTCTCGGGGGTTGCGCCCAGCGTGGATGAGACGGGTTTCAGGGCGATTCCCCTCACGATCTTTGGGCAGATGTGGTGGCGATGTCATATATTTGTTCCCCTTTTCTTCTCGTGAGTCAGGAGTATTCTCTACCGGAACTCGCACAATTTTAAAATATGTCTCTAGGACCTGTATCGCAAATTCTTGTTCCTGGCGAAGAGCTTGTCTATGCTGCCTCCAGCCAGAAGGTCGGTACGAGGGACGAAGGTTAATTTTTGATGCGTCCAAGTACTAACTTTCTTTATAGACTATCGTAGTTATTTAACGGCAAGGGGAGCCATCTCTGATGAAGACAATGAAGACATTTGCAATCGCCGCGTTCTTGGCGGGCCTCGCAGTACCAGCCCTAGCTGGGACCTTAGATGATGTAAAGAAGAAGGGTTTTATTCAGTGCGGCGTCTCCACAGGCGTTCCTGGATTTTCCGCAACCGATGACAAGGGAAATTTTAAAGGATTCGATGTCGATTACTGCCACGCTCTGGCAGCGGCAATTTTTGCTGATTCTGAAAAGGTAAAATTCACCCCTCTGAACCCTACTAATCGGTTCACGGCCTTATCCTCGGGTGAAATCGATATTCTTTCCCGTAATACGACCTGGACCTTGGATCGTGACGCTGGCTTAGGCTTCGATTTCTTGGGCATCACTTATTATGATGGCCAAGGCTTCATCACGAAGAAGGCTTTGAATCTGAAAACAGCGAAAGATTTGAATGGCGCTGCTATCTGCATTGAGCCTGGCACCACGACTGAACTAAACTTGGCGGACTTCTTTCGGGCCAACAAACTGACCTTCAAGTCAGTTGTAGCACGCGATGCCGCCGAAGCTCGGGCTGCATACGAGGCGGGTCGCTGCGATGCATATACCACAGACCGTTCGGGCCTTGCCGCACAGCGGACAGTTATGAAGGATCCTAGCGAGCATGTGGTATTACCTGATGTTATCTCGAAAGAACCACTCGGTCCTTTGGTGCGTCACGGTGACAATAATTGGGCCGACATTGGCCGTTGGACTCTTAATGCTATGATCTCGGCAGAGGAATTGGGTGTCACCCAAGCCAATGTCGATCAAATGCTGACCTCGACCAATCCAGAAATAAAGCGTTTGCTGGGCGTTGAAGGTGATTTGGGAACCAAGCTTGGTCTCACCAACAAATGGGCCTACAACATTATCAAGCAAGTCGGGAACTACGGTGAAGTCTATGACCGCAACCTTGGTCCCAAGACACCGCTTGGTCTTGAGCGAGGTATCAATAACCTTTGGAATAAAGGTGGGATCCTTTATTCACCACCTATCCGCTAACGGATAACAATGGCCGCGTGATCGTTGAGATTACGCGGCCATTCTTTTTTAATAGCTTTGCGCGAACCGTAACAGCGTAAGTCACGCTAAGTTTTTCAGGGGGAAGCGTTCGACATGGCGACTGTAGAGTCTATCTCTTCACAAAACTCTCACGGGCCTTTCTGGGCCAATCCGCGGGTACGCGCTATTGCATACCAAATTGGCTTATTCCTTTTAGTAACTGCCCTTGTTGGCTACATAGCCCATAATACAGCCGTCAATTTGCAAAAACGTGGGATCGCTTCGGGTTTTGGCTTCCTCGACCAAACCGCCGGCTTCGATATTTTGATGACTTTGATCCCTTATAAAATCGGAGATACCCATTTTCGAGTTTTTATCATCGGCATATTGAATACTCTCTTCGTTTCGGCGATTGGCATTGTTCTTGCAACTTTGCTTGGATTTGTTGTGGGTATTTGTCGTCTGTCGCGAAATTGGATCATCCGCAACATGGCTTATCTTTATGTCGAGTCGATCCGTAACGTCCCGCTCTTATTGCAGATGTTCTTTTGGTATAAAGGGGTCTTTTTGTTACTGCCCTTAGTTCGGGATGCAATTCCTTTAGGCGCTGGGATTTTCATCTCGCAACGCGGCTTATATATGCCAAGTCCTATCCCAGAGAAGGGCTTCTCTGCCATTCCGATCGCCTTCGGTATCGCTATTGTCCTTACTTTTGCTATTCATCGGTGGGCGCGTAAGCGCCAAGAAAAGACGGGGCAGCCTTTTCCATCTTTATGGATGGGATTGACGCTCATCATAGGAGCGCCTCTTCTTGCAGCTCTCGTAACAGGTCTCCCTTTTCATTGGGAATTCCCTGTTTTACAAGGCTTCAACTTTCAAGGTGGTATCGTCATTTTGCCGGAGATGGCGGCCTTAGAAGTAGCTTTGGTTACTTATACCGCAGCCTTTATATCCGAGATCGTTCGCTCTGGTATTCAAGCCATTTCTCACGGCCAGACGGAGGCAGCTTATGCCTTGGGTCTTAACCCCAATCCGACTTTGCGCTTGGTGATTATCCCTCAAGCCCTGCGGGTCATTGTTCCGCCATTGACCAGCCAGTACCTGAACTTAACCAAGAATTCTTCCTTAGCAGTAGCGATTGGCTTTCCGGATCTCTTCCAAGTGTTTGCCGGCACATCCCTCAACATTACAGGCCAAGCGGTTGAAATTATGTTCATGACCATGATGGTGTACTTGGCCATTAGCATGGTCATCGCCTTGTTCATGAACTGGTACAATCGGCGCATCGCTCTGGTTGAGCGATAGGAGGGACGATCATGACTCAAGAGGAAGTCGCTCTCGAAACACAAAAACCGGATCTCCCGCCACCGCGTGGAACCCGTGGCCCTATAATTTGGATGCGAAAAAATCTATTTGCTACGCCGTTTGATGCGGTTCTTACGATCTTTGCCTTATATCTTTTGTGGACGTTTATTCCTCCACTCATAGACTGGTTATTTATTAGCTCTACTATTCAGGGAAACTCGCGCGAAGCTTGCATCGGTATTGAGGGTGCCTGTTGGACGATGGTCAAAGCCCGTTTTGGGTTTTTGATGTATGGATTTTATCCCGAATCTGAGCGCTGGCGACCGAATCTTGCTCTCGCCCTACTTCTCGTGACCATCCTTCCTATTCTTTTCAAAAGCATACCTGGTCAACGATTCGCAAGGTGGGGGCTTTTAATCTACCCTTTTGTTGCTTTTTATCTTTTGCGCGGCGGTTGGGGTTTGCCTGCCGTGGAAACCCAGCGTTGGGGTGGCTTAATGCTAACCCTCTCCCTTTCAGTGGTTGCTATAGCGGCTTCATTGCCTCTAGGTATTCTGCTCGCCTTAGGTCGTCGTTCAACCATGCCAATTATCCGATTCTTCTGTATCGGATTTATCGAGCTGGTTCGGGCCGTGCCCTTGGTCAACGTATTGTTTATGGCCTCGCTGATGCTGCCGCTATTTCTACCTGAAGGCATTACAATAGACCAGGTATTGCGTGCCATGGTAGGTCTTTCGCTCTTTGCTTCCGCCTACATGGCTGAAGTTATCCGTGGCGGGTTGCAAGCTATCCCCAAAGGGCAATATGAGGCTGCTAAGGCCATGGGTCTTCCTTACTGGCACTGCATGCGATTGATTATTTTACCGCAAGCCCTGAAAATCGTTATTCCAGGAATTGTGAATACCTTTATTGGTATGTTTAAAGATACATCCTTGGTTGCCATTATCGCTCTTTTCGATCTTCTAGGCGCCGCCAAAAGCTCTGTAACTAACGTCGCTTGGCTTGGGTATGATAAAGAGGCGTACATCTTTGCCGCTTTTGTCTACTTCTTTTTCTGCTTTAGCATGTCGCGGTATTCGATTTACCTCGAGAAACGACTACAGACTGGTCATAAACGCTAAGAACCCATGTAAGTAAGGATGAACGTAATGGCTAATCCTCAACCTAAACCGATACGCGATCTATCTGATGAAATCGTAATCCACATTAGTGGATTGAATAAATGGTACGGTCAATTTCATGTTCTAAAAGATATCGATCTTACAGTACATAAAGGTGAACGGATTGTTATTTGCGGCCCATCAGGATCGGGAAAATCAACACTAATCCGGTGCATTAATCGTCTTGAAGAGCATCAAAAAGGAAAGATTATAGTCGAAGGAATTGAGCTGACAGATAATCTTAAGCATATCGAATTAATCCGTAGGGAAGTTGGAATGGTGTTTCAACATTTTAATCTCTTCCCTCATTTAACGGTCCTCGAAAACTGCACCCTAGCTCCGATTTGGGTACGTAAAATGCCGCGCGCCGATGCCGAGGCTATCGCTATGGATTACCTGACGCGGGTACGCATTCCCGAACAGGCAAATAAATATCCCGGGCAACTTTCAGGAGGTCAACAACAACGTGTTGCGATTGCCCGTTCGCTTTGCATGAACCCCAAAATCATGTTGTTTGACGAGCCTACTAGTGCTCTTGATCCAGAAATGATCAAAGAAGTTCTCGATACTATGGTCAGTCTTGCAGAAGAAGGTATGACCATGCTGTGCGTTACCCATGAAATGGGTTTTGCTCGTATGGTTGCTGATCGGATTATTTTTATGGATCGTGGAGAAATTATCGAACAGAACCAACCGGAAGAGTTTTTTAATAATCCTAAATCCGCGCGCACTAAATTGTTTTTATCACAGATCTTAGGCCATTGATTTGATGATTTTTCATGCGCACCCTACCCCCACTGTATCCAGAAATCCGCGATTTTAGCGCTGTTGTAGGTCACACAGAGGCTCGCCACGGCACTATGCTTTATTTGAAGAATGACGCTTTTATCGGGCGAGGCCTCGAATTATACGGAGAACTTTCAGAAGGTGAGACTGTTCTATTTAAGCAAATCATACATCAGAATGCCGTCGTTATTGAAGCTGGTGCTAACATAGGTCTTCATACCTTGCCTATGGCTCGCGCCGCTGGTCCTTGCGGCCGCGTCATTGCTTTCGAACCCCAACGTATTATTTTTCAGATTCTATGCGCGAATTTAGCTATGAATGGTATTGCCAATGTTATCATGCGAAACGAAGCTGTCGGATATATCCAGAAGCCTGAAGATCAGTGGATTAATGTCCCTCCTATCGACTACACCAGCCGTAACAATTTTGGTGGAATAGAATTGGGAGGTGATTTAGGTGAGCGGGTTTGCGTAACGCCTATCGATTCTCTTAATCTAGCGCGACTTGACTTTCTTAAGGCGGATGTAGAAGGCATGGAAATGATGTGCCTTAAAGGTGCACAAGAAACGATCAGACGCTGCCAGCCTACTCTTTATGTGGAAAATAATCGGACGCACTTATCGCCAGCTTTGAATAAATTTATGATAGAATTAGGATATAATTTATGGTGGCATATTCCACCTCTCTATGAGGCTAAGAACTTTAAGAACAATTCCCACAATATCTTTCCGAAAATGATCTCTACTAATGTCCTTGCTCTCCCTAAGAGTCGGGGTGTACGGGTCCAAGGAAATCGTTTTCGTTCGGTTGAAAACCCCGAAGAAGACTGGCGTAGCCGGTTTGTCTAATTCTGAAATCTCGCACTGTTAGATTTTTTGCCGTTTTTGCGCTGCTTCATAGGCGGTACGTGCTGCTTGCACACTTGGTAACTCTGAAACTTGTGGCACCGCAACATCCCACCACGCTCCACCCTCTTTTGTCGAGATTGCAGGGTCAGTATCGATAACTATCACAGCAGTACGATCTGCTGCCTTAGCACGATCAAGGGCTGCGGGAAGCTCTACTATACCAGCAACCTTTTCTGCTACTGCACCAAGGCTCTGCGCATGGGCAGTGAAATCGATAAACGGTGCGGTAGCATCCAAAAGATTTTTAAACGGCTTTCCGCCAGTTCCTTGCTGCAACCGATTAATGCAGCCAAAGCCCCGATTATCTAAAACCACAATAATCAGCTTGAGACCAAGCGCGACCGAGGTGGCGATTTCTGAATTCATCATCAGATAACTTCCATCGCCGACCATTACAAAAACCTCCCGAGATGGATCGGCAAGCTTAACACCAAGACCGCCCGCGATCTCGTACCCCATACAGGAATAACCATACTCGAGATGATACGATCCCGGACCTGATGCGCGCCACAGCTTATGCAACTCGCCTGGCAAACCCCCTGCCGCACAAACGACCACCGCCATATCTTTGGCTGCTGCATTAACAGTCCCCAGAACTTGAGCATCACTCGGCTTATCGTTCTGCGATGGTGCAGTAATCTTCGTGACTTGATCCTGCCAAGTTTTATGAAGGCTTGTAGCCTGACTTATCCATGTTTGAGGCGCTTGCCAATCTGCTAGAGCATGAGACAAAACCTCAAGTCCGACGCGTGCGTCCGTGACCATGGGGAGCGATTTATGTTTCACGGCATCGAACGCTGCAATATTCAACTGAATCACCACAGCATTATCCGCTACAAATAAGGATCGCGATGCTGTCGTAAAATCTTGAAGTCGGGTTCCTACACCCAAGATTACATCGGCTTGAGCAGCTAAAGTGTTGGCTGCAGTGCTTCCAGTAACACCAATAGCACCAACCATCTGGGGATGATTCCACGCCAAAGATCCCTTACCAGCTTGAGTTTCCGCGATAGGGATATGGTGGCGCCGAGCAAAAGCATCTAGCACCTCCGTAGCATCGGAATAAAGAACACCTCCGCCAGCGATTAAGAGGGGCCTCTGTGCCTTCTTCAATTGCTGAACAACAACCGCCAGTTCATCAGCGTCTGGTGCGGAGCGTCGCAGACGATGTGTTTTCAGAGCGAAGAAATCATCGGGATAATCATAAGCTTCGACCTGAACATCCTGGCACAAAGCGAGAGTCGCAGGACCAGCTGTAGCTGGATCTAGCATAGTTGCAACAGCTGTTGGTAAGCTGGATATTATCTGTTCCGGTCGGGTAATTCGATCCCAATAACGCGATACAGGATGGAAACAATCATTGGCTGTTATGGTCGGATCACCGAAATCCTCTACATGATGCAAAACCGGATCGGGACGCCGATTGGCGAAAACATCTCCTGGCAAGAGCAGCACCGGCAAGCGATTGACATGAGCAACTGCCGCAGCGGTTACCATGTTGGTTGCTCCAGGGCCAATCGAAGTTGTGCAGGCCATTATGCGCCGCCGGCGCTGAGCTTTGGCAAAGGCAACAGCTGCATGAGCCATGGCTTGTTCGTTGTGAGCGCGCAATACCGGTAAAGTGTCACGATTTTGATAAAGGGCCTCTCCTAAACCCGCGACATTGCCATGACCAAATATTGCCCAGACTCCAGCAAACAGAGGCATTGTCTTGCCTCCTATGTCCGTTCGCTGAGCGATCATATAGCGCACTAACGCTTGCGCCATAGTCATCCGGGCCATGAGCGTCTCCTAACCACTAAGCTGTTTTAGCGGAAGCAAGCACCCGCTGTTGCCATAAATCAATCAAACGGCGGTAGCGATGAGCTACCTGCTCGACAACACTTCGATCGTCGAGCTTGCCAGAAAACCATGCCATAGCTGCATCCCCAAAAATACTTCGGCCAACTGCAAAGCCTTTACACAAGGGCTCCGTTGCAGCTATAGAAAAATCTTCAGCAAGCTGTGCCTCCGACGCGTCTAATCCTAGGAGGAGAACTCCGCGGCATGATGGATCGTACTGCTGAACGACATCAGTAACAGTAGGCCATCCGATTTTATCCGGCGGCGGCAGTTTCCACCAGTCAGGCTTTATCCCAAGATCATAAATCTCTTGCATAGCCTTGGCCAAAATGGTGCCATCCCCTGGTCTTCCTTGAGATGGAATAACTTCTAGCAGCAGTTCATGCTGAGTAGCTCTAGCAGCATCCCAGAGACGTAAGAGCTGCTGGCTTTGTTGTGTCTTTAAAGTATCCGGGTCGTCGGGGTGATAGAAAATAAGACACTTTACAATGTGACTTGCCGGCCAAGCCCGCAAGGTGACCCCAACATCAGTACTTCCTTCAAATTCGAGAGGAATAGCGCGCGGTAACTCTATTGGTCGTGCAATCCAACGCTTATCACCGGTAAAACGAAATAATACTTCTTCGCCAAAACGATCATCAACAATAAGACCCAACTGAACCTTATCATTCTTGGTTTCGGAAAAAGCTTCTGCTACAAGATGTTTAAATTGGATAATGGCCGTAAAATCTCTATTATAACGTGCCGCCAGATCTTCGAATTGGATTCGATGATCAAAAGCAAGGATACAAAGATTATTCCAGGTTTCATGACGGGTCGTCGTATGGTGAAGATGGTTCAGTCCTGAATCAAGTCGTGGCTTTACCATTCCTCTGGATCGCGCCATAAAATCCTTAACTTCAATTTCTGTAGCCATAGCCGGTGCACAGCCATGACGAGCTACAACCAACGCTCCGCATGCATTTGCCAGACGGGCACATTCAGATAGAGATTTATCACATAACCACCCCGACAAAAATCCACTCATAAAGGCATCCCCTGCGCCTAATACATTATACACTTCAACCGGAAAGCCCGGCGCAAGGATACCTTCATCAACTGTACCAGGGATATCGCCAGGAAACATGACGCATCCCATGGGGCCACGCTTCATGACGATGAGCGCTTTGCTTACCGCGCGCAATTTTCTCAATGCTTCTATTGTATTGATGCTCCCTCCTGCGATATGAACCTCTTCTTCTGTACCAACAATCACATCACAGGAAGAAACAATAGTCAGCAAATGCTGACTGACTTTATCATTAGCAATAAATCTCTCTTCACCTAACCCATGAGATGTGAGGCCCCATAGAACCGGGCGATAGTCAATATCAAAAATCACGCGTGTACCCGATTGCTTGGCAAGCGCGATCGCGTGTCGGCAGGCTGCGTCCGTACCTGGTGTTGAAAAATGAGTCCCGGTTACCAAAATTGCCTTAGCAGATCCTATGACCTCTGCGCGCATATCACTGGGTTCAATCGCCATATCCGCACAGTTTTCACGATAGAAAATCAAAGGAAAAGTATCACGATCGCGAATACCAAGGATGACCAAGGCTGTTAGCCGCTTAGGATCAGTTGTGACCGACGCTACATCCACACCTTCGGCTGCTAAGGTTTCACGGACGAACCGGCCCATATGCTCATCACCTACTCGGGTAATCATGGCTGATTTCAATCCAAGGCGCGCCGTACCCACAGCGATATTGGCGGGGCACCCGCCTAGGTATTTCGCAAAACTAACCATATCTTCGAGGCGACTACCGATCTGCTCACCGTATAAGTCAACAGCAGCACGACCAATGGTAATAAGATCAAGCCGACGTTCAGCCACGGGAAGCACCTTTCTTTTTCCCTGTGTCGTGTGGCTGCCAGAATTTTGCATCGGGCTTCATGACCCATTGATGTTCTGGCGTAAATTCTGGAATCGTGTAAGGGTTGTCCGGTAAATGACGAATTACCCAAGCATAGTACATGCCATAACCTGGTGCCGCACACTGTGGATGATCAAATCCATTAAAGATTTTAACCGTATCATTTTGATAAACTTTTAGAACCTTATCACCCAATTCTGCATGACCATAACCTTGCGGATGCGTAAAGCGATAATGATAGATCTCGGGTTGAGGATGATGATGCGGTGGATAACTGGACCATCTTCCCGGAAAAGTTAAAACTTCTCCCAAAACCAGCTCAGCGGCAGGATCCGCATTACGGCGATCAAAAATTGTCCGCACAACACGATGACAGGTATCGCCAACCTGACCTTTACCGCGCTGCTCATCCTCGACATCCTCTGGCAGATAAATACGGGGGGTAAACTGTGCTCTATTAGCTGTGGCGTAAACCGTAAATTCACAAGATATCTCGCAAGAAATCTCAACCTCTGTGTCAGCAGCTACATGAAGACAGCTTGGTCCCTCATCGAATAGCGATGATCGCACCACCTTTTGCCTAAGACTTCCCACCTTAAGGATCGCTTCTCCACTCATCAATAACCATGCCGTCTCCCCTATGGGACGTTCTTTATGAGTACCGCGTGCAAGCTTAAGCACACCAAAAGCGATCCCCGTCGGATCTTGAGGATCTGTCGTAGTTGTTACAGCAGTGAATCCTTGACCAAATCCACTACGATTGCCCGTTAAATGGACGGCCATGATTCTTCTCCTTGTCTGTCGTTTACTTCCTCAATTTCTAGCATCCGCAGAATCTTCATACCAGAACTCACACCAAGCCATTTAAGAACGACGGCGCGCTCCTAAAGCAACGGCCAAGCTTAAGATCAAACACATTGTTGCGCTTAAGGAGCGAAAATGGCCAACCTGTGCTTCCTCAACTTCAAGACAAACTGTCGCTATAGGAGCCAGCGGGCTTAATTTATTATCGGTAATAGCAAGAACAGGTATGCCCTTCTTATGAGCGAGCGCTGCCGCTTCAATAATGTCCGGTGCATACTCATGAAAACTAATCACCGCTAACGCATCACCTTTTTCGGCACTGCGTAGCTGTTCGAAGAACAATCCGCCAATCCCATCAATCAGATGCGCAGGCCTGTCGAGATGACTTAAAAGATAGGCAAAATATACGGCAGCGGGGAAAGCTCGGCGCTGCGCTGCTACATGAATGCTTCGAGCCTTTGCCATGAGATCTATGGCTGCAACAATTTTTTCATCGAGGGTTTCACGACGGAGATGTTCGATCCCATGGACAGCTGCTTCAGCAAACTGGTCTAGAATCGAACCTGAATCAGTACGCGCCTTTTTTAGGACACGAATACGCTCACCATAGCTAGGAACATGCTGCATCAACCGATCTCGGAAGAGACGTTGCATATCCGAGAAACCCTCGTAACCAAAGGTCTTGGCAAAACGATTAAACTTGACGGCTGTACACCCGCGCGCTCCTGCGATTACGGCGATCGTTTCCAACGCCATGTCATTAGGGTTAGCCAAAGCATATTGTGCAATTTGCTGAAGCCGACGACTAAGACTCGGATATCGAGCAGAGACGCGGGTGATCAATTCATCGAACGATCCTGGTATGCTCACAACCTTGTTCATATGCGTGTTCCTACGCCGATAAAAGTCGCTTATAACAGCATTGCGTGGGCCAATTTAGTTGAATAATTCTTAGGCAATCTTTCTGGGCTACTTGGCCATCTTGACGTCGTTAAATATATATTCTAGCCAGTTTAAACTGCGAATAAAAATTCTACAAACGCTGGTAGTAGACCCCATCTATTTCTAAGGAAGCTCTTATGGCCGTCCGAATTGGAACAAATCCTATCGCCTGGTCGAATGATGATATGCCCGAACTCGGCGGCGACACACCACTAGAAACCTGCCTTTCCGAAGCACGGCAAGCAGGCTTTTCGGGCATAGAGCTTGGAAACAAATTCCCGCGTCAAGCCGCGCAACTACGACCAATCCTCGAGCGCCATAACCTCTCTTTGATCTCAGGGTGGTATAGCGCACGGTTACTAGAACGCAGCGCTGAAGAGGAGATCAAAGCTATGTCTGATCACCTTAACCTATTGCGGGATCTTGAGGCAACAGTCATGGTTTTTGCGGAAACTGCGCGGTCTATTGCTAGCGAGAAACAAACCCCTCTATCACAGCGACCCCGGATCCAGGAACGGGATTGGCCAGGATTCTGCCGCCGCTTAACTATGGTTGCCAACTATCTGACCGAAAATGGGGTGACCATGGCCTACCATCATCATATGGGTACTGCTATTGAAACTGCCGCCGATATTGACCGGTTAATGGAAGAAACAGGTCCAAACGTTGGACTTCTTTTTGATACAGGCCACTTAACCTATGCTGGCGCCGATCCGATGACTATTCTTAAAAATTATGGCCGCCGCATTAATCATGTACACTGCAAAGATGTTCGTAAAGAAACTCTGCTCAAAATGCGGCGGGAAGACAGCAGCTTTTTGAATGCTGTTCTCAATGGTGTGTTCACTGTTCCCGGTGATGGCAGTATCGATTTTGCTCCTATTCTCGCTAAGCTGAAGTCGCTAAAATATAAAGGTTGGCTGGTAGTCGAGGCGGAACAAGATCCTGCTAAAGCGCCACCTCTCGCCTATGCAACCAAGGGCTACGCTTATCTGTCGGCAACCGCTCAGACGGCCGGGCTCACTCTTAAGGAGATTGCGGGATGAAGCTTGGTATGATCACCGATAGTCTCGGCAATCTCTCTTTCGATGAGTTGTTGGAGACAGCAACTGATCTTAAATTCGATATGTTGGAATTTGCATGCGGCAATTGGTCTAGAGCTCCCCACATAAAGTTAGATGCGCTTTTAGATGACGCGAGCGCCCGCAAAGAGTTTTTGCGCCGTATCAATGCTAAAAGTATATCGATTAGTGCTCTTAATTGCTCGGGCAATCCCTTACATCCTGGCGACAGCGGCAAACAACATGACATGGTTACCCGCAAAACCATTAAGCTTGCCAGCCTGATGGGTATTGACCGGATAGTTATGATGTCAGGTTGCCCAGGAGGCCCAGGGGATGCCAATCCCAACTGGATAACCACTGGGTGGCCGCCTGAGATGCAAACTATTTTGGATTACCAGTGGAATAGCGTTCTGATCCCCTATTGGCGCGATTTGGTTGCTTATGCCAATGGCCTCGGCATTCATAAAATCTGCCTTGAGCTTCATGGGCACCAAAATGTCTATAGTGTCGATACTTTGATGCGATTGCGTGATGCCGTGGGCCCGACCGTGGGGGCAAATTTTGATCCGAGCCATTTAATGTGGATGGGTGCCGATCCTTTGCGAGCCATCCGAGCGTTGGGCGATGCTATTTATCACGTCCACGCTAAGGATACTTGGATTGATCCCGAAATCGCTGGCCGGAACGGCATTCTTGAGACTCAAACGGGAGAGAAAATGGCAACACGCTCCTGGAGCTATATCACTTTAGGTTATGGCCATGGCGAAGATTGGTGGAGCGCGTTCTGCGCCAATCTCAAGCTTGCGGGCTATGATGATGTTCTCTCGATCGAGCACGAAGATCCTATGATGTCTCCGCTTGAAGGCGTTACTAAATCGGTAGATCTCTTGCGCCGGGTTATGATCAATCGATCTACGCGAGCGAATGTTTAAGATTACTTACTACTTGCTACATACGGCTCTTCATCAGAAGAGGTTTTTGTACCGTCTATCAGACGACTACGATGGAGTTGCCCTGCCGCGTCCAAAACGGGATAGGCGACGGAACAAATGTGTGAATAGATTCGCTTAAGATCACTTAACACATCAAGATGTAAGGCGCTTGATTCGATACTTTCCGTCCGACCTTGGCGTAGGCGATCCAAGTGGCTTAAAGCCGAGGCACGCTCAACATTGCGAATAAGAACCTTATCGTCTAAAAGCTGACGCGCAATCTTTACATCTCCTGACATGAAAACACCTAACGCCAGCTTAAGATTGGCCAGAACATGGCTGTGCAGTTGACGTAGCTCACGTTCACCTTCCGTGGAAAAACTCAACTTGTGTTTTAGTTTCTTAGACGCTCTCTCCATGAGGCCTTTCTCGATAATATCGCCGATATTTTCAAGATTCGTGGTGAAGGTAATAATCTCTGTTGCACGATGACCTTCGGCCTCATCCAGCGCCTCTCGCGTTACTTCGGTCACAAAGAGCTTTATCGATTCGTGAAGGCGATCCACATAATTATCGATCTTAGAGATCTCAGCTACGAGCTTGCGATCATCAGTCATTAAAGCATCGATGGTACGTTCAAGCATCGTACCAATAAGATCACCCATGTGGAGAGTTTCACGCGCAGCGCAGGTTAAGGCTAAGGATGGTGTACCTAAAGTCGAGCGATCAAGATACCGCGCAGCACCGGGATCGGGGGTCGCAGATTTTGCCGGTAAAGATTTAGTTACCAGCCGCGCGGCCACATCGATCAAGCCTAAGAAAATAATACCTAAGCTTAGATTGAATAATCCATGGAGATTAACCAACTGTTGCCCAGCGCCACCACCAAACTGTTCTATCAGCGAGAGAAGTGGTTTCATGAAAATAATTGCGACGATTACGCCGATAATTTTGAAACCCGCATTTCCCAAGGAAATACGCCGCGCGACAACCCCTTCGGTAAGCGAGGCAATAATCGGCGGCATTATGCCACCGAGATTAGCGCCAAGAATAAGAGCAGCGCCGGTTTCAAGATTAATGACCCCACCTAACGCTAGAGATGCAATTAACAGGACAATTGCCAAGCTGGAGTGGGCAATCCACGTTAGGACAGCTGCAAGCAGTATCAGCGGTAAGGTTTCGCCCGCGAGTGCTTCCATGAGCACTTGCAAGGTGGCCGATTCTTGTAGCGGCTGAGCGAGGCCACCAATCATACGCAAGCTGATCAACATCAGCCCCAAACCAATACCTACGCGGCCCATATCCCGCCACCGAGTCACTTTGCTGGTAAAAAAAGCAACCACGCCAATAAAAATAAGAAATGGCGCCAGGTGTATTATAGGTACAGTTAAAATCTGAGCGACAAGAGCACTACCCAAGTCTGCCCCCAACATAACTGCCAAAGCCATAGTCAAAGGAATAAGACTACGGTTAGCAAAAGATGTCGTCATCAACGCCGTCGCCGTCGCGCTTTGTAAGACAGCAGTGATACCAACGCCGCTTAAATAAGCTGTAAAACGATTGCTAGTGGTCTTGCCAATTAAGTTACGAAGATCGGCACCGAAGGCGCGTACCAATCCAGTACGCACCATGCGCATACCCCATAACAATAAGGCAACTGCTCCCATTAAATCGATCAGTAAGAAACTATGCGTCGTCGCCTCCACCATCTATCATTTCTTTATATGCTAACTGCTGAGTGTCTTAGAGAAAAACTCAGCTAACGCTGGCGTCGCCGCCAGAATCTCGTTTCCCTTAGTTAAACCATCATTTGCCAAGAAATCACTTATCCACCCACCTGCTTCTTGAACCAAAACCAAACCTGCCAAAACATCCCAGGAATTTATATGCTTTTCCCAATATCCATCAAAGCGACCATCCGCAACATAGGCCATACTCAAGGCTCCGGAAGCAAGGCGGCTATATTCAATTCCTGCATTAAGAAACTTGCTAATCCCCGATACATGGAATTTCGGGTCAGCTCGATAGCTGAAACCTAAAGACATGCGCGCCTGTTTTGGATCAGTTCGTCCACTGACTTTCATTTTTTGACCATTGCGAAAGGCACCTTTGCCGTGTCGCGCAGTAAAAAGCTCATCCGCATTAGGGTCGTATATGACCCCGATAACCGCCTCATTATTGATGACCAATGCCAGCGATATGCACCAAAAAGGAATCCCGCGAAGAAAATTAGCTGTGCCGTCGATAGGATCGATAACCCAGAGGGCACCTTCGCCTCCCCGATGCCCTCCTTCTTCGCCCAAGAAACCGTCATCAGGGAAAAGGCGGCTTAACTCACGAACGATTAAATCTTCAGTAGCCCGGTCAGCACTACTGACCAAATCTTGCAACCCTTTACTCTCAATAGCGATTTCGGTACGACGGTGGAAGTAGTTCAAAGATAGTTTCCCGGCCTCCCGTACGACGGCTGCCGCAGCTATAAATCGGATATTTAGATCGGCTGCAGCCAAAGATAAATGGGGTGCCATAGCATCTCGCTCGAAATGAAAAAATAATTCTATAGCCACCTGTTATGGAATTGTCATTCCATAACAGGCAAGCTAGCATGGCGCAATAAAACTATAAAACAAGTGAAAAGCTGCGCACAAAGATTCAAATCTAGGGCACAGCATGATCAGGGAGGGAGATTATGACAAAGACAGCGTATAGGTTCTTGTTATCGATTCTGGCTGCAACAGGATTGGCCTGGATCTTGCAACCAGCATCCGCTGCTGCCCAAGGTAAACTGGTTGTTTACTGTGGTGTGCAGGAGGAATGGTGTCAGCTCATGATGAATGAGTTTCAGAAAAAGACCGGCATCGAGGTCGCCATGACACGCAAAAGTTCTGGTGAAATCTATGCGCAGGTTAAGGCTGAAGCCGCGAACCCTAAAGCGGATATCTGGTGGGGCGGCACTGGCGATCCACATCTGCAAGCCGCTGAAGAAAAATTGACCACCGTATACGAATCCCCAATGTTAAAAGAATTACATCCGTGGGCCATCGAGCAAGCTAAGAATGGGAATATGCGTACTGTTGGTATTTATCTTGGTGCCCTTGGATATGGCTTTAATACAGAAACTCTAGCAAAGAAAAAGTTACCAGAACCCAAATGCTGGGCCGACCTAGTAAAACCTGAATACAAGGGTGAAATTCAAGTTGCTAACCCGAATGCATCGGGAACGGCCTACAATTTTCTCGCTACCATAGTGCAGATTATGGGCGAGGATAAGGCTTTCGATTATTTCAAAAAGCTGAACGAGAATGTCAATCAATACACCAAGTCGGGTGCGGCCCCAGCCCAAGCCGCGGGACGTGGTGAAACTTTAATCGGCATTTCCTTCATGCATGACGTTATCACCCCAGCGATCCAAGGCTTGCCCTTGAAAGTCGTCGCCCCTTGCGAAGGAACCGGTTATGAAATCGGCTCGATGAGCATTATTGAAGGCGCCCATAACCTTGATAACGCTAAGAAGTTTTATGATTGGGCTCTCACTCCGGATGCACAGATCCTCGGTGCTAAGGCTCAAAGCTATCAGAATCCTTCCAACAAGAAGGCGCCGATCCCTGAGCAAGCACCTAAGATGGATAAGATCAAGCTCATCAACTACGATTTTAAAAAATATGGATCGTCGGAAGAGCGCAAACGGTTGCTTGCGAAATGGGATAGCGAGATTAAAGCTCAATAATCCATTTACTTTCCTCTCATGACTCCTGCCTTAGCAAGGCAACCTCTTAGTCTGTGGTTAGCTGTTGGCTGGATTGGCTTTATCCTTCTTCCATGGTACGTCCTAGAAGAAGGGTTTTGGTCAACCAGCTGGCTAACCTCCTACCCAGACGCTGCCGTAGCTCCGGCTATACTACAGGCGTCGCAGTATGGCCGTTTCTGGCTATGGCCATTCCTTCTTGTTTTAATTCCACCCTTATTCGTCCTTGGCCGACCGCGGAATGAGGCGCGGGCAGGAAAGGTTCTTGTAGCTTCCGGCGCTTTTGGAATTGCTTGGATTTTAGTGCAAGGCTTTGCTATCGGCCTTCGCGGCTGGAATGCGACATGGCTTACCGATCTCTTTGGCTCTTTGCCGAGTGGACAACAGGGCATAGGCTATGGGGCTTTATTGGTCGCAATATCCTGCTTGTTTCTGTTTACTACCGGCTTAGCTCGCCAGGGTATTATGCGGGGCGATTCTTTTGTTACAGGAGCTATTGGCTTTGTTATCGCGAGTATTTTATTGTTTGTTTTCTTCCCCGTTACCAAGGTCTTACTTGGCGCGGCGCAAACGACAGCGGGTGAATTTGCGCCTACTTTATTTTTTATCCGGCTCGTTTCATCAGATATTTGGAATCTGAACTGCCTTGCCGATAAAGGACATTGCGGCGTTCTGTGGACGAGCTTTTCTCTGGCTGTTTCCTGTGGTTTGCTCACAACCCTTCTTGGCTTGGCCTTTGCTTTACTCGCCCAGCGCACAAATTTCCCTGCCAAAGCACTTCTACGTTTGTTAACGGTTTTACCTATTATCACACCACCATTTGTTATTGGTCTTGGAATTATTTTGCTGCTTGGCCGTAATGGCATGGTTACTCTCTTACTGAATCAGTGGTTCGGGATTCCTCCCACCCGTTGGATCTATGGATTTTCGGGGCTACTCTTAGTTCAGGTTCTGGCCTTTACCCCGATCGCCTTTCTTCTATTGACGGGAGTTGTGCAAGGAATCAGTCCCTCCATGGAGGAGGCAGCGCAAACTCTTCGCGCTTCACGGTGGAGAACGTTCATTACTGTTACCTGGCCCTTGCTTCGCCCAGGTTTAGCTAATGCCTTTTTGATTGGATTTGTTGAAAGTCTAGCTGACTTTGGAAATCCACTAGTTCTTGGCGGCAACTTCGAGGTTCTGGCGACACAAATTTTCTATGCTGTGGTCGGATCGCAAAACGATCCCGGACGTGTTCTTCGCCTTATCAATTACTCTTCTCATATTGACTTTAAGTGCCTTTTCTGCAACGCCGATGGCTCGGACGTGCAAGTCGCATACGACTCTTGCTGAAAGGGTGATCTTGGTTTGCACGCTAAACTGCCACGTCGCATCGTATGGATTATTTATAGCACTACCATCCCCTGGGTGGTTTTCACCCTCGGTCTATATGGACTTATCATCTACGGTGGATTTGCTGAATCTCTTGGTCGTAATAACAGTTTTACCTTCCGGCACTACATAACAACTTTTGGTATAGCTTGGGGTGAACACGGAGTGGTCTGGACAGGTCGAGCGTGGAGCTCTTTCTTCACCACCATCGAAATCTCGGCATTGGCGGCACCCTTAACCGCGGGCATCGGCCTTTTGACGGCTTATCTTTTGTCACGTCAGAATTTTTTTGGTAAGGCCAGTTTCGAATTTATCACTCTTCTTAGTTTTGCGATTCCGGGAACCGTAATCGGCATAGGATATATTCTTGCCTTCAATGTTCCACCGATCGAAATGACTGGAACGGGAATTATTCTCGTTATCTGTTTCGTCTTCCGCAATATGCCAAAGTTAGTATTCGCGCAGGGATCGCTGCCATGAGCCAGATTGATAAAAGTCTGGATGAATGCTCCTTAACACTGCGGCATGGGAGTTTTGCGACGGTGCGTCGGGTAATCTTACCCCTTTTATTGTCTGCTGTCGTCGCGTAGGCACTAGTATAGTTTGTGCGCGCCATCACTTCTATTAGCGCTGTAATCTTCTTGGTCAGCGCAGAATATAACCTCGCTACCACCTATATTGTTGGCCGTGTCGAGGTAAGTGATTTTGGCGTTGCGATTGCCTATAGCTCGGCACTCTGATTATCTTCATGGCCTTAGGTATTTCTTTATCCAACTTATCGTCGGTGAACGTAAACTTGGTCGCCGTACCTACGCTCTTCGCGAGAGGTTTAGCATGACCATCCCCAGTCAGTCAGCTTCGGTTGAGTTTCGGAACATCAGTCGTCGCTATGGTCAGGTGGTTATCGCTGTTGATAACGTATCTTTCACTGTAGCTCCAGGCACGCTGGTTACCTTGCTTGGGCTCTCCGGTTGCGGCAAGACGACCACACTACGCTGGCCTTGAGATGCCGACAGAAGGACAAATCTTTATTGACGGCAAGAATGTTACAACTCTTCCTCCCACCGAACGCGACGTCAGTATGGTGTTCCAGTCTTACGCGCTATTTCCGCATATGACGGTCCTTGAGAATGTCGCTTATGGACTTTCTGGAAGTGGTCTTACCAAACTGGCAATTAAAGATAAGGCGCGTGAAGCCTTACGGCTGGTTGGATTGACAGGTTATGACGATCGCCTACCTTCTGAACTTTCTGGCGGGCAACAACAACGGGTTGCTGTGACGCGGGCTTTGGTTTTGGAGCCACAAGTTCTTTTGTTTGACGAACCCTTGAGTAATCTCGATGCCAAGTTACGGCGGCGAATGCGTGATGATATCCGCGATCTGCAACAACGTTTAGGTCTTACCTCTGTATATGTCACTCACGATCAAGAAGAGGCCTTGGCGGTTTCGGATCGCATTATCTTGATGAACCAAGGTAAAATTTCTCAAGAAGGCACCCCTCACGATCTCTACGAACAGCCGGTCGATAGCTTTGTGGCTGATTTCATTGGTGGTGCTAATCTTCTATCCTGTGAGGTTCTTTCGCGAACCTCTACTGAGGCTACAGTACGCCTGGGAACGTTAATTCTAAAATTACCTCATCGCGGGGTAACTCCTGGCACTGCAACTCTAGCTATCCGACCTAGTGCTGCGCAGCTTGTACCTCGAGCCTACTCTGAGACCTCCTTAACTGCCGAAGTTAGGAAAGCAACGTACCTCGGTACCCATTGGGAATACACTCTATCGACAGAGGTTGGAGAAATTTTTATCACTGACTATAGCGGTGCGACACCAGCAGCACCTGGACATTCCATTCATATGGCTTTTCCTGGTAGAGGACTTGCTTTATTACCTCGATAAACCTTTTGAGTCACGCGGAGCTTTCTATGACGATTGTATGCTGTCAGTTCGGCGCCGGCCGCATCGGCGCTATCCATGCCTCTAATATTGCGCAAGATCCTGCTTTCGAGTTGCGTTATGTCGTGGATATTAATCGGGCCGCCGCCGAGATGCTGGCCAAAAAACATAGAGCTAAAATTGGAAGCATCGAAGCTGTTCTCGCCGATCCTGCCGTCAACGCTGTTATTATTGCCAGCTCAACTGACACCCATGCTGATTTGATTGAGCGCGCCGCCAAAGCTGGCAAGGCTATCTTCTGTGAAAAACCCATCGATCTTTCGCTGGAGCGCGTTAAACGCTGTATCGCTATAGTGCATGAAGCAAAGGTCCCTGTTCTGATGGGCTTTAATCGTCGATTCGACCCCAGTTTCCGCGCTTTACAGGAAACTCTGCACAAAGGACGCATCGGCAAGGTTGAGTTGGTCCAGATCACAAGTCGTGACCCGAGCCCACCACCTCCAGCCTACATTGCGGTTTCAGGAGGGTTGTTTCGGGATATGACTATCCACGATTTGGATATGGCTCGTTGGTTATTGGGAGAAGAGCCGACCGAAGTTTTCGCCGTGGGCAGTTGCCTGGTTGACCCTGCTATTGGCAAGGCCGGAGATATGGATACGGCTATTGTCACCTTGAGGACAGCTTCCGGACGCATAGCTCAGATTACGAACAGCCGACGTGCTGCCTATGGTTATGATCAGCGGATCGAAGTTTTAGGCGAAAAAGGTATGGTGAGTGCTGGCAATCAAACACCAACCACTGTTCATATTTCCGATGAATCTGGTGTCCTTGGGGATAAGCCTCTTCATTTCTTCTTAGAGCGTTATGCCACCGCTTATAAAGCCGAAATCGAACATTTTCGCGATGTTGTCCTGGGTAAAACCAAACCCTTAGTTGGGATTAAGGATGGTGAAGCTGCACTGCGTCTTGCCGATGCTGCTCTTGAGTCGGTTAAATCTGCAAAGCTTGTTACGCTTCCCTAGATTGACTTCAGCAACTATGCGTTACCGCGCACGAGATCTGTCAAGGTTTCAACGACCCGCCGAACATCTTCTTCAGTCATCGTGGGATAAAAAGGGATAGAGAGCTGGCGCTGGTAATAAGCATCAGCGCCAGGAAGCGATAGATTGCCATAGCGTCGTACATAATACGGCTGCCGATGCACAGGGATATAGTGCACCATCGTGCCAATCCCCTTTTCTCTTAACCATCGCATGGCATCACCGCGATCTAAGTTCAGAGCGGCAAAATCGATTTGGATAGCATAAAGATGCAAGACAGTTGCTTGCGATGGTGGCCGGGGAACCGGTTTTATCGTTGGTGCCAAAGGGTGCAAGAGCGTATCATACAGCGTTGCTAATTCTTGGCGACGCCGCGCGAAAATTTCCAGTTTCCTTAGCTGACTTAACCCCAAGGCACAGGCGAAATCGGTAGCTCGGTAATTGAATCCAGGCTCTAACATTTCGTAATACCAAGGATTGAAAATCCCGGCAGCATTGTTTGCCATAGAGAGATTTTGCATCAATAGAGGATCACGGTTCATACCGTGACTTCGCATCATCATCATCTTCGCCGCGGCCTGCGCATCCTTCGTTGTTGTTACACCACCCTCACCCATGGTGATTGTCTTAACTGGGTGCAAAGAAAAACAGGCAAAGTCGCTAAGCATACAAGCGCCGACCCGCGCGGTAACACCATTGCCAATGGCCTGTTCACTGCCGATGGCATGACATGCATCTTCGATAATTTTAAGATTTTCTTTTTCGGCAATAACTTTGATATCGATCATGTCGACACTTGGACCATTTAAATGCACAGGCATAATGGCCTTAGGTGCAAGACCCATTTGTTTAGCGCGTTGTATTGCCGCCATAAGGCATTCAGCTGTTATAAGACCGTTATGTGGATCGACGTCCGCAAAAATAACCTCGCCGCCCACATGCCGCACCACATTGGCGGTGGCGAGGAAGGTAACCGTGGGAACAATAACGCCATCCTTACTTCCCTCACCTATCCCAGCCGCGGCTGTGGCAAGATGCAAGGCCGCCGTGCCACTGTTGGAAACAACGGCATATTTAGCGCCGACTGCTGCCGCAAAAGCCTGCTCAAAAATCCCTATAAGAGGTCCTGTCGTTAAATAGTCTGCACGCAAAGCTTCGGTGACGGCGGCAAAATCTTCATCGTCAAGGCACTGACGGCCATAAGGAAGAAATGAGGGTTTGGAGGAAGGGATCACATTTATCCTATGGTCAATCCAGGATCAGTGTTAATAAATTATCGTGTCTTAGAATGATCACTATTCGTAGGGCTGCGCTGTAAAATTTACTTTCGAGATAGGGTCTATGAAATTGGAATCCATAAAGGAATACACTATCTCGCATTTTATCCTCCTTCCCCATTTAATCCTAGAGGCAATTATTTGCGAGATTTTCATAACTTAGGCATAATGGCATATAATCATAGCCATATTGCATCTTTGTGCTATAGGGAGATTTTTTCGTGTTTAATTTATTCAAGCGCTTCAAGACCGGAGCATGCCCCGTCTCGCACAAGGAGGGGATTTCGCGGATTTGCGAGGTTGGCTGGCTTATCGATTCAGAAAAAGCTGGGTTTATTTATGGATCACCTCGCCCTATTTCCAGGCGCAGCGCCGCCAATCCTCATGTTGAGAATCCAAGCCCTAAAGGAGTGAATTATTGCCCGGCCATTATCGATGTCGAATCCAAAACCTTTGAGATTCCTTGCCCGGTCGATCTTCAGCTTGCTCTACGTAAAGATGAGAAGGGCCAACTCCGTGTCGCTAACGTCTCAGGTCCTTCAAGCACGATTAACCGGCAAGCCGCCGAGCAGATGGTGCACCTTCTCAGCCCTAACCGCTGGCGCGCCCCCAATCGCCCGGTTATCCAGATCGGCGCCCCTTACCGCTTTATTACTGACGAACCTGTATGGATGACACAGATACCCGCTTATAACTACTATCGGGAGACACAGTTTCCGGGGTTGCTCATCGGCGGCAGATTTCCAATTGACGTCTGGCCTCGTACCCTGATGTGGGCCTTCGAATGGCACGATCCGACCAAAGTTCTCCGTCTTCAACGGGGTGAACCGTGGTTTTATGTCCGGTTCGAGACCTTCGACCCTTCGCGGCCCGTTAAGCTGGTCGAAGCCGTCATGACGCCAGAGCTGCGCGAACATTGCAAAGGTCTTGATGCCGTAACAAATTATGTCAATCGGACCTTTAATTTGTTTACTGAAGCCCGAGCACGGCGGCCCGCGAAACTTTTGACTAAGGCGCAGCGGCCTAATCAACGTCCCATCGTGAATGAGAGCATAGGAGTCGATGAGATTTAAGCCTGCTTATAAATTTTATAAAGGTCCTGATGTCACAATAAAAAAGGCCGGCACTTTTACGCCGGCCTTTTATTTAATCCGTTAAGGTTAGTTTGTCTTAGCGCCAGCGTCCTTTAAAATTGGCATCCAGCGTGCAACTTCTTTATTCACGAAGTCGCCCAGGTAAGCCGACGTGCGATCCTTTTTCTCAGGGATAACAGCTCCAAGATCCAGTAGACGTTTGCGAGTTGCTTCGTCGTCCAAAGCCTTAGCAAGCGCATCGGTAAGCTGGGCGACGATTTCCTTAGGCGTGCCCTTAGGGGCAAATAATGCATTCCACGCCGCGACTTGATAGTCGCCAAAGCCCGCCTCTTTAGTCGTTGGAACATCTGGCAAGGCCGGTGAACGCTCTGCCGTTGCGATTGCATAGGCTTTAATTGCACCGCCTTTGATCTGTTCGACCAAGTTCACAATTTGATCGCACATATAGTCGACTTGGCCACTTACTAAATCGTTCAGCGCTGGCCCTGTCCCACTATAGGCTACTTGGGTTGGCTTCACCCCTAGCTGAGAATTCAGCATGGAGCAGGTCGCATGGGAAACCGACCCAACCCCGGCGTGAGCTTGATTGACCTTGTCCTGATTGGTTTTCAGATAGGCGATGAATTCTTTCAGATTTTTCGGTGCCAGATCTTTCTTAGCCACAATTAGGATCGGAGTACCCGCGACCATACTGATAGGCTCAAAGTCCTTGGTAGGATCATATTTCAAATTGGCATAGAGCGCCGGGGCTGCACCGTGCGTGCCCATATGACCCATCATGATCGTATATCCATCTGGGGTCGCTTGAGCGCCCCGTGTGATCCCTGTGGTACCACCCGCACCAGCTACGTTTTCGATAACGATCTGTTGGCCCAGAGTCTTCGACATATGCTCGCCAACAATACGCGAAATAATGTCGGTTGGACCACCGGCCGCAAAGGGAACGATTAAAGTGATCGGCTTAGTAGGATAGGATTGCGCTACAGCTGCTCCAGATATGAGCCCGAACGCTGTGGCTAAAATTACTAGTCTTTTTAACATTAAATACCTCCCATGGTTGGAAACACTTTTACATAACGATTCTGCTTTGTCTTGTAGGATTGAAGATTAAGAAAAATTGCCTCTCAACAACTCATTCCTGAAAAGCTTGCTTACGCCCTTCTCGCACCGCAGGCATGATTGCGATAACAAGGATGACAGCTGCAATAAAGAGTAAGCCTGCCGAAACTGGGTGCGTAATAAAGGTGGAAAAACTCCCACGCGATAATGTCAGTGCCTGGCGCAACTTTTCTTCCATAAGTTTACCCAGAACGAAACCGAGGAGAAGAGGTGCCGGCTCGAACTCTAGTTTTTGCAGGATATATCCAAGAAAACCAAAACCTGCCGTAAACAAAACATCCGAGGGCTTATTGTTAATCGAATAAATGCCGATGCAACAAAACAGCAAAATCGACGGAAACATAAATCGATAAGGAACCTTCAGTAAGCGTACCCAAAGGCCGACCAGAGGTAGGTTAATAATCAGCAACATGAGATTACCAATCCACATGCTCGCCACCATCCCCCAAAACATCGTTGGATTCTTGGTCATAACCTGCGGCCCAGGGATGATCCCATGAATCGTCATCGCCCCTACCATCAAGGCCATAACCGCATTAGGAGGAATCCCTAAGGTCAAAAGAGGAATAAAGGCGGTTTGCGCACCTGCATTGTTTGCGGCCTCCGGTCCTGCTACCCCTTCGATAGCACCATGACCGAATCGATGGGGTGTCTTAGAGATTTTCTTTTCCACAGAATAAGAAGCAAAAGGACCAAGAACCGCGCCATTGCCCGGAAGAATACCTAATATGCCGCCAAGGCCGATCCCTCGCACTATGGGTAAGAATGCTTGTTTCAGATCAGCCACAGACGGTAAAAGTCGTCCCAGTGTTCCACGCACAACATCGCGGGCTTCGGGACTTTCTAAATTACGCAGGATTTCTGCAAAACCAAAAAGCCCCATCGCTAATACGGCAAAGTCAACACCATCCGATAGTTCCAAAATTCCAAAGGTAAGACGTTCCTGCCCGGTCTCTAAATCCGTTCCGATGGTTGACAACAAAAGCCCCAAAATAATCATGGCCAGAGCTTTGAGAATAGAGCCACGCGCTAAAACCACTGCAAAGGCAAGCCCTAAAACCATCAGTGCAAAATACTCTGCAGGACCAAACAATAAGGCCAAACGCGATAAGGGTGCCCCCAAAGCCGCAATGACTACCGTTGCTACTGTCCCTGCCGCAAAAGAGCCAATAGCCGCAATTCCTAACGCAACTCCTGCGCGGCCCTGCTTTGCCATTTGATGGCCATCTAAAGTCGTCACGACAGAGGTTGCTTCACCAGGGATGTTCACCAAAATAGCACTGGTCGAACCGCCATATTGTGCACCGTAATAAATGCCTGCCAACATAATTAAGGCCCCTGTAGGATCGACGCTAAAAGTCAGGGGCAGCAACATCGCAATCGTGGCGATCGGCCCAACGCCCGGCAAAACGCCAATTAGTGTTCCAATCAAACACCCTGCAAAACAAAGTACAAGGTTTTGTACGGAAAGTGCCGTTGTAAATCCAAGTTGTAAATTGCTCAGCATATCCCCCATCTCAATATCCTATAAGCCAGGGGGCCACGGGAATGGGCAATCCCAATAAAATCTTGAACAAGAGAACGCAAAACCCCGTCATCACCAAACCAAATATAAGAATTTCGATCAGACGACGCTCGGAACTCGCTCCAATAGCAATACTCAAAGCCAAAGGACCAGCAACGATTAATCCCAGAGGTCTAACTGCAAGACCAAAGGCAACGACCGCGCCGAGAATAAATATCAACGCCTGCAGAGACCATCGTTCCAGCGATTCTTGTTTCTGCCTATAAGTACTGGCGATTAAAATCGCACCAGAAAGACCCGTTAATGCCGCCAGTATTCGTGGCAACATGCCAGGGCCTATTTGGCTAAAGCTACCCGCTGACAAATCACCCGCTTGCCAGAAAGCGATGGCAGCAATGGCCAGAAGAAAAAGGCCCGCCGTAAAATTCTTCGATAGGCGATTCATTATTGTTTCCCGTAACTCTTCATACCGTCACGGAAAATGACACCCTGCCACTCTAGGATTCCCATAATTTCCCCCCTTACTCTTTATTTTTTATTTTTGTTATTTGTGAACTACCCCCAAAGTCTCTGGCATATTAGTGTAAACACGTATATCTCAAAAGCCCTTGTATAGGGAGAGGGGAAAGGGTTGCCCAATCTAAGGAAAAGCTTACGATCTGCTCTCTGAGCAAACCTACCATTTTCCCGATAAAAGTATTTTCATGACACAGATGCTTCTATCTCAAGCGCCCAAGCTGCGCGTAGTTATTTTTGATCTCGGTAATGTTTTGATCCAATGGGATCCTCGATTCCTTTATCGAAAAATTTTTCCTGACACACGCGATATGGAGTACTTCCTCACAGAGGTCTGCTCACCCGAATGGAATCTGGGGCAAGATCGCGGACGCTCTTTTGCTGAAGCCATTGCCGAGGCCACCAAATGTCATCCTACCTACCATTCCGAAATTGCTGCGTGGTTTACCCGGTTCGATGAAATGATCCCAGGCGCTATTGAAGGGACAATTAAACTTCTAGAAGATCTGAAGGCTAGGCATATTCCTTGCTATGCTTTATCGAACTGGTCCGCCGAAACCTTTTATAAAACACGGCCACGATTTGCCTTTCTTAACCTATTCGATGGTCTTATGATTTCCGGAGAAGAGCGACTGATTAAGCCCGACCCCGCCTTTTATCACCTTATCTGCCAGCGTTATAGCTTTCAGCCTGACGAGGCTGTTTTTATCGACGATTCTGCCGCCAATATTGCTGCGGCTATAGCCTTGGGCTTTCAGAGCATTCTCTTCAAAGATGCTAACCAAACAAGAGCTGCGTTAATCCGCTTAGGTTTACTCTAGTTCAATAACCCTTCTTGATTCTTGATAGAGATCGCGCCAAGGTCTACGACGATTTTCCAGTACAGGGTGCTATGACCGTTATGCGATCCAGAATTTTAAAGACCGATACCGAGATCGACACGTCTTGGGCTCCCTATGGCGCTTGTTTGTTGCGCCTTGCCCTCAGCACCATGTGGCTTTCCCATGCTGGTCTTAAATTCTTCACCTTCACCCTTCCTGGATTTGCGCAATTTTTGATTGACGTTAATCTTCCCCCTTTCTTAGCGTGGCCTATTTTTCTGGGTGAAACGATTGGTGGCTTGGCAATTTTACTTGGATTCTATGGTCGGCAGTTTTCGCTTATTCTATTGCCGATCCTTGCCGGCGCCGCTTGGGTTCATTGGCCGAATGGTTGGGATCATACGAGTCCGGGTGGCGGCTGGGAGTATCCCGTCTTCTTAATCGCAGCATCCTTGGCTCATGCTTTTATTGGCGAAGGTGCGTGGGCTTTAAGACCATCCAGATTATTTTTTGATACCTGACGATCTTATACTACCTTCCCGTAATGACTTGCCGATAGATATAGATAAGGAGTGATCATGAAACTTTATTTTTCACCTGGTGCTTGTTCGTTATCACCTCATATTGCCTTGCTTGAGGCCGGGCTGAGCTTCGACAAAGAACAGGTGGATTTGCGCGCTAAGAAAACAAAAAGTGGAACCGATTTCCTGACGATTAATCCAAAAGGACAGGTGCCAACTTTGCAACTCGATAATGGTGAAATATTGACCGAGGGACCTGCGCTCGTGCAATACATTGCAGATCAAAAGCCTGCATCAAATTTGGCACCTCCCGCCGGTACATTTGATCGCTATCGTTTGCAAGAATGGTTGAATTTTGTATCGACTGAACTCCACAAGGGGTTTTCGCCTTTGTGGCGCCCTACCACCCCTGATGACTATAAAAAAATTGCGCGCGAGAATTTGGCAGGGAAGTTCGCATACCTCGACAAGCATTTTGCTAAAAATCAATTCTTGATGGGAGATAATTTTTCCGTCGCCGACGGCTATTGTTTTACTGTATTGAACTGGGCGAAGCCATTGAATATCGATCTTAGCCCATGGCCGAATCTCGTGACCTATATGGGGCGCGTGGGTGCACGACCCAAGGTTAAAGAAGCGATGAAGGGCGAAGGATTAACGACCTAAACTGAAAATCTCTCTTCCTCTAAGGAACTGAGCTCAATCCAGGGATCATCGCTTTTAGATTTAGGTCAACTTCTCAAAAGCAACGATCCTTGGACCTTAGTGAGGGTATCGACCCTTCCATGGATTGGACCAAGGTTTCCTGAATCGATGCTCGTTTTACGATTTGCGTATCTCCCCCCAACTATATGACGCTTTCTGGCAGCTTTGAACTTGGTGATGCCGTTGCCGAGATCAGTCCCTTCCTACACCATGTAATGTTACGTCATAAAGATATCCCGGTTACGGCGCGATGTGATGTGTAATGGCAAATACATCGCATTCTCATAAAAATCTAGAAATCCCGATAATTATTCGAAATATCGATATTAAATCGATCCCTGCTCTTTCGCGCATAGGTAGGAACATTTGGTTCAGATCAACGTTCTAAAGGAGCCCCTCAATAACGAAATAACCTTTAAGAATGGAGATTGAAATGCCCCAGAGTACCGCAAGCACTTCGACCCGCGGCTTTGCTTCAATGGATGAAGCAAGGCAACGTGAAATTGCACGCAAGGGAGGAGAAAGCGTGCCGGCCGAAAAGCGGAGCTTTTCGCAAAATCGAGCCTTGGCCGCCGAGGCTGGTCGCAAAGGGGGAACAGCGCGGAGTCATCGCATCCTTAAAACCTATGCTCAAAACGATAAAGCACAGAACTCAGAGCAAAATACGAGCCCGCGTCAGGAAGCGTCAGATCTCAACACATCGTCTCCTTACACAAAAGCTAAGCTACAGCAGGACGATCAAAGAAACTCTGTTGAAGGGTATTCTGAGCAACTCCATCCTCACAGAGATATCAAGTCCCATTAATTTGTGAATCTCAATTAAAGAGGCGCAGGGTGCGCCTCTTTCTATTTTTGTACACCTTCTGAAGGGTAGATTGATCCTTCTCTGCACTTTTCTTAAATGCTTTGCCTATCGTAAAAATCTCTAAAAAGGATAAAGAGATGCTTATCTTGCCCCTTTTATTGGGAAGCTTAACGTGCAGCGTGATGGGATCCATTCTGTCGTGCTCCGGTTTTTTGGGTTCGATGGGCGGTTTGACCTCGCATCGATGCCCCAGCGCGAGATTTAGCCTTATGCCCCATCTTGTTAGAGCTAGCCACCTTATGAGGGCTAGAGCGTGTACCCTTGGTGGATTTTGAACGGCGGATTGTCTGAGCCTTATTCATCTTACGCGAACTATTGCTGCTATTTTTCGAGGCCTTTTTCTGGTTCGCACTTACTGTCCGGGTTCCCGTTTTTCCCGCTTGCTCCCGCCGCTTGGTTCGACGGTAGTTACGGGCATTTTCCTGAGGACTTTCTTGGTTTGATGCTCCGGCTTCATGCAAGGCCATTGCGATCGCTTGCTTGCGGGTTTTGACTTTATTGCCCTGGCTTCCTTTTAAATTGCCCTTCTTATATTCATGCATCACACGATGCATGGTCTTTTTCTGACCTTTAGATTGTTGTGCCATAGATTTAATCCCTTGCAATGAGATGATATGTCCCAACGCTTGGAAGAAAAGATGGTTCCTTGGCAGGGATAGACCCCGCGAGAGAATGGTACGCAGGGTCGAGCGAATTATCCTCTAGAATGATCGGGAAGCACCGAAAGAAAAGGAAAAATCACAGACTGCTTTCAATAAAATTAACGAAGATCACTCTGCCTCTAGTATCAAACAATAAGAGTTTCTGCTTCTTCTTAAACTTGCACCGATCACCCCGTTCCATGCAATCGCCCCCAGTTTGCCATAGTTATACCTGCCTTTACAGATCATCATGTTCAGGATTTTCCAGAGAGATAAACTCTCTCTATGACCTATCTCGGACCATAAGAATGGCCATAACCTTCATACGATATGCCGGCGTTCTAGGATTTCTATTCTGTTTTTTCTGTGCGCCTTTATCAGCGGCTAATCAACAAAACGGCCTTCGGATTGAGCCATTCTCTTTAAAACCTGACCGCCCCCATGACATTGAATTTCCTTCGCAACACCAAATCGGGCGATTGATATTTCTAGGCGGCATCGCTCTTCGTTCAGACAACCCAGCCTTTGGTGGATTATCCGCCCTGCGCGTGAGTTCTGATGGTCAGCAGGCCTTGGCCCTAAGCGACCGCGGCCGGTTCTGGAACTTCGCCTTAGCCTACAATCAACAAGGTTGGCTTTCCGGTGCCTCAATTTTGGGAAACTTCCGCATGCAAACGGATGTGACCGGCAGACCTCTGGGCGATGGCATGCGCGATTCCGAAGCCATGGAGTGGGCCGGCGATGGTGGTGTGATTGTCAGCTTCGAGCATCATCATCGCATTTGGCGATTCCCGCCCTCTAATACCGATAAAAATCTAGACTTGACGACCTCACATAGCGGGAATATCGGCGGCAGTACAGTCGATACGCCCCGCTTGCTTCCTCGCGATGCACCTAAGAATTTTCCAGCACCTTCTGATCTGAAGAATGCCCCAAGCAATGGCGGTATCGAGGCTTTGGTCGCCTTAACCCCGCAAGGAGCGGATGGCCCTCTCCTAGCCTTAGCCGAACAATACTTAGCCGAGATGGGAGAAATTACCTCGGTCCATGGTTGGCTTCGCAACAATCAAGAATGGCATGATCTACGCTATAGGGTCAGCGAAGGGTTTCGTCCCACCGATGCAGCACGGCTTCCCAATGGAGATATCGTCGTGCTTGAGCGACGGATCAATCTTCCTTTTGATCTTGGCACACGGATTGTACAGGTTAAGGCCGAGACGATTAAGGCTGGCGCCTTGCTGGAGGGCAAAGAGCTCATTCGGTTCGACGCCAGCTTGCCGAAGGATAATTTCGAAGGCTTGGCCGTTCGTCAGGACGATGCGGGTAAAGTTTATCTTTACGTCATCAGCGATGACAATTTCAACGCTCAGCTGATTCAGCGCACCTGGCTTTTGATGTTCGGCCTTGGTTCGTAAGGCGCTGCCTCTTCAAGCCACGCCTTGGCCGCTGCACTCAGATTGTCCTGAGCGATAGCTTCGCGCACCGCCGTTAGCAACCGGTTCATGAAAGCGATGTTGTGATGGGTTAAAAGCTCCATACCCGTCAGCTCGCCCGCCTTCAACAAATGATGCACATAAGCTCGGCTGAAATTCTGACACACCCAACAACCACACTCCGGATCGAGTGGGCCTTGGTCCTCGCGAAAGGCCGCATTACGCAGATTCAATCGCTCGGACTTGCCGTCACTTGAAAGAGGGGGCCGTACCAAAGCTGCGCCGTGACGAGCGATCCGGGTCGGAGTGACACAGTCAAAACTATCGATGCCTTCGGCAACACCACGCCAGATGTCTTCTTGCCCGCCAATTCCTAAAAGGTGTGTGGGGCGATTCATATCGAGGTAAGGAACTGACCAGCGCACCACCTCGTACATCTGTTCTTTAGTGGCGCCAAGGCATCCCCCCACAGCATTGCCAAAGAAGGGCCGATTGGCCAAATGCGCAGCGCTCTCGCGGCGCAAATCTTCGTAAACACCTCCCTGCACCACCCCATAGAGGGCTTGCGGCAAGCCATTCACCGACTGCCGCTCAGCCGCATCGAAAGCAGCAAGGCTACGATCAGCCCAGCGCTGACTCATCCTCATCGATCGCGCGGTATAATCCCGCTTGTCATGAAAAGCCGTGCATTCATCCAGCACAACAATCAGATCCGCACCAAGGCTCCGTTGAATGTGGATAGAAGATTACGGCGTCAATTTTTGCATACTACCATCCACATAGGATTTGAATATCGCACCCTCCTCAGTAATTTTTTTCAAAGTGCGCGAACGATTAGCTTGAGCGCGCCCTTTGATTTCCTCGGCGACCCCCATGACCTAAGCTAAAACCTGAAACCCACCGCTGTCCGTCAACATCGGACCGTCCCAACCCATAAAGCGGTGCAGACCACCCATCTTGGCAATCAAATCTGCCCCTGGCTGCAACATCAAATGGTAGGTATTAGCAAGGATGATCTGTGTGCCCTCGGCCTTGGCACGATCGGGGGTGGTTGCTTTTAACGCGGCCTTGGTAGCACAGAAAATAAAAGCTGGCGTATCAAACCCTCCATGGGGCGTTTCCAGCCGGCCTAAGCGCGCCTGACTACCCCGCGCACGATGGGTAATGGTGAAGGAAAAACCTTCAGAGACGGACAAAGCGACGCTCCGCTACGCGCGCTTCGGCCCATTCAGCTTCATATGGCACACTATCAGAGGCCGGCAAACACCACCGCGCTAGATACATAAAGGGTGTATCTAAGATCGCCAAGAACACGCGCTCGAAATAAGTACCTAGGATAAAGGTGAAGAACAGCGGCTTTAATCCGATGGGTTCGGGTGCGAAGACGACCCAAGCTAGAATACTGAAAATCGTATTGTCGATAAACGCCGAAACCATAGTGGAGGCGTTATTGCGTAACCACAAAAATCGAACGCCGGTCAATCGCCGCACCAATAGATAAACCCAAATGTCATTATATTGGCTGATGATATAGGAGGTCATGCCCGCAACCAGTAGGGCTGGCGCCGGTTTAAACAAAGCCATCATGGCATCATGATTGGGCAGGGCCCACGCCATGTCTTGGCCCGCTTGCTCGGCCGTCATCGGGGCGAAACCCAAGGTTAGGGTCATCAGAACGGTCGATAAGCTGAGAGCGGCAAAGCCAATCCATAGACCGCGACGGGCAAAGGCGCGACCGTAATACTCGGTCAAAATATCGGTGCAGAGGTAAGTAGAAGCAAAAACGACCGTGCCTAAGGCAACGGGATTTGGGTAAACATTAAACTGAACCGCCTTGGTGACTTGAATATTGGCAATCACGATTGCTACCGCCATATAGACGTAGATTCCAGCGGCTCCAAAAAACCGCAGCATAATCAAAATCGTCGAAAAACAAATCAAAGCCATGATTGCCCACACCGCTTCTGGCGGCCAGCCATTCATGATCGTAATGAACCCCTCAAGCGATAGCGACATGACCTTTTCCCCTCAGGTCTTGATACAAGAAAGCCCGCCATTAAAATGTGCGGGCCTTATCTGCGCCGTCTTCATTCGGACAGCGTTCGTGATGTAATTCTAGGCCGCAGCCTTTTCTGCCTTGGCGGCAACCCGTTGGCGTAAGCGGCGCAGTTCGGCCGGTAATTTTGATGCGGCCGTCGACAAAAGATAGGCATCAAGACCACCCCGATGCTCAATGGTGCGAATCCCGCGGGTCGATAAACGTAACGTAACCGACTGACCCAGGCTTTCCGACAGAAAGGTGCAAGGCTGCAGGTTCGGTAAAAACCGGCGGCGAGTTTTGTTATTGGCATGGCTGACGTTATTGCCAGCGAGAACGCCTTTATTCATGACAGGACAGCGGCGCGCCATGGCCTTGCTCCTTAACTAATGACTCTTGGCCTTATGACCATTTGCATTTTGCAAAGAAAAGGTCCGGCGGTTGATACGCCGTGGTTGATCCGAGGTCAAGGCTGGAAACGTTAGAATCCTTACTTTCTTCCTTATTTCCCTATGCTTTTTGGCTTCTATTTATTTTTTATAAAAAATCCCTTGACGGCAAGGCAAATGTTCGCTATATGTTCTCACATGGGGCCCGAGGTGTATCCATAGCTTGGATCTATCTCGGGCTTTTGCATTGAGGCCAACCTTTAGAGCGGCCAATCCTCTAGAGTACCTGGCTCCATTACTTAGGGCTAGGTTTCATGGCTTGAGCTTCACCATTAACCAATCCCTACCAAGTTTTCTTGAAACCGTATTCATCCTTAAACCCGCTCTCATCCGGCGGGGTTTTTAGTGTGGAGATGATGATGAGTTTTGATTTCCGTGCTCAAGTTAAAGTCGATGCCAATCAGATGCGAGATGGGGCGGGGAGAAACCGGCGCTCTGACTCAGGGGTAGCCGTAGAGCGACAGCGGTATTTCTCTTTTCATACCAAGAAAGCTCTTGGCAAAGGCAGAAGATCATTAATCGGAAATCTGCTCTGTTATTCCTGTGCGTTATTGAGCTACGGCGGCAGGCATGGCCAGTAACTCATTACCAAGTCGACTTGTTCAGTCGTGATAATGTGCGATGCACCTTATCCGTGAAATAATAGAACCTTGCCGTACGTGGTATAGCGGCAGTTGTTAGAAATCTATTTTATATCAACATCTTGAATATCTCTTAATTCTATCCGAAGAAGAACGAATGTCTCTTGATTTTCTGCAAACGGCGCAGATAATGCTGCACCGCAATAGGAGGGGAAACGGCGCTAGGGGCAGTGCCATGAATCGCACATATCATCGCACATATCAGTCCCTGTGTATCCGCCGATCACCAGTACAATTAAAATCGACAAGTTCGAGGTTTTCATGGCTTCGGTAACTGCAGACGACCGTAAATCCGGTCGAATGCCTTTTCTGGTTCTTGCGACGCTAGGTGTTGTCTATGGCGATATCGGCACCAGTCCGCTTTATACTATTCGCGAATGCTTCGGCGCTATGACCGGCTTGCCATTGCGGGAAGATACCATCCTTGGGATCTTATCGCTGATCTTCTGGGCGCTGATGATCGTCGTCACAATCAAATACATACTCTTGGTTCTCCGCGCGGATAATCGCGGCGAAGGGGGTGTTCTTGCTCTTATGGCCCTAGCACTACGACAACCGGGGATCGTCAATGGTACGCGGCGTATGATTATCATTATTGGATTGCTCGGTACGTCCTTATTTTATGGCGATGGGGTCATTACGCCTGCCATTTCAGTACTGGGAGCCGTCGAAGGCCTCAAGGTTTACGAACCTGAACTTGGCCCTTACACCCTGGTTATTTCAACCGCAATCCTTCTTGCACTCTTCATTGCGCAACGAGGCGGCACCAACAAGGTTGGCGTTGCCTTTGGCCCCGTCATGTGTGTGTGGTTTTTAACCATCGCCGTTTTAGGCGGTATCAACATTGCCCGTGCCCCAGCGGTACTGTGGGCGATTAATCCACTTCATGCGGTAACTTTCTTTATAACTTATAAATGGCAAGGCTTTGCCGCGATCGGCGCCGTACTTCTTGCTGTTACGGGTGCCGAAGCACTTTATGCTGATATGGGTCATCTCGGCCGCAAGCCGATCCAGGTCGCATGGTTAGGATTCGTTTTACCGTCGCTACTTTTGAATTATTTTGGACAAGGCGCTTTGTTGCTGCACAATCCAACGGCCATCGCTAATCCGTTCTTTCTTTTGGTACCGGAATGGGGGCAATACCCCTTACTTATTTTGTCAATCCTCGCTGCAATCATTGCATCCCAGGCTGTCATCTCGGGTGCTTTTTCCTTGACCCGGCAGGCGATTCAACTGGGCTATCTGCCGCGTATGAGTGTTCGTCATACTTCCGAATCTGAAATTGGTCAGGTCTACGTACCAGCAGTTAACTGGGCATTGATGCTCGCAGTTATTATTGTGGTGCTTGGATTTGGCGAATCTAGTGAGCTTGCAAGCGCCTATGGGATTGCCGTAACTGCGGAGATGATTTTGACTACGTTCTTAGCCATTATTGTCTTTGGCGGCGCGGAAATGGGGCATCTGCGATACTTGCGGATCGGTTTATCGTTTTTGATTTCGATCGATTTGACCCTTTTTTCCTCTACCGTTCTCAAGATCACTGACGGTGGATGGTTCACGCTTTTAATCGCGGCGACGATGCTTACGATTATGATAACCTGGAAACGAGGGCGCGAAGTCTTGACCGATCGGATCTATCGCGAAGCGCTCCCGATCCGACAATTTGTTAATAACCTACGGGATAATAATCTAACCCGCGTTAAAAACACCGCAGTGTTTATGACCAGCAATCCCGATGTAACGCCCAGTGCTTTGCTCCATAACCTCAAGCATAATCAAGTTTTGCACGAGCGCGTGATCCTCATGACCATTATTACGGAAACCGTTCCACGAGTGTTGCGCAAACAAAAGGTCGTTATCCACGATTATGGCAAGGGGTTTTACGGCGTCACTGCCAATTTTGGATTTATGGAACGGCCCAATGTTCCGCATATCTTAAAGCTATGCGGTGCCTATGGCCTTGAGTTTGAAATGATGAAAACTTCTTTCTTCTTAAGCCGTGAGACCTTAGTGCCTTCGCGCCGGAACGATCTTTCCCCTTGGCAAGAACGGTTATTTATCGCCTTATCGCATTTCGCTCTCAGCGCCACACGATTCTTTGGCCTACCCCCAGGGCGCGTGGTCGAGATGGGAACTCAAATCGAAGTTTAATCGTATCTTAAGTTGGATTGACCCTTCCCCGCCGGAAAGAAAGCGCTTCGGCGATGTGCGGATGACGCACCGCATCGCAACCCTCAAGGTCGGCGATCGTGCGGGCGAGGCGTAAAATTCGGTGATAGCCACGTGCCGATAGACGAAGCTGTAGTGCGGCACGTGATAATAAAGCCTGACCGTCCTCGTCTGGGGTAGCGATGCGCATCAAAGCATCGCCATCGATCTCGGCATTGGTCGTAATGTCATCCATCTGTGTATAGCGTTCATCCTGGGCGGTGCGCGCCATGGCAATGCGAGAGATGGTCGTTTTGGTATCATCGCGTGCCTTGGTCAGAATCAGATCGGTAACCTTAACCGATGGAACCTCAATTTGGGCGTCGATACGATCTAAGAGAGGGCCCGACAAACGTGCCTGGTAATCGCGGCTACATTTCTCCCAGCGGCTTGATGGGCACCCTAGAGCTTCGTCACCTAAGTGACCGCAGCGGCATGGATTCATAGCGGCGATCAACTGTACCCGCGCAGGGTAAGTCAGGTGATGGTTCGCCCTGGCAACCGTCACGCGACCTGTTTCTAAAGGCTGGCGCAAAGATTCTAAGGTTGCTCGCGAGAACTCGGGTAATTCATCGAGAAACAACACACCTCGATGGGCAAGAGAAATTTCACCTGGCTTGGCACGATGACCGCCGCCAACCAGCGCTGGCAAAGAGGCGGAGTGATGGGGGTCGCGAAATGGACGGCGACGACGAATGGCGCCATCCGTCAAGGTTCCAGCAAGAGAGTGAATCATACTGACTTCTAGGACTTCGCGAGGAGTTAACGGTGGCAGTAATCCGGGTAACCGGTGCGCTAACATAGATTTGCCTGCACCGGGAGGGCCGATCATTAAGAGATTATGGCCACCTGCAGCGACTATCTCCAAGGCGCGCTTGGCCGTCTCTTGACCTTTAATGTCGGCAAGATCCGGAAGAGAAGGCTCCTCTGGTACTAACCTTGGCTGTGGCGGAATGAGCACTTGTGTGCCTTTAAAATGATTCACCAAAGCAAGCAGGGAGGGTGGTGCTAAAATTTCAATATCGGCGATCCATGCGGCCTCATTACCCGAAGCTTCGGGGCAGATCAGGCCACGACCATGGGATGCTGCATCGAAGGCCGCCAGTAAAACTCCTGCTACCCGCGCTAATCTACCATCGAGACCCAACTCGCCTAAAACAGTGTATTCGCTAGCATCTTCCTGATCCACAATCCCCATTGCCACCAAAAGCCCAAGAGCAATCGGCAGGTCAAAATGGCTACCTTCTTTCAAAACGTCGGCTGGTGCCAGGTTGACAACGATCCGCCGCGCCGGCAGTGCCAGACCTAACGCGCTAAAGGCAGCACGAACACGTTCTCGAGATTCGGCCACTGCTTTATCAGGCAGACCTACCACAGAAAACCCTGCAAGGCCTGGCGCCACCTGGACCTCGACATCGATGTCCAGCACCTCGATGCCTTGAAAAGCGACTGTTTTTACTCGTGCGACCATGACCCGTAAGGAATGTATAATAACAACTGATACGGGTTATCATACGCAATCGCGATGAAAGGGCAAGAGTATGGAGCAAGAAAGATTTTATCTATGCAAACGCCTGGCGCCGAAAGGCAAGCTGTGTCCAATGAATCCCAGGGCGATGCTGCATGTCGTCACGATGACTTTCATGGATCGCGATCAAGTCTTGTGTCTTTGCCATGGTGACTACTTCGGATGACGATACCTCGAACATACGGCGACCCGGTGGCACTACGCCATGGCGTAGGGATAGAATTAAGATCCCCCGATCAGTCAACAATGGCCCGATCGATTCTAGGGCGGTGCGACGCTCAACTTCATCCAAATGCATGAATACGGCCGTCAGTAACACAACATCAAAGCGGCGCGAATACCGTCGTAGTTTTTGCAACTCTGGCAAAGCATCATCGACCCAGGTAATGGCTGTATCTGAATGTAGCCGCTGACTATGACAGCGCAGCTCCGCCGTTGGCTCGACCGCCACTACCTGATGTCCTTGACGTGCCAGATGAGCCGCATCTCGTCCCGTGCCAGCACCAATATCTAGAATAAGGGAGGATTTAATAGGAATAAGGTGCAAGGTATCGCGGTGCACATCGGTGAAGGAAAGGGCTTCGTATTGGATAGCCAAGTCATCCGCCTCTTCGGCATAACCTTCCGTACCGTTAATAGGCTTGATCATAGTTTCTGGCTCCAGAGCTATCGGCGCGCCGTACTCTTTTTATAGTGACGACGAAGGTTCTTCAGCCATTTCAGACGTGCATGCCATGCACCAACCTTATCGGGCTCTTCTAGTCGTAAACCAACCTGCTTTACCTTATCCTCAGCTACGGCGCGAATGGTCAGCTGAAGGCCGCCAATATCCAGGTGATCTCCCACCAACGGTGGCCCATCAAAACCTTCGGCGAAATGATCCGCGATGGTACGATCGTACAAATCCGTCGGCACCAACAAACCATAGAGTTTTGCCAATTGACCAAGGGTCATAGCAGCATCGAAAATTAATTCAGGAACGGCCGCGCGCTCACTGATCACAAATTCCGTATCTCGGGCAAAAAGCCGATCCAGAGCCTCGACATGCTGAGGTGGGGCGAAAAAATAAATGTAATCATCAACAGCGACCTCGCCAGCTTCGCTCGGTGTAACGATTTTATCTTTACGAATCACCAAAGCCAAACGCGCCCAATCGGGGAGCCTTTTTTGAATTAAGATCGGCATATCGCCGGTGACGGGATAACCTACCATCTCATAATCGAGCTGCCCTGGTAAATCTAACTCAACCCTCCGCGTTGGCTGTATCGATCGTGCGATCGCAACGCGGAGACGTTGCGCTAGAGGCGCGATGGTCCACCCTTGGATAATCAGAGAGCTAATGACGACAAAGAAAGCAACGTGGAAAACGAGATCAGCATGAGGCACTTGAGATAAAATTGGAATCGAAGCAAGGAAAATAGAAACAGCGCCACGTAACCCCACCCATGACACAAACGCCATTTCCCGCACCGAAAACTTAAACGGCCAGAGGCACAGCAAGACCCCTGCGGGGCGTGCGATCAATATGAGCACGCCAGCGATAACCGTCCCCAATACAGCATACTCAATCAGTCGGTGCGGCGTTGCCAGTAACCCAAGCACCACAAACATTATGATCTGACAAAGCCACGTAGCGGCATCGTGAAAGCCAAGAATACTAGCATGGGCGCGCAGTGGCCGATTGCCAACGACCAGCCCCGCAAGGTAAACCGCCAGGAATCCACTGCCCCCAGCAATATTCGCCACGGCATAGATGAGAACCGCTCCGGTGGCGGCAAAAACAGGATGCAAACCCGACGGCAATTCGAGACGGCTTAAAACAAGAGAAATAGAAAAACCACCGCCGAGACCGATAAGAGCGCCGATACTCATTTGTTGTGCCAGGGTCCCAGCAATCCCCCACCCCGCATGTCCTTGGCGACTGACCAAAGCTTCCGTCACAGCGATGGTCATAAAAAGAGCAAAAGGATCATTGGTCCCCGATTCAATTTCTAATGTCCGGCTAAGCCGGCGGCGTAATCGGATCCCCCCTTGCCGTAAGAGAAAGAAAACCGCCGCTGCATCGGTCGAGCTAATCACAGAACCAATAAGCAGTCCCTCCAAAGGCTCAAGATCGAAGAAAACTACCGCCGCCAGCGCGACAAGCGATGCTGATACCAAAACACCCAAAGTCGCCAGAAGAAGCGATGGCGCCCACACATCTTTTAACGAAACAAGCCGTGTACGGAGCCCGCCATCAAACAACACCACGGCAAGAGCAAGGCCACCGACAAGGTAGGTGGTGCTAAAATCAGAAAAGAGAATCCCGCCCGGCCCATCCTCCCCGGCCAGCATCCCAACGCCCAAAAAGATTAATAACAGCGGGGCGCCAAAACGCATGGCGATAAGGCTTGTCATAATACCAACAAGAACAAGCCCCGAGCCCGTCACCAAGATCAAGTTAATCGCGTCGATCGTTCCATGCATGGATTTTCATGACACGATCAGCGCGCATGGACAAGTAGGCTATCACGGCTTCGCGTTATTTTTGATGATGCCGACGGCCATCCCGTAAGATTAGAAACGCGGCGCCAATGATTACTAGCCCACCCATTGGCAACCATGGGTCTACCGTCTCACCATAGAAAAGCCCCCCAACACCGAGCGCCAACGGCAGGCGCAGAAAATCAAAAGGCATAACCACGGTGGCATCTGCTAATGCAAAGGCATGGGTCATGCAGTAATGAGCCGTCAATCCCATAACTCCTACCAAAAAAAGCAATGGGGTAAGATCTAGCGATGGGGTAATCCAATGGTTAAGAGCAGGTATAAGCCCCAAAGGAAGTTGAATAAGCGTCATATAAAAAAGAACAGCGAGAGCGGTGTCGGTACGCGTAAGAGCCTTGGTCGTAGTATGAGCAGCGCCGTATCCTGCAGCACCCAAAAGTACGACGAGAGCAATAGGATCAATAGCACTAAACCCCGGCCGCAAAATAACCAGCACTCCAATAAATCCTAAAACGATAGCCGCAAGCCGCAAGGGGGTTAGTTTCTCACCCAGGAAGATCGCCGCCAAGACCGCAACCCAAATAGGCGTTGTAAACTCTAGTGCAAATACTAAGCCTAAAGGCAAAAACCCAATCCCATAAAACCAACCGTACTGGCCGGCAAAGTGAACGATATTGCGCAAAACCTGCAGGCTTGGTTGACGGGTAGAGATCGTCTTGAGCCCTCGATGCAAAATGATCGGTGTTAAAATTACGAGACCGATTGAGCTACGAAAGAAAAGAATTTCAAAGGTCGAGAGTGTACGCGAAAGTTCTCGACCAGCCACCGCCATAACCGTTAGGGAAACTACCGCCCCCATCATCCAAAGACCTGCGCGAGGTAAGTCTTTGGATCTGCTAACATCAACCGTTGTCATACCAATTTCGACTTAAGACGCCGATTAGAGACCGAAGAGTGTGTCTGCGGGGGTAATGCAACAGGGGTAGCGAGCGATCTTTGCGCACGCTTTACAATGCGTAGAGTTGCCGGCGCCATAGATTCTTTCATCCACCGACGACAGAGAGTTGTTACAAATTCTGGGGACGATTTTCCTGCATCGTTCAACCAATTTCCTACCGAATTCTGAACATAAATAGCCGGATCATCTCGTAAAGGTTCTAGCAGAGGTAAAGCCTTTTTGGGTTGACGCTTGAGAATATCAATATGCGTGCACCATACGCCCCGTGGCCGCGTCGATTCAACGGCAAAGCGTCGGATATTGGCGGAAGAGTCACTTGTCCATGGACGAAGCAGGCTGATCGCTTCAACAGCATCCGTGGCAATATGTGTACGCAAAGCAAGCCACGCCCATTCACGTACGCCAAAATGAGGATCATCTGCCAAAGGTTTCATTTTTTTCAACCGCTCGCGCAGACTCAAGTTAGGCGTTAAGCCAATCATAAAGGCAGCCCAACCTCGAACTGTATCGGCGGGATGCCTCTGAAGCTCGTCAATACCTCTTTTACCCTTATGATCCAGCAATAATTCCGCCGCGATCGCCATCCGCCGAACGATACCAGGGGCTGCCGTAAAATGCGGGGCGGCAGATTTTTTTAATGGAGGCACGATCTCACCTAGAAGAGCTACAAAATCCACAGCTAACCCTTCCGCTAAATTCGCTGTTTCAATCTCACCCCGGTTAAGTCGCCGCAAAATATCGGGCGGAACCGCGCTCGGTTTAGTAGCGCCCTTGCGCGGAAGCGCGCGTACTGTTGTCATTGTATCCCCAACACATCATGCATCGAATAAAGCCCTGGCTTTTGTCGACACACCCATAAAGCTGCGTGCAGCGCACCTTCAGCATAGATATCGCGCCCACCTGCCTTATGGGCAAGCTCAATCCTTTCCTTAGGTCCGGCAAAAATAACTGTGTGATCGCCGACCACGTCGCCGCCACGCAAACTTGCGTAGCCAATAGCCCCTTCTGGACGCAAACCCGTCTTGCCTGTCCGCGTGAGGACAGCGACCCTATCATGGTCAACCTCCCGACCTTGTGCGGCCGCACGTCCAAGTGCCAGGGCTGTACCACTTGGGGCATCAACCTTATGCCGGTGATGCATTTCGAAAATTTCAATATCCCATTCCACAGGTAAATGCGCAGCCGCTTGTCTCACCAGGGCTTGTAAAAGGGTAACGCCGATACTGGTATTTGCTGCATAAACAAGAGGGATATGCTGGGCCGCTGCCTTCAGTTTCTGCTCTTGCGCCTGGTTTAGCCCTGTTGTTCCTATCACCAAAGCAACTCCCGCTTCCTGAGCTAAGGCACTATGATGCACTGACGCTTCTGGTGAAGAGAAATCGATGAAGACATCAAGATGAGGAAAGAGTGCAGCTGCGTCTGTTACGATCTTAAGACCAAGATCAGAACAGCCCAGTAAAAATCCTATATCTTTTCCAGCTGCAGGATGTCCTGACCGGACGGTTCCACCTATCAGTTGAAATTGAGGATTTTGCAAACTCGCTGTAAGAAGCAAACGCCCCATGCGACCTGCACATCCTGCAATTCCAATTTTCAATGATTCCGTCATATGCCTCCCCAGGGACATAGGCGTAACCTTAACACCTATGCTGGCGGTACTCTACACGGACACTGAAATCGCGCTAGCCCTCTTGAACGATTTTTATTATCTGACCTTTATGTAGCATCTTCGCCAAGGTTCTTTGCTTTAGCGAAAAATCCCTCCGACTGAGGATTATGGCTGCTCCGACCCCCAGCGCGATCAAACTCTTGCAAGAGTTCCTTTTGTTTTTTAGTAAGGTTAACTGGGACTTCGACAGCGGTCTCAATGTACATGTCGCCGCGTTGCGTCGATCGCATAACACTCATTCCTTTGCCACGAAGACGAAACCGATGGCCCGGTTGAGTACCCGCTGGGATCGTTACACGTGCAAGCGTACCATCAACCGTCGGTACCTCGATTGTCCCTCCAAGCGTCGCTGTCGTCATAGGGATGGGCACACGTACAAAAACATCTGCACCTTCCCTTTCAAAGACGGGATGACTCTTGATCGAAACAAAGATATAGAGATCGCCTGGCGGCGATCCCCGCATTCCCATATCTCCTTCACCGGCGAGGCGAATGCGCGTGCCATCCTCAACCCCAGCAGGGATCGTGACAGAAAGAGTTTTTTCCCGTTGCACTCGACCTTGACCATTGCAGACTCGGCATGGTTTTTCGATGATTTGACCATGGCCACCGCAAGTCGGGCATGTACGCTCGACGGTGAAAAAGCCCTGACTGGTGCGTACTTTACCCATACCTTTACAGGTTGGGCATGTTGTCGGCGCCGTACCTTTCTCAGCGCCAGTACCATGGCAAACTTCACAAATGGCACCGCTTGCTACTCGGATAGTCGCCTGTTTACCTTTAAAGGCCTCTTGGAGCGAGATCTCCATATTATAGCGTAAATCGGCGCCCCGCTGTGCGGATCGGCCACCCCCTCGACGGCCACCGCCCATGAAGTCACCGAACATCTCATCGAAAATATTGGCAAAATCAAAATCGCCAGCTCCGAAACCCCCACCAGCACCGCGCCCACCGCCTGCGCCCGGACCTTCGAAAGCCGCATGGCCAAAACGATCGTAAGCCGCGCGCTTATCATCATCCCGCAGCACACCATAGGCTTCGTTAACTTCTTTGAATTTGCGCTCAGCTTCCTTATCACCCGGGTTACGATCCGGGTGATATTTCATCGCCAGCTTGCGGTAAGACTTTTTAATAGTCTCAGCATCGGCGCCACGTGCTACGCCTAAAGTCTCGTAGTAATCAGCTTTCGCCACAGAATACACCCTTTTCGGCTATGATCTTCGATCATTCTCGAAGATTAAGTCGCACTCGCGGGTCATGCTGTACCGCATAACCCGCGGTCTCTTAATTCTGGGCGCGCTTTTTGTCGTCGTCGACTTCCTCGAAGTCAGCATCGACAACCTTGCCATCCCCATTAGCCGCATTTTCGGCGGCGCCGCTTTCTGGATCACCAGGACCAGCGTTACCTGCTTCGGCTTGCGCAGCTTTATACATAGCTTCACCCAGTTTCATCGAAGCTTCGGCAAGGCTTTGCGTCTTGCTGCGGATTGTTTCGACCTCGGAGCCCTCAAGAGCCGACTTAAGATCAGCGATAGCAGCCTCGATTTTAGCCTTTTCATCAGCACCGATCTTATCCCCATGCTCTTTCAAGCTCCGCTCGGTCGAATGCATCAACCCATCGGCTTGGTTACGGACTTCGACCAATTCGCGGCGCTTTTTATCTTCGGCTGCATTGGTTTCAGCTTCTTTGAC
>JAWKYA010000011.1:0-57039 GCA_041396725.1 Alphaproteobacteria bacterium
GGAATGTTATATCGCTTTGGTGATACGGCAAGCACGTTAAAGGCTCATATACAAATTCACCAAGACAGGGTCGCACGGCGTTTACTTATTAATGGAGCTGTAGGTCTTGCCGAAGCGTACATAGACGGAGACTGGAGTAGTCCTGACCTCCCTGCGGTTATTGAGATGGGAGCGCGTAATGAGGATTATCTTTTAAAAAAGATTTTATCGGGGCGCCCCTTCGCTCAATTTAAGCGGTGGCTAGTACATTTTATGCACCGCAATACGCGACGCGGCAGCAAGCACAATATTGCGTCTCACTATGACTTAGGAAATTCTTTTTATTATCAATGGCTTGATAAAAGTATGACCTATTCTTGCGCTTTATTTAAGAAACCCGAAGAAGACTTATATATCGCTCAAAAACAGAAGTACCATGCGATAGCTGAACGGGCAGAGTTAAAACCGCAAGATCGTGTTCTCGAGATTGGATGTGGTTGGGGTGGCTTCGCTGAGTATGCAGCTCAAGAATTTGGATCACATGTAACTGCGCTTACCCTGTCTAAAGCTCAATACGATTATGCTACGGAGCGGGTTTACAAAGCAGGATTGAACGAGCGCATCAACGTATGCTTGCAAGATTACCGCGATGTCAAGCAGCCTTTCGATAAAGTCGTTTCAATCGAAATGCTTGAAGCCGTGGGTGAAGAATATTGGCTGACGTACTTTAATAAGATTCGCGACATCCTTGTTACTGGTGGCAAGGCCGCTATTCAAGTGATTACTACAGCAGATCATCGATTCGTTCCCCATGCCAAGGATATTGATTTTATCCAGAGGTATATATTTCCCGGTGGGAAATTGCCAAGCGCAGCTATTTTAAAACGGATCACCGAGGAATGTGGTCTTGTCTGGCAAGGAGCCGCAACTTACGGGCAGCATTATGCAAGAACCTTAGCACTTTGGCGTCAGCGGTTCTTAACTGCCTGGCCAGAGATTAGCAAAATTGGTTTTGACGATCGATTTATGCGGATGTGGGAATACTACCTTGCATACTGTGAGGGGGGCTTTCGTGGTGGAAGCATCAACCTTCATCAGATCTCTTTGATACGCTAAAGATTGTAGCTTGCCCTATATGCGATTCGTATCGTGAAATAGTACCATCAAAAATTCTTAACACTGCAACGCTAAGGTCCCTTCAAATATCCTAATCTCCCTAGCCTAGCTCGGTTTAACCGCTAGTGCTGCCGGAATGTCGGGCTCGTCGATTTGTTCCGGCAATAAGAATTGTTGCGCATATTCACGCCAAATCCCCGAATTTAAAAACAAATCAAACAGATCCGGATCTATATGATGATTACGTTTCATATTAGTCATAATCCTGATGGACTCAGAAAGGGTCTTAGGCTTTTTGTAGGGTCTATCCCGAGCCGTCAGAGCTTCAAAAATATCTGCAATTGCCATCACACGCGCCGGAATTGACATTTGCTGGCGTGTAAGACCCTTTGGATACCCTGTACCATCCATCTTTTCATGATGCCCACCGGCATACTCTGGGACACGGCGCAGATGTTTTGGAAATGGCAACTGTTCCAGCATACTGATCGTTTGAACGATGTGGTCGTTAATAATCTCGCGTTCTTCTTTCGTAAGAGTTCCACGCTTAACTGATAGATTATACCTCTCATTTTCTGTAAGTAATGATTGCTGTCCTCCAACAGCATCTATCCATAACTGCTGAGCAACGTTTTGTAGTTGGATAAGATCCTCATCCGCTATGGTTTCGCTACCAATATTAATGGTCTCAAGAAATTTAAAATGAGTGTCTAATTCTTGAATCCGCGCAGTATAAGTTTTCTCAAGATCAGTACTATTACTTCCTGGTTTTGCCATAGCCTCTAGATAGGTAATACGCGCGTCTCGGCGTAGTATTTCAATACGTAGTTTGACAAGATCTATACGATCCCAGATCGTTTCAAGCTTGGTCGCTTTATCAACAACATATTCCGGTGTTGTGATTTTACCGCAGTCATGCATCCATGCTGCGATATGCAATTCGTACCACTCATCCTCATTTAAGTTAAAATCGGCAAAGGGGCCTGTCATTGATTCGCAGGCTGCCTTGGTAAGCATTTTGGTCAAGGCTGGAACCCTCTGACAGTGCCCTCCCGTATAAGGGGACTTGGCATCAATGGCGCGAGCAATAACTTCGATAAAAGACTCAAGTAACTTTTTTTGCTGTTGAAATAGTTTGTTATTCTCAAGTGCCGTTGCTGCCTGTGAAGATAATGCACTGACCAAACGTTCAATTTCCGATTGAAACGGTACGACTGCCCCTGCTGCATCGCGAGAATTTATGAGCTGTAAGACACCAACAAGTTCTTTACGCGTGTTTAGTAAAGGAACCGTTAGAAACGAAACCGACCGATATCCGGTTTGTGCATCGAATTTACGTGTACCAGAAAAATCAAACCCCGCCGTCGTATAGGCATCTGAAATATTAATGATCCGCTTGGATAAAGCTGATGCGGTTGCAACATTCGCATAATTAGGTGCTCCCGTATTTACATCGTGGAGACGCAAAGGCGGGAAAGCTATAGGATTACCGCTTGTCCCTCCAAACGCTAAACCAAGCGAAACATTACGCACGATAACAAATCGAAGCTCGTTTTCGTGCCCTTCCTCGACCACATAAAGGGTGCCGCCATCGGCGCTTCCAACCACCATGGCTTCTTCCAAGATTCGCTCAAGAAGTCTTTCATGACTATGTTCAGATGAAAGCGCGATCCCGATCTCGATTAGTTGTTCAAGACGTCGCTCGCTTGAGTCCGATTTTTTCAATTGCTGACCATTAGGCACCACGACAGATGCTACCGGCGGATGAGGAATATCAAGCGCCGTTACATCTACGTTGGACTCAAGTGGAATATGTGTGGCACTACGCGCCATCGGAGATCACATCACCCTTAACTCTATTCCAACCTAACTACGCAACATAAAGCCGTCATTATAGATGAAACGCCGTTGTTTATACATAGGAATAACATCTGTTATGAATTAATGTCATGAACCAATGATAGTGTGATTTCCCTATAGTAATCTGTATTGTTTCTGCAGTGTATGCTTCATAAAAATTGCACTTCGATTGGCTTCTGAGGTGGGATCGAGAAAAATTTACCAATAAATTTAACCAAGAAAGTGAGCCAACAATGATAGATATGAACGCCGCCTCTCTTTCTGCTTCTCTGGAGAGGCTTAAAAAAGAGGTACGGACTTTACGCTGCTGGCTATATGGATCTATTAGCTGTTTGTGCCTCTTAGGGGGCATCGCCACTCTGGTCGCTACAACAGGACAGGCTCAGCAACCCTCTTCCTCCTCATCAGCACCTATACGGACGGAATCTCTTATTACGGACCGGCTTATTGTTGTTGATGCCAATGGCCATGCCCGAATCGTCCTCAGCATTGCGGACGGTATCGGGCCATCTGTCGTTCTTTATGGTGATGATGGAGCCGGCAAAGCTATGCTCGCTTTAAGTGGGAGCGGACCTACGCTAGGAATGTTCGATTCCGCAGGGAGATCTCGCATGCGTCTTGGCATCACCGAAACGATCGGGCCAAGTGTCGTGCTTAAGGATGAGCAGGATCGTCCTCGTGCCATCATTTCTGTCACAGGAGAAAGGGAAGCCTACAGGTCCTTGACACCAGCGAGAAGCCAGTGTGGCAAGCCCCGTAGGCTTCTGCTACCTCTAGCGTTCGTGGAACGCCTGCGTAAGTGCTGTATAGATTGGTCTAACTAAATATTCGACCAAGGTCTTACGACCGGTTTTAATATCAGCAACGACCGTCATACCTGGCAAGACAAGATTTTGCCCTGGCGTATCACCAACATAGTTATGATCGAGGTCAATCCGTGCTCGATAGAAAGAATTTCCCTGATCGTCGGTAAAGGTTGTCGCTGAAATCCGAGAAACCTTTCCATTAAGAGCACCAAACTTTGTAAAATCATAAGATGAAAATTTTACCTTTGCCGATTGACCTAAGGCAATAAATCCAATGTCCTTTGGTAATACACGCGTTTCTACAACCAAGGTTTCATCTAAAGGAACAATCTTGGCAATAGGTCCGCCAGCAGCAATAACGCCACCAATTGTGTTCACTTCAAGCGACTGAACGATACCACGAACAGGCGACGTAACTTCAAGACGATCTTTACGATCTTGAATGCGCGCAATAGCCTCATGCAACTCGGCGAGTTCTTTTGTAACTAGACCCATCTGCTGAATAGAATCCGCTTTAAGTTTCGAGTCTAATTCTTGAATACGACCCTTCGCTTCAGCGATTGCTTCACGGGCTGTACGTGCCTTACCAGTCACTTCATTTAATGCGCCTGTATTGCGACTAAGCTCACGCTGCGTTTCAAGATACAAAACCCGCGAAACTAATCCTTTTTCCAACAAAGTTTCACGCATTTTCAATTGCTCGGAAAGAAGTGCGATTTGCTCGCGCAGAGATTTTTCTTGCCCACCGAGAACCGCTAACTCTCCTTCACGCTGGGCGATCTGTCTATTGAGAACCAAAACCTGGCTTTCACGCGACTGCTTTTGCAAATCCATAATCGAATTTTGATCGTTAACTAGACTGGCATAGCGTGGGTCTATATCTCCATAATTAGGTTCACGATCTTCGGCATAGGCGCGCATCCGCTCAGCCTGAAGTTCCAGTGCAACACGCCGCGCCGTCAATTGCTCCATATCGGCATTCACATCGTTAGGGCGGAGAGTCACCAATACAGTACCCGCCTCAACAATATCGCCAGGGCCAACATGGATCTTTTCAATGATTCCACCCTCGTGATGTTGAATCGTTTGTACCAAACCCGAAGGCATAACCTCTCCACTTGTTACTGCAACTTCATCTACCTTTGTAATGGAAGCCCAAGCAATAAAGCCACCGACTAAAATTGCAATTACTGCAAGAGTAGCGCTACTGAATCGGCTAGGACCAACTTCTTCGAGCATAATGGATTGTGCAAGAAAACGCTGGCGCGCCAGTGCTCTCGGCTGTGCCATTGGCACTGACACTTCGTTCTTGCTTTCATTGTCGGCTGTTATTTCCGTCATTTCTTGAACTCCATATCGCTCCTGCGAATTAAACTTACATAAGGTCTTTAGGAAGCTTCGTTAAGACTTCTTCTGGTGTACCTGCAAATCGGATAATACCTCGATCAAGCACCAGCATACGATCCGCCAACCGCATATGGCTGGGCCGGTGCGTGACAAGGAATACCGTCGCACGACCACGAAGCTGCGTTAGGGTTGCCATGAACACTCGATCCCCATCGGCATCTAAGTGACTTCCAGGCTCATCAAACAGCATGATAGGAGCTTTGCTAAGGTATGCACGCGCTAAGGCTAAGGATTGTTGAAACCCCGTCGGCAATTGACGAAGAATTTGATCGCCAATTCGCGTTTGGAAACCCTCAGGTAGTGTTTCAACAATGCTTAAAATTCCTGCCATATGTGCAGCTTCACGAATTGCCATATGATCTGCAGTTGGATTTCCTAGCTGCAGATTCTGCTCGATGGTTCCATGAAACAATTCACAAACCTGCGGCACATAGCCGATAGAGTGCCGCAGGTGATGCGGGTCAATCTGGCGAATATCAATCCCATCAATAGATATAGAGCCCGCCTGCGGTTGATACAATCCTGCTATCAGCTTAAGAATCGTCGATTTACCCGCACCGTTCGCACCGGTTATCGCCACAAGTTCACCAGGCGGAATATCGAAAGATGCACCAATAAGCGCAGGATCTCCCTCCGGTATGTAGCGAATGGAGACGCGGTTAAAGGAGACCCGACCCTCAAACCGTTTTGAGGCAGCCGTCGCAATATAGGGATTGCGCTCAGCACGCATCCCCATCAACTGATCTACGCGGCGGATAGCTGTGTGTACTTGCTCTAGCCGTGTAAGCGCAATCAGAAGCATCTGCATCGGCGTTAGGATACGCCAAACCAGCGCCATACAGGCAATCAAGCCACCGACTGAAAGGTTTTGGTGTAAAACCAGTTCTATTCCCACCACAAGAGTAAGAATCCCTGCCCCAACCATCATAGATTGAGAGAAAGTCGACGCAAAGTTTGCAATCCGTGCCGTACGATAATTCGCAGTAGCCGCTTGTGCAGAAAGATCGCGAAACCGGTCTAGCCAGATATTCTCTGCAGCATGGTATTTAATAGCGCGAAGGTTCGATACTGTCTCGACCAAGAATGAGTGCCGGCCAGAAGTACCCCCCATACTCTGCAAGACACCCCGCTGAACAGCAGGAATAATCAGAGCCCCTACGATAAGGTAAATCACAAGCATTACCGCAGGAACGAGAGCCATCATCCCACCAATGAGCGCGACAGCAACAATAAATAGAATGACGAAGGGTAGTTCCAAAAACGCTAGCGCGAGTGGGCCCACGAAGAAGTCACGTAACGATTCGAACTCACGGAAGCGTGCAGTTTGTGCACCAACACTGGCACGTTCCGTAAGTGCCATTGGCAAGTTCAAGAGTTTCTGAAAAACTGCACTGCCAGCCAGAAGATCGACCCGGGCTGCAATATAGGCAAGTAATTTGTGACGCATATACTGCAACACAACTTCACCCAAAAGAGCGAGAACAATACCAAGACCAAGATAAATCAAAGTTATTTCTGAGCCAGCCGCAATAACCTTGTCGTACACGGCCATCACAAAGAGAGGCGTCGCTAGATTTAAAATACTAATCGTGACCGTCATCACAAAGATACGCAGAAAAAACGGCTTAAAGCGGCTCGCAAGCTGACGAACCCAGCCCATTTTCATGCTTATTGAATTTTCCTCTTCCAACTGAGTAGGAGAGAAAAAATAGATAGTTCCCTGTACGTTAGACCGTGACACCGTTTTTTCTTCAAAAAGCCCTGTATCGAAGATCTTTACGCTATCCGTGGTCACCTGCCGCACAAGCTTGATTGATCCTTGGTCGGGGATAAAAAGGCAAGGGGTCAATCTTGGATCTAAATCGCGTAGATTGCCTTTACGAGCTTCGCTGCGATAATTGAGGTTCGCCAAGGTATTGCGAAGACCTACCAGATCGAGATCGTCAGAAAAATGTGGCAAAGCCTCCGCAAGATCTCGGGGACTTCCCCGCCATCCCAGTGCCGCCAATAGCGGCATTAATGCTGCTGTGTATTGAGAAATACCCTGATAATTACCCGAACGCGCCGCGCGCAAAGTTTCTACAAGAGCCGCACTCATACAGACATCTCCTTCGATGAAGCCGATGTCGACTGATTGCTTTCGAGACTCACAGATGCCGGGGATGCGGCAATATCTGAAAAAGTTTGAGAGACTAAGCGGCCATTCGTTAGGATAAAACTACGATCTGCAAGACGCAGCAATGACGGACGATGGCTAACCAAGATCATCGTATGGCGACCCTTAAGATAGAGCAAAGTGTTCTTTAAAAACTCATCGCTTGCAGAATCAAGCGATGTGTTGGCTTCATCAAAGAGAATAAGCTTCGGACGACCAATCAAGGCACGTGCGATAGCGATCCGCTGTCGAGCTCCGCCAGGAAGAATTTCGTTAGACCCTCCGCCAATTGGCGTATCGTAGCCTCGCGGTAATCGATTGATGATTTGGTCAAGGCCTAACAGCCGCGAAAAATGCATTGCTTCATCAACGGCATCGCCTCCTTGGAACATTGTAAGATTTTCCAAAATCGTACCTTGGAACATCACGCCATTTTGTGGCAGGTAGGCGACGTGTTTTCGAAGGCTACCTGGATCGAGAGCTGCAATATCTTGACCATCGTATAGAACACGGCCCGCGACCGGCTGGATAAGCCCCATGGCCAAGAGAAGTAAAGTTGTTTTACCGGCACCATTTTCACCACTAATGGAGATGACTTCGCCAGGTGTAACGCGTAAATCAATACCACCGATAATTTCCCGATCGGCATAACCAAATCGCACACCTTCAAAAGTTACCTCGCCATTATATTGGGGTAACTCGCGATGTCCGGACTGGCTCTCAGAGGGAAGTTTCAACATATGATCGACGCGCTTCCGGCTTAGATTGATCGCTTGATAAGCTGTCAGAAATCCGAAACCTCGTAGTACAGGTTGCAAAGAACGGCCAGCAAGAAGCGTACACGCCGCGAGACCACCCGAGGTTAACTGACCTTCGAGAACCAAAAGGCTACCGAAGCCAACCACCGCTGCCATGGTTGCTTGCGCAAACAACGCCATCATCCCCTGGTTAATGCCATTGAAAAAGGTAACTTCACCAACAGAGCGCGCAGAAGATTCCTGTAACCGCTCATAGCGGCGCAACATCTGCGCTTCCATTGCCATACCTTTTACCGTATGCAAGCCTAAAAGGACTTCGATGATAAAATTATAACGGCGATCGTCTAAGGCATTGCGCTGCTCGATCGCAGCGCGGACCCGTGTAGCGCCCCAAGCGGCAATAATTGCAAAGGGGATAAATAAAAGGATTGGTACCAAAACCAACCAGCCGCCGAGATAGAGGATTAGCCCCAGGAATAATGCTGCAAAAGGTAGATCAATAAGGGTTAAAGCAAGTTGCCCGGAGTACAAGTCTTTCAATTGATCAATGCTTTTAAAACGATCCAGGTAAACCCCCGGCGCATCTTTTTCTAAGGTAACGAGATTGCTATTCAGCACACGTGCCATAGCGCGGCAGTTGCAAATATGTTCGAAACGAGCGGCAGTCCAGCTTGTTATTCCCGAGCGCCCTTGGCGTAACAAACCATCGAATATAAGCGCCACGATAACACCGCCAACCAAAACCCATAAGGTGTCGATGGCTGCATTTGGGATGATCCGATCGTATACTTGAAGAATTGTGACTGGTAAGGCGAGCGCCAGAAAATTAAGACCAATCGTCGCTAAAATAAGGGTTCCTAGGCTTGGCGAGACAAGAGACTTATTTTTGGTGAGAACTTGAGTATCCAGGAATGTTTTTGTATCGGCCATCCGCTTAACCTCTTAGAATGGGCTCCAAATATGCAAAATCTTTTTCGGTAAAGACGGATCAGAAAGACTTTATCTTCCTTGTCTGGTGTCTGGGCCTCTAGATTTTTAGAGATATTACGCGAATAGGATTCTAGACGCAATCCTAGCGACTCATTGTGCTGATTTGCCTTTTCTAATCTATACATTGGGGAGAATCTATCGTTTCTCTGTTCATTTTAAATTCTCTAGGTTGTATTAGCAGTATAATTTCAAAATAGTTTCTATTTTTAGAATAATAATTTACCTTATATAGGTTTATAGGCCTATTTTATTTTATAAAAGGTTTATAAATATAAAATAAGAATATTAATCTAAATCAGGGCCACTACTTTTAATCGATATGTATGTCTCCTCCCATCTAAATAACATTCTTGCATTATTCCCATATTAACTATTTGATTTTTATGTATTTTTAATATCTATGTGCTCTGTTAAAAAATCTTTAAAAATTTTCGACTTTTTCTTCTCGTCTAGAAATTCCTATAAATTTGTTACAATCTCAAATCCTTTTTATCTTGATATTAGACTTTCCGTTAATTTTGAGCGACACTTTAGGAATCGCCCCTAACATATAGCTCTGTCTCATGGATTCAGCTCCTCGTTCCACTGATTCTCTCCTTAAACCTGAAGAGAAGGTCGCTGTAACGACCGAGGTGGCTAATACATCACAGGCGATAAGTCGGGAATTAAGACCCGTCGCCGAGATCGATACGGCTGATCCAACCTCTAGTTTCCAGATCTCTGTTGATCCGAATATACCTCAGGAACGAATGAGCATCGGACGTTTGCTTGTTTCTGGGCCACTTCTCATGGGGCTCTGGGCTGGGAGTGTGGCAGCGTACCTCCATCTTTATTTTGGTTGGTCAACTCTTAGCGAACTTTTACCTCATGAAATTGGAGGGTTCCTGGTTGGGACGATCGCGCCTTTCGCTGGCGTGTGGATGCTGGGGGCATGGCGATATCGGGCCGAGCGGCTCGAGCGCATCGCTTATGCTCTGGAGGAACAGTTACGCACTATTAACAATCCAGCACTCGGTACAGGGCAACGTATAGATGCTGTTACTCAAGCTCTACGCAATCAGGCATCCGAGCTCTCCTCGACCTCCGGTGCACTCCTCAAACATATAGATGCGATCCGCGATAGTTTTCGTCAGCATACATCCGAAATGGCGGAAGCTTCAGTTCATGCCTCCGGTCAAGCACGCTTCGTTAATGAAACTTTGACCAAGCAAGCGCAACGTTTGATCGATGCTTCAAACACCGCCGCTCATCAAGCCACTGTTATTGAATCAGGCCTTGATCGCCAGATCGAAGCGCTAACCACAGCAACTACTGCTGCTCAGCAGGGTGCAGAGACTTCGGTTCGTCTTCTTGAAAAACAAACAAATCTTCTTGATCGATCGGAAGCAAAAGCAACAACCGCCATAGGGCGTCTCCAAGAAACTTTTGAAACCTTTGTAACCAAATTGAGCGAAGGCGGAAATAAGGCAGAAATGCAGGCTGAGACAATAGATACTGCACTCAGGCGCCAAACCGAAGCACTCAACATAGCCGCAGGCCATGCTGAACAAGCAGTAGAAAAATTCGACCGCAATGTCGGGCACGGTGCGGAGGAAATTAGGAAAGCAGCAACGAGCTTCTTAGAGCATATGGCGCTCGTCAACCAAGAATATACGCGCAATCTTCAAAACCTAAATAAGGGAACTGAGCAATCCATTATGCGAGTTAACCATGTGAATGAGACTCTGCAGCGGCAGAATCATGATCTTGGACTCGCCGCTGAGCGAGCCGCCGAACGAATTTCCTTGGTGATCCACGAAGTGCATCGCGGCACAGATACAGCATCGCAAGCCGCAGATCGAATGAATACACACCTAATGCAGATCATGCAGGATATTCGTACTAGTGGGCAACAGGTCGGCCATATTGCCGCCGAAGCCAAGAACGAAATCAATACTCTCAACACGGTTTTACAGAGTGCGGGTATCGATATTACAAGCACAGCTAACAAGGCTCAATCTACCCTCTCAGAAGTTAATCACAAGATTCAGAGCGAAGCTGAAAGGCTAGCTAGCCATACGGATGATACGACCATACGTATATCGAGCCTTACGAAAGCGCTCGAGACTTCCGTTAACACAGCACGCACGCTCTTTGAAAATACGGAATCACAAGTTGAAAAACTTCGGCAGGGCTTTACGGCCTATGCAGAGAACCTTCAGAACTTCAATAAAGATACGCTGGAGAATTCTCAGAATATTGAGCGCACTCTCAGTCGCCAGACTGATATACTTACAACTGCTGCGGATTATGCTTTCGAGAAATCGCGGGCAGCCGACCGCCACCTCCGTCTGCATGCTGCTGGGTTGCGTAGCCTCACAGATCATCTGAGCCTAAGGGCAGAGACAGTCGCAGAAAGCCTAACACAACAAACAGAAACCGCTACGGTCTTAGCTGAACAAACCAGCCAACGTATGGCGGCCATCGGCAATGCGATGCGTCAACATCTCCACAATTTTAGTGAGACTCTAGATAATATTGTCGCACGCTCCGATGCACTCACTCAAGGAACCCAGCAACAAACAGAAAGCATGCGCTTAGCGGCAGAGACAATATCACATCAAGCTGCGACGGCAGCTCAAGATGCTCTCTCCATCCAAACTCGTATCGAAACAACCTTTGCTACCCTACAGGAAGGAACACAGAGCGCATTGACGGATGTTCAGGACACCATCCAGCGTCTCGGTTTATTGCGCGACGAACTCCACGTCGGAGCAAAAGCAGCGGCTTCCGTGATTGCGGAGACGATTACCAACCATAAACAAACGGCCGCTATGGTTAATCAATCGGCTACCGATGAATTAAAGCAAGCCCTCACCGCAATCGAGACAGTTTCGCATACCGCATCGCAAAATATTGACCGTATCGGTGAGACTCTCAATCGCCAAGCGCAAGGTCTTACTCAAGCCACCGATATAACCCTGGCTCGGTTCGATCAACTTGGAGCGACGTTAGATAAACATACGAAAAATCTTGCGGAAACCGCAGCACACGCCCTTCGCGATACTGAAGGCGCAGGTCAAATCCTCGATCAGCAGAGCCACAGATTTGCGCGAATTGTCGAGCGCGCTCTTTCCACGAAAGAGGCCTTGGAACAAAGCGAAAGGGAAAAACAGCGCGAAGCTTTCCTGCGCGCTGGTGCCTTCGTTATCGATAGTTTGAATGCCATTTCGGTCGACTTAAGCCGACTCTTAGAACGCAATAGTCCTGCAAATATCTGGCAAGCCTACTATAAAGGAGATCGCGGTATCTTCGCTCGCCGGGTCGCAGGAATTACCAGTACCCGTGAGCGTGAACTCATTCGTCGGCGGTATGAAACTGACACCGATTTCCATACCTATGTGACGCGATATATTACTGAGTTTGAGCGCCTTATTACCGATGCGACAACCTGGGATCATGAAGGTTTAATGACCTCCACCCTTACCTCATCAGACGTCGGTAAGGTTTATCTCCTACTTTGTCAGGCTTTGAGCCACACACCGAAACAAACTGGATTTATCCCTCAATAGTTCTCTGAAAAATCTCAACAAACTTCACAGAATTTTTCTACTTAGGCTTTAGCAGTAGCCTCAAAACTTTCGATGCATAAAAGGATACTCTTATCGCCTTTCTTGTGTGCGTCACTCTTGCGAAGGGAGGATCTTTCTATTCAAGATAATGCCCTTGCTGCACAATTTAACTATGCTGACTCTGTTCCTTCATTATAAATCTTTTCTTTGTGGATAGGAGGCCCAAATCCATCCTGCCCTTATCAATTCGCGCCGCTTCAGATTTTCAAGAACTCTTTATGGGAACGATAGTTCTTATGCTGTATTCTTCCGACATGCGGACTATCGACCCCTCAGGTGCAACCTGCAATCACGAGATGACCTCTCCCCTTAGGATCGATGTGCCTGACCAGTTTCACATGAAAAAGGCCGCAACAAAGCTACGGCCTTTTTCTTTCACAAATTCCCGAAAACTTACGGACCGAAGGTAATCCTCTCGACATCCTGGAAATCGATGATGTTACCGCCGCCCAAGTCGATTGTTCCCAAAGCACCTCCTGCACCGCCTGTCAGCTGAATGCTTCCATCGCCTAAGACAACGTAGCTACTTCCCACATTGAGACTTAACCATGCTGAAATAGGGCCCAGCGGCTGCCCGCCTGCGAGATTGATCGTATCGGTCCCGCTACCTCCGTAAAAGGTATCATAGCCCTCGGTGGCGTTATTATAAATGAAGAGATCATCTCCATCTAAGCCGGAGGCCACATCATTCCCTATCCCACCGATTAACGTATCGTTACCGAAGTCGCCTGACAGATCACCGATCAGGGAATCGTTACCGTCGCCACCAACTAAGAGATCATCCCCCGCATTACCCGAGAGAGTATCGTCACCGACATCACCGTAAAGAGTATCCGTCCCAAAACCGCCCCGGAGATAATCGTTACCAATGCCGCCATAGACCGTATCGTCGCCTGGCTCGGCAAAAGTCTCTTGGCCACCGTAAACTTGGTCGTCACCATCCCCGCCATAGATAGTATCCGACCCTATGCCTCCAGTTAACGAATCGTTACCAATGCCGCCAAAGATCGTGTCGTTCCCATAATTGCCTTCAATGGTATCGTCGCCGTCCTGACCATAGAGGAGATCGTCACCAAAACCACCATCGATCGAGTCGTTCCCTAAACCACCCTCGATATAGTCATTGTCATTATCGCCAGAGAGAAAATCTTCTCCCATACCGCCATAGATCGTGTCATTGCCGGCACCACCACCAATGACATCGCCACCGCCTATTTCGTCACCGCCATAGAGCAAATCGTTTCCGGCGCCGCCATAGATATTATCATTATCTTCTTCACCGAAAATAGTGTCCTGACCATCGTGACCTTCGAGGAAATCGTCTCCCGTCCCGCCGTAAATGGTATCGTCACCAAACACGCCGCCAAGGTAATCGCGGCCTGCACCACCGTATAGGGTGTCGGCGGCAGGATCGCCAGCTACGAAAAAGTCCTCGCCGGTGAAGTAATCGTCACCTTCGCCGCCGTAAATAGTGTCGGATCCAGCGCCACCGGTACCAGCGTCATTTCCTAGGCCACCGTAGATTAGATCGTTACCGGCACCACCATCGATCGTGTCGTTACCAGCATTGAGAGCAGCAATCGCATTCAATACATCTTCGCCGAAGATCGTATCGTTTCCGTCACCGCCCAGAATACTATCGTCGCCATACTCACCAGCCAGAGTATCGTCGCCATCGCCGCCATCGATCGTATCGGAATTTCCTCCAGGGCTCGGCCCGATAACCGCGCTATAGTCGCCGGAGATATTGTCATTTCCGTTACCGCCGTAAAGCGTATCCGTATTCGCCTCTCCAATCAGGGAGTCGTCGCCATCATCGCCATAGAGCGTGTCATCACCCTTCAAGCCCATAAGGGTATCGTTATTATCGCCGCCATAGACCGTGTCGTTACCAAAACTACCATCGAGGGAATCGTTGCCGGTATCGCCATAAACTATGTCGTCACCAAAGTTACCGGTAATGATATCGTTGCCGGCACCGCCATAAGCGGTATCGTTACTCTCGCCGCCATCGATCGTATCTTGGCCATTATCTCCGAACAGAGTATCGTCGCCGTCTTCCCCCATAATGCTATCGTTATCGTCGCCGCCATAGATTTCATCATTAGCGAAATAACCGCGTAGGGTATCCGCACCGATACTGCCATAGATCGTGTCGTTACCAGCGCCACCGTCGACCGTATCATCTCCATCTTCGCCAAAGATGACATCATCGCCGTCATCACCTGCCATGATATCGATATCCGCGCCGCCATAAAGGGTATCGGCGCCTTCGTCACCGTTGATCGTATCCTGACCTGCGCCCCCATAAATCGTATCGTTTTCAGTGCCGCCGCTGAGGGTATCGTTTCCATCGTCTCCCTCAAGCGTGTCATTGCCAGCGTCGCCGTAAAGGGCGTCGTCCTCGGTGCCACCGTAGAGACTATCATTATCATTGCCGCCGTAGAGGTAATCGATCCCCGCCCCACCGAAGAGCGTATCATCGTTATCATCGCCATGCAGGGTATCGTTTCCAAGTTGACCATAGATCTCATCGTTGGCACTGCCGCCGAAGATCGTATCGTCTTCCGTACCCCCATCCAGATAGTCGTTACCCAAGCCGCCATAGAGCGTATCCGCCCCCTGGCCGCCAAATGCCATCTCGATGCCCGTGTTGTCGCCTGCATCGATAACGTCATCCCCTCTATCGCCATAGAGAGTGTCGTTCCCCGTATTGCCTATGATGCTATCGTCATTATCGCCACCATAAACAGTATCATCATCGGCACCGCCATCGAGTGTGTCCTGGCCCACATCGCCGAATATTGTGTCGTTGCCAGAATCTCCATAGGCCCAGTTCTGATTAAATGCCGTATCGGCACCAACGTAAATAATGTCGTTGTCAGCACCGCCCGCAAGACTATCGTCCCCAGCACCACCATCGAGACTGTCGGCGCCTGCGCCGCCATCGAGGCTATCATTGTGATTGCCGCCGTATAGGGTATCGTTTTCAGTCCCACCGTAGATCAGATCGTCGTTATCGTCGCCAAACAGCGTATCGTCTTCACTATCGCCATAGATCGAGTCATTGGCGCTACCGCCGTAAATCACATCGCTTTCCGTGCCGCCATCTAGATAGTCGCCGCCCAGATCACCGTAGAGAGTATCCGTTCCCTGGCCACCAAATGCCGTGTCGGTCCCTGTACTGTCGCCCGCATCGATAATGTCGTTCCCATTGCCACCGTAAAGCATATCATTTCCGGTGCCGCCTATGATGCTATCGCCATCATCGCCGCCATATACAGTGTCGTCGTCGGCGCCGCCATCTAATGTGTCTCGACCCAAGCTTCCAAGAAGCGTGTCGTCTCCCTCGTCGCCCTGAACGTAGTCATCACCATCGCCGCCATCGGCAACATCGTTATCGGCACCGCCATACAGACTATCGTTGCCCGTCCCACCCAGCAGACTATCGGCGTTCGCTCCGCCAAAGACCGTATCGTTATCCGCTCCGCCATCCAGCGTATCCTGGCCCGCATCGCCAACTATGGTGTCGTCACCCGCATCCCCACTGGCCCAGTTCTGATCCCCCGCAGCGTCGGTTCCTACATAGATCGAATCATTGCCCGTACCGCCAACGATACTGTCGTTCCCTGCACCACCGTCGAGACTATCCGCACCCGCACCACCCGCAAGCGTATCATCGCCCGCATCGCCGAAGACCGTGTCATCATCATCACCGCCATCCGCAACGTCGTTATCGGCTCCGCCATATAACGTGTCCGTACCCACACCACCATCAAGGCTATCGCTTCCTATGCTGCCAACCAGGGTATCAGCGCCTAGACCTCCAAGAAGCGTGTCGTCTCCCTCGTCGCCCTGAACATAGTCATCGTTATCGCCGCCATCGATCGTGTCGTTCTCACTACCGCCATACAGACTATCGTTGCCCGTCCCACCCAGCAGACTATCGTCGTTCGCGCCGCCAAAGACCGTATCGTTATCCGCTCCGCCATCCAGCGTGTCCTGACCCGCATCGCCAACAACGGTATCGTCACCCGCATCCCCACTGGCCCAGTTCTGATCCCCCGCAGCGTCGGTTCCTACATAGATCGAATCATTACCCGTACCGCCAATGATACTATCGTTCCCTGCACCACCGTCGAGACTATCGTTCCCCGCACCGCCCGCAAGCGTATCGTTCCCAGCCTCGCCATAAACCGTATCGTCGTTGTCGCCACCATCGGCAACGTCGTTATCGGCTCCGCCATAGATAGTGTCGGTACCCGTTCCACCGAGTAGACTGTCGTTCCCATCTTGACCCATGAGTCGGTCATTGTCGGCACCGCCATCAAGCCGATCTTGGCCAGTACCGCCGGTAAGAAAATCGTCGCCGACTTCACCAAGCAGAATGTCGTCCATCGCCATGCCGGTAATAGTATCGTCACCAGCGCCGCCACCAAAAGCGCCCGGTGCCCAACCCGCCTCCGCTGCCTCAGCGACACTGTTCGGCATAATAACAATATCATTCCCGGCCAGCGCATTGTTCTGTGTTCCATCCTCATAATCACCAGCGACGACATTGTTGAAGTCAACAACATCTGCATTTGCCGTAAACAAAGGAGGAAGTACAGGTGGTGGCACAACGATAACAGGTGGCGATGACGCCGAACCTGGATTACCTACCTGTGACGGCGTGGAGGGAATGCTTGTTCCAGCATCGCTATTCCTAGCGATCGTAGCATTAGCACCGAATCCAGAACTGGAACTCGTGTTGCCTGCCGGCGCATCATATTCGCTAGCTCCTGAGCGTAAGCTGGCGCGTGCACCATAACTGCCACTCCCATTGCGGATCCCGCTATAATTTCCCGCAGAACCAATATCGTCAAAGCTATTCGCACCCATAAGTACGGTGGATGCATTACCCCCAATGATCCCATCACCGCTGCTGTTATGGATCGCGAAAGGAACAGACGCTGCAGATAATGGTCCGCCCGATTGGAGTAGCGGAAAAAGATTCACCGCTAAATAAGCGAGCGGTGCACCCATATGGATATTAGCCCGCGATGTGTCTTCCTCGTCTGCACCTATATTATCATTGATCTCGGGTTTATCAGTGTCTTCTGGTTTACGCGCTGAGGATAGCGGCCACACCATACCTCCGGCACTGATCGTCGGCGGCGTTAAATAGTTTTTTGCATCTGCCATACTAGGGGTCGCAGATTTATCTTCTGCTACCTTATGCGTCGGCTCGCTTGCACCGTTTAATCGACTGCCGTCAATATCGGCCATTTAATCTCTACTCCTAACTCCCAAATTAAGCCGGCGTTCTTTTTTCTTTTTTCATTACAGGCCAATTTCATTGCGTGCCGTATTTCACCTAGCCTTAAGTTTTTTGGCTGCACCACTAGCCATTCTATTGGTTAACCAACCGTTAACGTCATAGCATTTCCCTGATCGAATGTATAGGGTACCTTGTTAAAAACCACTCTTTGGACAAGAAAGATCGATAGCTCATAACTCATTCTAAATTATAAGCTTTTTACTTTCTGCCTAGAACTTTCCTCTTGTAAAGAACCATCGAACCCGTGTTTCTTGTAAAGTCAAAAAGCTGCCCCATCAGTCGCTGTAAGGATTACATTTTCAACACGCTGAAAATAAAAGGAAAACTGTAAAAACTCCTAAAATAATTTAGCCAAGGGATATAGCGATAATTGCCATACCAACTTTTTGGTACAGATCAACAAAACCCAAAGTATACCTGAAGTTTGGATATGATCTGAATTTCAGGTAAATCATTATTGTGGGCTATTATTAAAATCATTTGCGAAAAGCAATGGGTGAGATCTGTGGGATTTTTAACCGCAGAATATAGTTTTGATTCCTATATATAGGATTAAATAGCTATAAGATCTAAATTGACAAAAATCCCAAGGGCGGCTCGTATACGGCGTTTTTTACAATAAGATCTTTATAATTAAGGACGGATTATGGCCCGCCGACTTTCTTCAGCGGTACCTTCGCGAAAAATCTCTGCGAAGCCTTCATATAAATCTAAATCGTCCTTACAGACCGTTCAGGGCATAAAAGTGAAAAAAGGGGTTAACGCAGGGACTAACTTTATTATTGGACATCGTGGCGCTGCACGACACGCCCCTGAAAATACCCTTGCCAGTCTTAAAAAGGCAGCAGCCCTGGGCGCCTCGTGGGTTGAGTTCGATGCCAAGCTGACCGCGGACGGTGTCGTTATCTTAATGCATGACGACACTCTAGATCGCACATCAACAGGCAAGGGTCCTGTTGCACATCAAACAGCTGACCAACTTGCTAGACTCGATGCAGGATCTTGGTTCGGTAAAAATTTTAAAGGCGAGAAAATCCCCACACTTGAAGCAGTAATCGACTGCCTCAAGTCCCTAGACCTAGGCGCTAATGTCGAAATCAAACCCTGCCCAGGACGCGAAGAAGAAACTGGCTGTGCCGTCGCAGATACTTTAATGAAGCAATGGCCCACCTCCTTGCCCCCACCCCTTCTCTCAAGTTTCAAAGCTCAGGCGTTAATGGGGGCAAAGGCCGTCGCTCCCGGCCTCGAGCGAGCTTATCTCCTAGATCGGCATGGTGGAGAATGGGAAGAAACCTGTCATCAACTCGGATGCAAAGGCCTCCATCTCTGGCATGGGTTAGTGACCAGTCCATCGTTCGTTACAAAAGTACATGCCGCTGGAATGGCCGCGCGGGTCTACACGGTCAATAGTCTTGCGCGGGCGCGCCTCCTATTAGATTGGGATATCGACGGGATTGTCACAGACGATCTCCTCGCCCTCGCTCCTCTACTCTAATGCAGTAGAAATCTTTGATTTAGAATAATAATTTACAAAATAATATTTTTTTGAAAAAACATGCACTTTTGTATATGCGCGACCCTCAACTTGGGCCATTCTCTCAATGCGTAATCGAAAGGTTGCATACAAAGTCAGCAATTTGGGGGAAACATATGATTAGCAGAACGTCAGCTCTAGGCATGGCCCTTGCACTCGCCCTACCTGCAGCAGCTGCTCAAGCGCAGACTGAAATTCAATGGTGGCATGCGATGACCGGCGCTAACTTGGAGCGGGTCAATGCCATTTCGGAACAGTTCAATTCTTTGCAAAAAGAATACAAAGTCGTCCCTGTTGCCAAAGGCAACTACGATGAAACCATGGCCGCAGGTATCGCTGCGTTTCGCGCAGGTAAACCGCCACACATCCTACAGGTTTTCGATGTTGGGACCGGGACCATGATGTATTCGGGTAAGGCAATCAAACCGATCTATGAAGTTTTTGCCGATGCTGGCATGAAATTCGATCCTAAGGCTTATATTCCAGCGATTACAGGATATTACAGCTTGCCAGATGGTCGGATGCTGTCCTTCCCCTTCAATAGCTCATCGCCGATTTTATATTGGAACAAAGATATTTTTAAAAAGGCTGGGCTTGATCCGGAAAAACCACCCAAGACCTATCCTGAACTTTTCGAGATGGCGAAGAAGATCCATGCATCGGGTCATACCTGTGGTTACACTACAACCTGGCCAACATGGATTGGTCTTGAAAACTTTAGTGCCTGGCACGATGTTCCCTATGCTACGAAGAAGAATGGCATGGATGGCCTTGATGCAGTGTTGACATTTAACAGCCCACTGCATGTGAAGCATTTCCAAACCTTGGCAGATCTACAAAAGGATAAAACCTTCGATTATGGCGGTCGAACGTCAGAAGCGAAGCAAAAATTCACCAGCGGTGAATGCGCAATACTGACAGAATCGTCTGGTGGTCTTGGCGATATTCGTAAAGCAGGATTCAACTTCGGTACATCAACTCTCCCCTATTGGCCGGATGCCAAGGGTGCACCCCAGAACACTATCCCTGGCGGTGCGAGCCTATGGGTCATGGCTGGTCACAAGAAAGAAGATTATATTGGGGTTGCAAAGTTCTTTTCTTATCTCTCGAATCCGTCGATCCAAGCTGAGTTGCATCAAAAATCGGGATATCTGCCGATTACCCCTGCCGCTTATGAGCTAACCAAGCAATCTGGTTTCTATAAAGAGAACCCAGGTACGGAAACACCCCTCTTGCAAATGACAGGCAAGCCTCCGACAGACAATTCCAAGGCGATTCGTCTAGGTAATCTGCCACAGATTCGCAATGTCATTAACGAAGAGTTGGAGGCCATGTTCGCTGGCAAGCAAACAGCGCAACAAGCACTCGACAAGTCAGTGGAACGCGGCAACGCGATTCTGCGTCAATTCGAGAAAGACAACAAATAGCAAAGGCCTTACCTAAGGTGCCGCTCAACAGAGCGGCACCTTAGGTGTCTTTGTATTTGTGATTAGCTACGATGCAAAAGCGCGTCGTTTTTCCGAATAAGATCTTACCTCTCTGGTTGGTGGCGCCGCAAATCGCCATCACGGCGGTTTTTTTTCTTTGGCCTGCAGGACAAGCAATCCGTCAGTCTTTGTTTCGTGAAGACGCTTTTGGGCTAAAGACCCAATTCGTTGGTCTTGATAATTTTGTCGCAATTTTTACCGATCCGAATTACATCAATTCATTAGTTGTTACCGCAATCTTTAGCTTTTCTGTAGCTGCTCTGGCCCTTAGCCTGGCTCTGCTGTTCGCCGTAATGGCCGATCGCGTTGTGCGGGGTGCCAGTTTATATAAAACACTTCTTCTGTGCCCTTATGCGGTCGCTCCTGCCATAGCAGGGATGATCTGGCTTTACATGTTTAATCCATCGATTGGATTAATCGCACACGGCCTAAAAACTTTAGGTATCAGTTGGAATCCTTTGCTGAGCGGTACCGACGCCATGATCTTGGTTGTCATTGCTGCTTCCTGGAAACAGATTAGTTACAATTTTCTTTTTTTCTTAGCAGGATTGCAATCTATCCCTCGTTCATTGATTGAGGCGGCTGCCATTGATGGCGCCGGCCCATCGCGCCGATTTTGGACGGTTATTTTTCCCTTGCTCTCACCTACAGGGTTTTTCTTACTTGTCGTTAATATCGTTTATGCCTTTTTCGATACGTTCGGGGTTATTCACGCGGTTACAAGCGGTGGCCCCGGTAAATCTACAGAAATCCTTGTTTATAAAGTTTTCAATGATGGGTTTGTCTCTCTTGACCTAGGAAGCTCAGCTGCTCAGTCGGTGATTCTGATGATTATTGTTGTCAGCCTTACCTTTGTCCAATTCCGCTACATTGAACGTCGAGTACATTACTGATGGTCGAGAATCGTCCCTGGCTGACTATTATGGCTCACGCGGTTCTTATCCTAGGGATCGCTGTTGTCGCCTTTCCAATCTACGCCACTTTTATTGCTTCAACACATACTCTTGAAACAGTGATGCGACCTCCGCTTCCACTTTTGCCTGGGCATGAGTTTTTGAAAAATTATAGTGAGGCTTTCCTCCATGGGACAGTGCGGCTTGGCAATATTCCTATATGGCGCATGCTATTAAACAGTGCAGTCATGGCCTTGATCATCGCCATTGGGAAGATCGCCATTTCGATCATTTCTGCTTACTCGATCGTCTATTTTCGCTTCCCATTCCGCATGGTATTTTTCTGGCTCATTTTTATTACCTTAATGCTCCCAGTCGAAGTCCGCATCGTTCCAACTTTTAAGGTGGTTTCTGACCTTGGTTTACTCGATAATTTTGCTGGCCTAACAATTCCACTTATCGCTTCGGCGACTGCAACTTTTTTATTCCGACAGTTTTTTCTAACCGTTCCTGAAGAACTTTTGGAAGCAGCGCGTATAGATGGCGCCGGCCCTATGCGTTTTTTCAAAGATATTTTGCTGCCCCTATCTCTCACGAATATCGCTGCTCTCTTCGTTATTCTTTTTATTTATGGATGGAACCAGTATCTCTGGCCACTCTTAGTCACAACTAAGCCTGACATGAAGACGATTGTTGTTGGGCTAAAGAGCATGATTTCTTTTACTGATGCCGATACACAGTGGCACCTGGTTATGGCAACGACGATTCTTGCTATGCTTCCGCCTATCTTAGTTGTCATCCTTATGCAGCGCTTGTTTGTCAAAGGTCTTATAGAAACAGAGAAATAGGAAAGAATAACCATGGCTGCTATTGGTATTCGCGGCGCGAAAAAGCGCTATGGAGAGCTGCAAGTCCTCCATGGCCTTGATATAGATATCAAGGATGGTGAGTTCGTCGTTATTGTTGGACCATCGGGCTGCGGTAAATCAACCTTATTGCGCATGATTGCAGGACTGGAGGCTATCTCCGAGGGTGAAATCACCATTGCTGATCGCGTGGTTAATCATCTCGAACCTGCGCAACGCGATATCGCCATGGTGTTTCAAAACTATGCACTCTACCCGCATATGTCCGTTCGCGATAATATGTCCTATGGGTTAAAAATTGCTGGCAAAAGTAAGAGGGAGATCGAGACACGGCTTCACACAGCGGCCGAGATGCTAGAGCTTACCCACTTACTCGACCGTAAGCCACGTCAACTATCGGGGGGACAACGTCAGCGCGTTGCTATGGGGCGCGCCATTGTCCGTGAGCCTTCAGCTTTTCTATTTGATGAACCTCTTTCTAACTTAGATGCGAAGCTTCGTGTCCAGATGCGCCTTGAGATCAAGGCGCTTCAGCGTCGACTTGGAATCACATCTGTATACGTCACCCACGATCAGGTCGAAGCTATGACTTTGGCTGATCGTCTTGTGGTCATGAATCAGGGTGTAGCAGAGCAGATTGGTGCCCCCATTGACGTCTATCGCCATCCCGCGACAGTCTTTGTTGCCGGTTTCATCGGCTCACCAGCTATGAATTTCTTTGATGCTGAGGTGCAAGGGCAGAAACTTTCTCTTGGTCCTGCGGGAAATCTTCATCTGAATGGCATTCTAACATCCCAAGGTTCCGTGACCCTCGGTGTACGCCCTGAAGATCTCGAGCTTTCCCAGAGCGATGGATTCGCCTGCACCGTCGAACTGATCGAGCCCTTAGGCGCCGATACTCTTGCGCATGGCAAAATCGATGGGCAAAATCGACTCATCACTGTACGCCTCCCAGGCAATACAACAGTTCAAGTAGGAAGCCGAATTAAGCTACAACCCGTGGAGAACCGGCTTCACATCTTCGACCGAGAAACAGGTGCCCGCATATGATCTAGGCCTTAGTATAATCCCCATCTTCCATCATGTAGGCCTTGGCCTGACTAAATCTGCCTGCTAAATTTAGTCGTAGAGATACCACAAAGGGAAAAATTCCATGCGTTACCTCTTCATCCTTACCTTAGCCTCTTTCACCCTGATGATCGGGAGCACCGCTTTTGCACACACAGGTATCGGTGGAGTGAGTGGGTTTACTGCAGGGGTCTCCCATCCTCTCTTTGGTCTCGATCATTTTTTGGCTATGATCGCGGTTGGTCTATGGGCAGCACAGCTTGGTGGCCGCGCCCTATGGCTTGTGCCGACCACTTTTGTTCTGGTGATGGTTCTCGGCGGTATTTTAGCCCATCTCGGGCTGAACATGCCTGCCATTGAGACAGGTATTGGGCTTTCCGTTATCGTTCTTGGTCTTGCGATTACCTTAAACTTGAACCCGCCCATTATTCTCAGCATAGCCTTAGTGGGCTTATTTGCCTTGTTCCATGGCCATGCCCATGGTGCTGAAATGCCTGAAAATGCAAGCGGTTTCGCTTACGGTCTAGGCTTTGCTCTAGCTACAGCCTTTTTGCATAGCGTTGGAATCTTACTGGCCTGGAGTAGTACACGCCTTATCTCTTCATTGATAATCCGCATCGGCGGTAGTGCAATAACAGCTATCGGTATTGTTCTTTTGGCTGGGGGTTAACACTCGAAGAGTTTTTTCCTTCCAAGGAAGGATTCTTCAACACAGCCTTACTGGAGCAGGAGCAGCCATGAAACTGCGGCATTACCTGACACTGATCCTCGTTTTCGGTTTATCTAAATTTGCCTTAGCTGCACCCCCAGGGGATCTTATCTTAGTTATGCCCCTCGAGCCACCTCACCTCGATCCTACGGCGGGGGCAGCAGCGGCTATCGATGAAGTAACCTATGCAAATATTTTTGAAGGGTTGACGCGCATTGACGAAACTGGTGCCGTACGTCCGGCCCTTGCAGAAAGCTGGACGATCTCGTCGGATGGCCTGCATTACACTTTTAAGCTTCGTAAAAATGTGAAATTTCACGATGGCAGCGCCTTTAATGCGGATGATGTGGTTTTTTCGCTGATGCGCATTAACGCACCTGATAGCGCGAATGCACAAAAACAGCTATATGCGGCTATCACTTCAGTCGTTGCTGAGAATCCAACAACTGTCGTTGTCAACCTTAAACAGCCAAATGGCCGGCTTCTCTATAATCTAGGATGGGGCGATGCAGTGATTGTCGCTGAGGAAACGGCATCCAAAAATAAGATAAAGCCTATTGGCACGGGGCCTTTCCGATTTCTCTCACAGGTTAAAGGAGAGCGCGTCGATCTTGAGCGGAATTCTGATTATTGGGGCACTAAAGCTCAACTGACTCATGTAACTTTCAGATTTATCACCGATAGCGCTGCCCAGGTTGCTGCGCTTATGGCTGGAGATGTCGATGCCATCCCCAATTTAGGTGCCCCAGAAACCGTTGCTACCTTCAAATCAGACCCTCGGTTCGAAGTCGTTATTGGCACAACTGAGGGCGAAGTTATCCTTGCGTTAAATAATGCTCGCCCACCCTTCTCTGATCGACGGGTTCGTGAGGCTTTATCTTATGCTATCGATCGGCAATCGATCATAGATGCAGCCTATTTTGGTTATGGCCAAGTCATTGGCAGTCACTTTTCTCCTCAGCACCCGGCCTATAAAGATTTAACGGGGCGCTTTCCTTATGATCCGGCCCGTGCCAAAAAACTTTTAGCAGATGCTGGTATGGCTCAAGGATTCTCTCTTACATTAAAACTACCGCCGCCAGCCTATGCGCGCCGCACGGGCGAGATCCTTATTGCACAGCTTGCTAAGATTGGTATTCAGGTCCAAATTTCGCCGATGGATTGGGGACAATGGCTTGAACAGGTCTTTAAAGAAAAAGACTTTGAAGCAACAGTAGTTGCCCATACCGAGCCTCTTGACATCGATATTTACGGTCAGGACGACTATTACTTTGGGTATAAAAATCCAAAAATTAAAACCCTGCTTACAGCGATCGAAGCAACTCAGGATCAAAAACGACAGAATGAACTTTGGGGTCAAATCCAAGAGATCGTCACTGATGATGCTGTAAATGTATTCATCTTTGAGTTACCTAAAATCGGTGTGTGGAAGAAAGGTCTCCACGGTTTATGGAAGAATAGTCCGATCCAAGCTAACGACTTAACTGCAGTACATTGGGAGCTCTAGGTTTTGCCGACTATACAACAATCACCGATGCTCTCCGCTATTCGCGGTCTACGAACATTCATTGACCAGTTGGCAATAGTGTTTTCTTTGTCTTTATTTTTGCAATGCTAAGGTTTTTAGTTCAGCGCTGTCTTTTTGCACTTCTTACCCTATTTTTTGCTGCCTTTATTATCTTTTATACCATTGAAATTCTACCAGGCGATCCAGCGCAAATCATGTTAGGGGTAAATGCCTCGCCTGAAAGCTTGGCCGCTCTACGAACACAGCTCGGCTTGGATCGGTCAGTTATTATGCGATTTACCGCATGGATTATCGATCTGGCGCAACTTGATTTTGGCATCAGTCTTATTCATGGCGACCGTATTGCAAATATTCTTCAGCAGCGGCTGACTGTAACAATACCTTTGGCCTTGATAGCTTTGGTATTTTCTACTCTCACTGCCTTTCTCTTTGGCAGTCTTAGCGCCCTATATCGTCGCCGAATGCCGGATTACCTGATCGCTATTTTGAGCCAAGTTGGTATCGCTCTACCGAACTTTTGGCTCGGTATTCTCCTCATTCTAGGTTTTTCAGTAGGATTAAGGTGGCTTCCCTCAGGAGGCTTTCCTGGTTGGGAAGCTGGGATAGATGCAGGAATCAGATCTCTTATTTTGCCCGCCATCGCCATCGCTTTACCACAGGCCGCTACTCTATTGCGTATCGTACGCACGGCGCTTATTGATTCAATGGCACAAGATTTTTACCGAACAGCACAAGCAAAAGGATTATCACCTGCCCTTGCTTTGATCAAGCATGGTTTCAGGAATGCGCTTGTCCCTATTTTGACCATTTTAGGATTGCAGCTTGCCTATCTCTTGGCAGGTGTCATTGTTATTGAGAATGTATTTGTACTCCCTGGTCTAGGGAGGCTTCTTTTGCAGGCAACAGGGCAGCGCGATCTCATCATGATTCGCGAGATTATCTTCTTAGCTGTTGTTGCAACTATCCTTATCAATCTTCTTATAGATATTGCTTATGGATTCGTGGATCCCCGGCTCCGGAAAGTTAGCTCGAATGAATAAAGCCATCGTTCAATCGGCTAATATGACATTAGGTTTTACCCTTTTAAGTATATTACTGATTCTTGCTTGTGTTGGCGCTATTTGGACACCTTATAGTGTAACCACGATTGACAGCACTGCTCGACTTTTATCGCCTTCCCTTCTGCATTTACTCGGTACTGATCATTACGGCAGAGATACTCTATCGCTCATCATGGCTGGCGCTGCTAATGCTTTTTTCGTTGGTGGATTATCGGTGAGCTTAGGAAGTCTAATTGGGGTAGTTCTAGGTCTCATAGCAGCGTCCTCTAGCAATGGACGTCCGCTACAGAAATTCCTGGATAGTATTATTATGCGTGGTAGTGATATTATTTTTGCTTTTCCAGTCCTTATTTCTGCGCTTCTACTTGTAAACAATATTGGCTCCGGAATGGTTACGGCCGTTCTTGCCATTGCGACCTTCAACATCCCTGTTTTTGCTCGCTTATCGCGCAACATCAGTCGACAAGTTTGGATACAGGAATTTGTCACTGCCGCACGTGCAGTTGGGAGAAATCCGTGGCAGATCACTTTGCGGCACATCTTGCCTAGTGCTCGTGGACCTTTAATCGTTCAAGCGAGCACTCAATTTGGCCTCGCTATCCTGGCCGATGCTACCCTCAGTTATTTGGGAGTAGGCGTACAACCACCCTCCGTCAGTTGGGGACGCATGCTAGCCGACGCTCAGACTTTTCTTTACATATCCCCAGCGCAAGCCATTACCCCTGGGATTATGATAACCCTGGCTGTCTTAGGCGCTAATCTATTAGGCACGGGCCTAAGTGATTTCCTATCACTCAAACTACAACAAGAATGATCTAACACTTGGAGTCCTTATTAGTGCTATCTACTCTTCCATAAACATCTTCTAAGCGAACGATATCATCCTCACCCAGATAGCTTCCTGATTGAACTTCGATAAGCTCTAGAAGAATACGGCCTGGATTTTCTAAACGGTGGGCCATTCCTGGTGAAATATAAGTTGATTCATTTTCATGAAGAATCTTCTCCTCTGAGTCCCGAGTAATACGCGCCGTTCCTCGCACAACGATCCAATGTTCAGCTCGATGATGATGGTACTGAAGAGATAATTTTTCATGCGGTTTAACGGTTATATATTTGACCTGGAAACGATCGCGATCGAATGGTCTTATAACACACATGGGCGATAAGCTGTGGGATTTAGATCGGCTTCCTGCCGACCCTGTCCACGCAGCTTTTTCTAAGCTTTCCGACGTTCTGCGCCTGATCTTTATGAGTCACAAGAGCTGCATCTTCTGTAGCAACGACAACAAGATCTTTAACACCTAAAGTACAAACCAAAGGCCCAGTCGTGCAGACGCGTCATTATCTGTATTTTCTAGAATGACATCTTTTGATGCAACGTTCCCTGTCGTATCAGGTGGAAGCGTTTCCGCTAAACTAGCCCAGCTCCCAATATCACTCCATCCTGCAGATGTAGGTATAACCGCAGCATGCGTTGTCCTTTCCATGACACCATAATCAATAGATATTGACGGCGCCTCCGATAAAGCTTGCTTATCCAACCGAAGAAAATTTAAATCTGGAACAGCCTTTTCTAAAGCTTCATGGGCAGCAGTCGCAACTTCGGGCAAGTATTGTTTGATTTCAGCAATAACACGCTTAGCCTGGAAGAGATACATCCCGCCATTCCATAGATAGCCGCCTTCAGTGAGGAGAGCTTGAGCACGCTTCGCATCTGGCTTTTCAATGAATTTTTCGATTGCAAAAACTCCTGGCGCTCCATCAAGCGCGACACCTTGCCGAATATAACCATAGCCTGTTTCTGGACGCGTGGGTGCCATGCCAAAGGCCACCATCCAACCTGCTTGTGCTGCTTTCAAAGCGAGATCCATCGCCATGTGAAATTTCTGCACATCCATAATAATATGATCAGATGGTAAAACGAACAGGCAAGCTTCACTATTTTCCTTGGCGATTAGCTCAGCAGCGATCATGACGGCCGCCGCTGTATTTCGGGAGATAGGTTCTAAGACAATGGCTTTAGGTTTGATATTTAGAGCACGCAACTGTTCATCGACAACAAACCGATGTTGATCATTACAAATAATCAGGGGAGAAGCGAAACGCCCTTCATCGGAAACCCGATTTATTGTCTCTTGAAGTAATGTTCGCGAACTTGCTAAAGGCAAAAACTGTTTTGGAAATAGGCTCCGTGACAATGGCCACAACCGTGTCCCAGAGCCCCCAGATAGAATTACCGGATAAATACGGGGCATAGATCTCTCCCCCCTTTTTTTTGTTATGTAACGACGATGCGATTAACTACCTAAAGTTGCCATTTTTGATAGATCGATGGCAAGGCTATCGATTTCCATATTCCTTTAACATCCGCTACAAGTCCTTGAGGAATGAGTAGAGCCTTAAGATTCTCAAGCGAAAGACCAACATAATCTTGGTGAGCTACAGCTCCTACAATAGCTGCGTAGGGCGCCTTGCTCTTCATATCTTTTATTAACTCAATTCCATATTCATTCTGAGCCTCTAGCGGGTCAGCCAAAGGATCATGTACGACCACTTGACGCCCATGACTTTGCAGGCCTCGGATAATATCGATCACCTTTGAGTTACGAAGATCGGGTACATTCTCTTTAAATGTTAATCCGAGAATCAGGATAGCGCCCGGATTCTGACACCGCATGATTATTTGATCAGCAATATACTGCCCCATAGCATCATTGGTTCGTCGCCCCGCTAAGATAACCTGAGGGTGGTGACCCACAGATTCTGAGCAATAAGCTAAGTAATAAGGATCAACCCCAATACAGTGCCCACCCACGAGCCCTGGGACAAAAGGAAGAAAGTTCCATTTCGTTTGGGCAGCCTCTAGCACATCGTGAACAGATAAACCTAGTGCGTGAAATATTCGGGTAATTTCATTGATAAAGGCAATGTTAATATCTCGCTGAGCATTTTCGATAACCTTTGCCGCTTCTGCCGTCTTAATATCACGTGCAAGAAAAATTCCACCAGATGTTATACGGCCATAGATATTCTTTAGTTTTTGAGCAACCTCTGGTGTCTGCCCTGCAACTACCTTGGTAATTTTTTCAACGGTATGCTCTCTATCTCCTGGATTAATACGCTCTGGAGAGTATCCGAGATAGAAATCTCGGCCACAGATAAGGCCCGAAACCTCAGCCAATAGTGGGCCGCAAATATCTTCGGTAACGCCAGGATAAACTGTACTTTCAAAAACAATAATCGCACCAGGCTTCATCGCACTACCTACTGTGCGACAGGCCGATTTTACGGCGGAAAGATCTGGTTGGCTTGATGAATCAACAGGGGTGGGGACAGTGACAATATAAATATCCTGATTCTGGATATCTTGAGTTTTTGAAGTAAGATACAGCTTAGCTGCCCTTAGCACATCTTCTCGAATTTCGCGTGTACGATCATAACCTGCTTTAAGTTCGTGAATCCGCTGTTGATTGATGTCGAATCCTATAACATCAAAGTGTTTAGCTAGACTTATGGCTAAAGGAAGGCCGACATAACCAAGGCCAATAACTGCGATTTTAGGAGATGTAGAGGAAATCGTCATTTTTGTCCTGGAAACTTAGAAGAGGGTAAAATAGTTTCAAAAGCTCTTGCCGCTTGAAGCACCAATTTATCTTCGCCGAGACGTCCAACAATTTGTAACCCGATAGGTAAGCCATCCGCAGTCAGGCCGCAAGGGATTGAAATTGCAGGGTGGCGAGACAGGTTAAAGGGAAGAGTGAAAGGGGTCCACTCCCACCAGTGTTTGAAAGCTGATGCTCTCGGGACATTTAAGCCTATTTCAAAGGGCGGAATTGCGACCGTAGGGGTTATCAGTAAATCTTGCTTAGAAAAAAGCTCGTTTAAAGAAAACGTCAGTTCCTCTCGAAGAGATATAGCATCAAGAATCTGCTGAACTGATAAGTTTTTCCCTTCCTCGATAAGTGCTATGAGGCCAGGATCGACATCCTTACTCTTCATTAGGGCTGGATATGACTGAGATATCTTCATAAGCCCTAGAAGCCAGTGAACCCGCCATGTTGCCTCGACTTGTTCTCGAAGATTCCCGAGAGGATTGGCGATAATATCAACGCGTATACCTTGAGTCTGGCTAATCCGAACCGCCTGCGCCACACTTTCGTCGACATCAGCATTAGCCTTACATCCAAGAAGATTCGGGCTATAGGCTACCCGCACATGAGCGATTTTTTCATTAAGCCCTTCGCAAAAGTCTTCTGGCAAACCTGGAACAGCATAAATATCACGCGCATCGTATAATGAGATAACGTTCATTAAGATCGCTGTATCCCGTACATTACGCGCCATTGGACCGTGGTGCGCAAGAGTTCCAAAAACACTCATAGGCCATAAGGGCACGCGTCCCGACGTTGGCTTTAAACCGACAGTTCCTGTAAAACTAGCTGGGATGCGGATTGATCCTCCCCCATCTGAGCCTAACGCGAGAATCGTCATCCCTGAAGCCAAGGCCGCCGCAGATCCTCCTGAGGATCCACCCGGTGTCTTTCCTGTATCCCAGGGGTTCCGTGTTATTCCTGTTAAAGGTGAATCGGTAACAGCTTTCCACCCGAATTCAGGAGTTGTCGTTTTACCTAAGAGTATCGCTCCACTCTCTTTTAATCGAGCAACTGCAGGGGAATCTTCATTCCATGGCTGGTTTTCCGATACTATTTTTGATCCCCGCAAGGTTGGCCACGCTTTGGTTAACAAGAGATCCTTGATCGCAACGGGAATCCCATCGATTAATCCTAGGGGTTTACCTTCACGAAATCTCTTCTCTGATAATCGTGCAGCCTCAAGCGCTGCGGAAACATCAACCAAGCAGAAAGCATTAATAGCTGAATTATGCGTATAAATCTTTTCAAGACACGCTGTTGTTACTTCGACTGGAGAAATCTTCCCCGATCGATAAAGACTTGCTGCATCTGTTGCCGAAATAAATGCAAGATCAGTAGTCACCGCAGATCACACATCATAAACTATTACGTTGCGCCCATTCTTGAAAAGAAATCAACATCCACAATTCCCATGATCGATCTCTTTTATTCGAACGATGCTCGTTTCTCCACTGTACTGGAAGACATGGATCGAATATGCCCTGACGGCGCAAGAGCACAGGATCACAGGCCTTATCCATCAGAGAACTGAGATCTTTGCGTAACCATTGAGATAAAGGAATCTCAAAACCTCTTTTAGAACGGCGAAAAATATCTTTTGGTAAGCGATCGGCAAAGGCTTCGCGTAAAATTGCCTTTCCTCTTCCAAGCTGTAGTTTCCAAGACCCTGGCATCGCCATCGCACATTCAACGACACGCTGATCAAGCATAGGACAGCGAACCTCAAGACTCGCCCACATACTCATCCGATCAACCTTAGTCAGCATATCATCAGGTAAAACGAGAGCTATATCTGTACTCAACATAGCGTTAATCGGATCATTATCTTTAGTTGCGTTATGCAATTTCTCAACAAGATCGATGGGATTAACCTTATTCATAGTCTGTGGTAGCAGAATATCGGCCTCAGATGATGATAGAAGGGTTGCCCATCCTGTTTGGCGAACTATAGGTGATGCAGTTGCATAGGCAGCAAAGCGTTGCATCTTGCGCAACAGATCTTGAGTTTTTGTATCCTTACTACCTTGTGGCAGAATTGACAAAATAGACTTTATACTTTTCTGAGCAAAGGCAGGTAATGCCGCATAAGTACGAGCCCATAATTCGCCCTGATATTTGCGATAACCCCCAAAGACTTCATCACCTCCATCTCCCGATAGAGCAACCGTCACCTCGTGACGAACAGCTTCCGATAAAAGATACGTTGGGAGAGCTGAACTATCCGCAAAGGGCTCATCCAGGCCATCAAATACCGTCGGTAAAGATCTTAAAGCATCTGCTTCTGTAAGCTCAATTTCCGTATGCTCGAGTCCAAGATAGTTCGCAATATTTGCTGCAACTGGTCGTTCTTCGTAATAGGAAGACGCACCTTTAAATCCCACAGTAAAGCTACGTACCTTATGATTTTGATTAGCCAGCGAAGCAGCGACTAAGGCACTATCAATCCCGCTGGATAAGAATGCCCCTACGGGAACATCCGCAACAAGCCTATCGCGGCAAGCTTGATCAAAAGCTGCTCGTAATTTTTCACGAGCATCGATCTTTTCCAAGAACATCCCCGATGGCTTCTGATTATAATTATACCAGCGATGGATCTGTACTCCAGTTTGAGAGAATTTTAGATAATGACCAGGCAGGAGCTTGCGGACGCCAGCCCGAATAGTCCATGGAGCTGGGATATATCGCAATGCACAAAATAATCGAAGTGCATCAAGATCAATACCCCCTATTCTGTCGCTAAGCATCCCAAGCGCTACAATATCGGAAGCGAAAGCAATTTCGCCGGAATGAGCAGCATAAACCATAGGCTTTTTGCCAAATCGATCACGAGCTAAAATAAGTGTTTCTTCCTGTGGATCCCAAAGTGCAAAGGCAAACATTCCATTGAGGCGAGGAAGAAGATCTGGACCCCAAGCTGACCATCCCGCTAAAACAACCTCAGTATCTGATTGACTCGAGAAATGATAGCCAGCTTGCTCAAGTTCACGCCGAAGACTTTGATAGTTATAGATCTCGCCATTAAAAACAACAATTCGATCATGACGAGCCATCGGCTGTGCGGCTTCGGGTGTCAAATCAATAACAGCCAATCGCGCAAACGCTAAAGCGCACTGATTATCTTGCCATGTTCTTTGATCATCAGGTCCACGGCGGTATAGTCGCTCGGTCGCACGAAGTAGTCGTGTCGAAAGCCCTGGCAGTGCCAGCCCTTTTAAATGAACAAGCCCGGCTAAGCCACACATAGCTAAAGTAACCCCTGCCATGTTTGAATAAAATTCTGCCCAGCCCGCGCAAGAGAGAATTCTTTTTCGATACGCACACGTGCTGCACGGCCCCGCTGTTTCAAATGGCCTTTCCCTTCTTTGATGATTTGATTGAGGCCTTCGGCTAAAGCCTGCGGTGAACCTGGGGGAACAACGATTCCTGTGTTTTGTATAATATGCGCTGAATCTCCCACATCAGTAACAATGGCAGGCACCTCGCAGGCCATTGCCTCAGCAACAACATTTGGAAATCCCTCACCAAAAGCCGAGCTTGAAATAAGAACATCGGCTGCAGCCATCAGATCGGGGATATCGTCTCGTCGCCCTAGACCCAGAACTGACGGCGGCTTCGATAAACGCTCGGTTCCTTCGCCTACAAGAACCAGAGATCCCAGGTATATCTCTCACCGCAGTTAACAGAGTCGCGTGATCCTTCATGGGATCAATACGGGCTACATGGATAAAAAGGGGAGTTTCATCCAAGATTCCTAGCTGAGCACGTATAGCGCGCCGGCGTTCGGCGTTCGGACGGAATCTATGCGTATCTATTCCGTTGGGGATAACATGCATTTTCCTACCGTCATATCCACAGTCGATATGGAACCGCTTTCCAGCTGCACTATTCACGATAATTGCGTCAGGTATCGAAGATAAGCGTGCATTTAAACCAACAAGAACTCGTAGAGTCGGCGAATAGAGACGAAAATTCATATTTGAGCAACGAATTCCCCAAACCAGATGTGGTTTGTTTGATTGATCTTTAAAAAAGCGGTGCCCAAGCGTTGCTAAAAAATCCGCATGATACATCCAGCTCTGAATAATATCCGGGCGATACTCATAAAGGATATTTCGCAATCGCCAAAGAGCTCGCGGATCGGGAACTCCCCTTCTCATCCCAAGATCATAAACTATGATCTTATCATCTTGTAATCCTTGAGCCGCAGAGCCACCGGCAACCAGACTGACAACACGCTGATCGATTTGATCTTGCGTTTCTCTCACCAGAGAACACAGCATCGCCTCAGCACCTCCTGTGCCGAGACCAGTGATTATGTGAAGAACTTTAGGGAGAACTGAAGTCATATGGAACAAGAGTAGCTATAATCTTTTCAATCTCATTGACTGCCTCAGCTAACCAATATCGCCGCGGCAAAAGACACGGAGCTATATTAGAGATGTTCCGCACCTCAGTTTTATTGAGATATTCATAAAATTGCGCCTCATTCTTGGCAATACGTACAGAATCCTTGTGTACCCCTTCTAGAACCTCTGCAATACCCCCCGCCTCCTGGGTCGCTATAACGGGTGCACCTAGAGCCAGAGCTTCTAAGGCTGCGTTCGGCATACCTTCCCATCGCGATGGCATAACGAAAGCATCAGCTCCAGCGAACCAAGACCACGGCCGATCAATAAACCCCATAAAAGATACATTTGCCATTTTTAGACGCGCACATATATCCCGGAGCATTTTTTCATCAGGGCCAGTCCCAAAGATCATTAAGTGATCTTCCTTAGGGAGTTGGGAAAATATCGATAAGAGACGATCAAAGGCCTTTTGCTTAACTAAACGTCCTGCTGCAACAAACCGCCGGCCAGGGCCAGGATGCCGAAAGGGCCGTTCTGCAAAAGCTCTTAACGTCTCTACATCAATAGGATTTGGCACAATAACTAATTTTTTATCTGTTATCCGAAAATCATGAATAAATTCGTGCCGCATACGTTCGGAGCTGCAAATGAGGCAATCCGCTTTAGCGTAGAGCCAGCGATATCCATGTGAAAATAACCATGGGTACTGACTAGCAGGGAGACTGAGGGATGGTAGATTTGCCTCACGAAGAAGTAGCTTCGTAACAGGAGGTAATAATGGACGTAATGCCAAAAGAGCTAAGTTTATATGGCCGAAAGTTGAAAACACGATATCAGGTCGCCAATCCCATATAAGCCTTAAAAGTGGAAATAACGCCTTTCGCAAACGAGGTCTCTGCAGATCAATATGATTGATCGGCGCAAGATTCGTATGAAGAGGACCTTCTGCAGATAAAGTGACAAGCGCTTTCGTAATTTTAGCATTATTAAGTTGGTGGAGGATATTGAAGGTGACCCGCTCGGCGCCACCACCTGCAAAGGACGGTAAAATAGCCAATAGCCTAATCAACTTATGGCCTTGCTCGAGCAAAGGTCATCAGCAAAACGGATAATAATATTGTACACAACCACCAGCTTTGCCATGCACCAAAGCTCATACTTGCGATCATTAAGGTTGTAATAAAATGCCCATACCCAATAGCTGACCCCATACGGTCTATCTGTTGAATACGATAGCTCGCCCATGCAAGGAATGCGGCAAGAATGATCGCGCCAACGGCCCCAAGTTCCAGCCAGATTTGAAGTACTGCATTATGTGTATGAAGTGGTAGCTTCTCGCCTGAGGTGATGTTTTCCGTGCACGGAGGATTAATGTGAATAATCTCATGCCCTTCGGGGAGGGCGCGTGCACTATTAAAGCCCCATCCTAACAGTGGCCTTTCTTCTATTTTCTGGGAAGCAAATTGCCAAATATAGAGTCGATGTAAAAATGATGGATTTGCTTGAATGCAGCTAATCGATAACCATTTATCTGGCATTAGAATAGTTTGAGGAAGAAACGGCGCAACCAAGACACCGCCTGCTAAGATTACTCCTAACAAAGGCTTAATCATCTTAGGTACAACGACAGCAATTGCCGCCACCAATAGACCAATGGCGTATGACAGAAGCGCTGTTTCATTACTTAAGACCCAAAGCAATGCTATAGCTATAAGAGCTATAGCCAAGCACAACCGGTGCTTACTACGTTCCCAGAGTATTATTAATGCAGGCCATACAAAAATAGCAAGGACCGCGGCGGTTCTGTTAAGTGCGAATACCCCTCGCGGCATGGCTAAAAAGGAATGCTGCCAAAGATTGATAAATGTCGCTCCCAAGAAGATCTGTATGACGATTAGACCTAGACCAACAAGAAAACCTATAAGGAAAGCATTTATAATACCTTCTCTTAAATTCTGCGGGACTTGACTTCCCCATATGACAATAGGAAGAAAAGCGAAAAGGCAGCCAGTCCGCACAATTTCAAGCAACGCACCTTGTACATTAATCGTCCATAAAAGGCTGGTAATAGCCCAAAGCCATAACAAAGCTAATATTGAGACACCAAATTTAAGATTGTTCTGACGATAATCAATAAATGTCCTCTTGTAGAAAAGGAATAGAAGGATAGGTCCTCCAAAAATAACTGTTAAGGGTGCTAGCCACAGTGGTGAAACAGCAGCGATAGGTAAAATCAAACTCATAAGAACACCAATAGAGGTGCTCAAGATGCGGCTATGAGAGGAAGGTGGGTTAATCAAAGCAGCATTCGACATAACTAACTTTGTCTCCGATTCACAGAACACCAAAAGGCTGCAAGATCCTTCGCACGCTCGGGCCCACAAAGGCTAGCAATATGTTTTTGTGCTCTGTCGCCCATTGAATCGGAAGCATCTCTATTATGCGCTAGATATAAAATCTCGTTAGCAAATTCTTCTGCATCCCAAATTGGGATCAGAATACCTGTATCCTTGTGGCGAATAAAACGGTCCCAGGATCCTACACTTAAAACAGGTTTCCCTGCGGCCATTCCTTCAATTATATCTCTGCCCCAAGGATTAGATTCTCGCGTTGGTTTTATCACTGCATCACAAGATGCGAGAACCGCTTCTGGATTGGTTACATGATCAAGAAATAAGATTTCTTCATCAGTTAATCCGTGCTGCCGCGCTACTTTTTCAAGCGTCCCACCTTTGCGCCCTGCTACACCTAGATAACCAGGATCAGAGCGACGTAACTTCATATTACCTGCAATGATAATTTGGACAGCCTTATCCCCTCTCTTTTTGAATACTTCAGCAAGATCGAGAAGCCTGTCTAAACCTCGTCGATAATCCCAATTTGCTAAACAAAGCACCCGATATCTACTATCTCTAGACTTTTCTTGAGTATCCGTAGAGAGTGGGCGCACAGCTATATTGTATATGACCCTACTGGGGATACTTCCTCCTCGGCGCTTAAAATCTTGCTCCTCATTTTCAGTAATACAAACAACCTCATCGATTGACCTATTGATACACCGAGTCTGCCATGTCAGAAAATCGTATCTCGGATAGTTTTCCGCAAATGCATTTATCGTTATATTGATGTACGCGACCGCAGCCAGAGCGCTAACAAAGAAAAAGGCCTTCGTGATTAAAATGAATAAGGTCAAAACGCGATAATTGCCTCAATATCTCAAACTTAAATTCATGCGCTTTTAAAAACTCTACTCCTTTCATTGCACATAATGTGCTAAATTCTTTGAGAAAGTCGGAACTGGGCTAAGGGTCGGCATATCAGGCACTACACGGCATTTTATACCCAATCCTTGGCACAGATCGACCATAGGACCGGATTTACGAGACCATACTTCGGGTTCTATTATACTGCGATCCAGAGCCGATAATGAATAATAAAGACTGCGTGAAGAACCGCCATAACCTCCGTCTGGATCTAGACATAAAATACGCCGAAATGTCATAATGAAAGCAGTTCTGTTGTTCCAGCCCAACCTATATGAAAAATTGCATCAAGTACTGAAAGACCAGGGAGGAATGTTTCAGAATTTTGTCTGTAAACGTGCGTAAAAGGCTCTAAATACTCAAGCCTTACTCCTGCAGTCACAAACCGCTCTTCATCTTGATATTTAGCACCGCCCTGACCTGAATAATATGTCGCACATGGCGACACCGCCTTAATCAAAGCTATTAACCGGTCGCTACCCGTAAGATAATTCATATTCAAATGTGAAGACTTTTTGTAGGTAACATTTAATTTTAAACGGTGAGCAATCGCAGTAATAATCTCTATGTTTATTTCAGCAAGATTTTCCTTTTCTGCAGCCTGCATTAAAAAACTCTCAATTTCTGGGAATGTTTTTGTGAAAGCGTCTGCCTCGCGATACCAGTCGAATAAAATGTCGCGATGTTTTAGCGCCCAATCTCTATCTACGATAGAGATTTCAGAAATAGATTGACCTAAATGGAAGCTCACCGGAATAGTGAGCCATCGTTCAAACCCTTTGCACAATAGTTTGACACGATTCGTGTAGGATCCTTTGGAAAAACTTGCATCATCTAGAAAAATAAATACATCCGACTTAGCTATTTTTTTAAAATACCCAAGCCATGGAAAATAGTTTGGCTGGTGAATTGCGATTTTCACTGCGATCCCAAAAGAGAGGCAATATCAGTAACCGAGGTTATAGCAACTAGCTTCTCTGGCTCTAATTCGCGTTGTAATATTTCCTCTACCGCAGCGACTACACGCATATGGCCAAGACTATCCCAAGCTTCAATCGTCTCGATGGAAGATTTACTTGTGATCTCCCCAAGAGATACCCCCAACGCTTCTGCAACGAGGCGGCAAGCTTTATCAATATTCTCAATCATTATTTACGACCTTTTCGTCGAAGCATCCACTCATCACGCAACATCGAAAAAATCGCGACATCCAAATATTCTCCGTTAGAGCGGCGGCGATGAGCTCTCAAAATTCCCTCACACGTGAAACCCTGTCGGCGATAATTAAAAATAGCCGGAGCATTGCGAACAAAAGGCATCGACCATACCTTGTGTATGTTCTGCTCATCAAACAACCAGTTTAAAAGTGCCTCACGGATCTCAAGTACTACCCCTGATCCCCACCATCTCTTGTCGCCAATCATGACCCCAATCATGGCCGTTCCATGTCGACGATCAATATTAGCGGAAATATTACCGATATGAGTTTTTGTATCGCGCACCAAAACACTTAAACAAAACTTATCTTTATTGTCGTGTTGCGCTAACCATTCCCGAGCTGAATTTGCATCATGATGTCGAAATTGAGCATTAAGCCATTGAACGACTTCGGGGTCACGTAGCCATGACAAATATACTTCCCCAATATCTGAAATAAGAAACGGAGATAAAAAAAACCGCTGCGTCTCTATTGGCAATGGCATTATGTAGGCAGTTTATTAAGGCAGGCTTTCATGACTGTCTCTCGATTAATCTTACCTCTATCTGTCTTAGGGATTTCTGAAACAAAGAACCAGCGCTCAGGAACACATTCTGATTTGATCCTCTCTTTACACCAAACTTTAAGCGCTGCATCATTTATTTCATTGTTTACCAGACGAACAGCAACACCCACTAACTCACCGCTGATATCATCCGGGATACCAAAACAACATGCTTCAGAAACCAAAGGATGTTGTTCCAATAGAAGGTCAATTTCTTCAGGGTGAATCTTAATACCGGCTCGATTTATTTCATGCTTCTGGCGGCCTGTAATTCTAATTATACCTTCGGCATCAACAGTTCCTATATCCCCTGTAAAAAACCATCCACCTTTTAGAACCTGATCTGTAAGATCAGGCCGTTTATGATATCCCGACATAAGAGATGGTGACTGTACACAAATTTCTCCTTGGCCTACAGGATGAATTTTACCTTCTTCCATTCTAATAGCCGCCACTCCACCCCACATTTTCCCAACAAGTCCATCTACAGGATTATGAGGATTTAAAGAAGTGCCTGCGAGCCAATTTGCTGTTTCTGTTATGCCGTACATGTTCACGACTTTGTCGGTAGCCGTCCATCCTATAATCTTTTGCCATAAATCCACCGAAAGCGGCGCCGAGCCTATATTAACCTGTCGTAGAGCATTACGTTGGGGTGGTTTACTCAGCTTTAATGCTAGTTTCCACAAAGCAGGCACAGAACTCATAAAGGTAACCTGATGCTCATCTAGTAGATGACCTAAATTAGCAGCTTCTTTAGGGCCAATACCTCCAGCGAAGAATTAATTTCCCTCCCGCGAAGAGTGTTGTTAGGCAATTACCGATTAATCCATGACCAAAGTGAGTTGGTAAAACACAAAGTGTCTTATTTAAAACATCATCTCCTATGTAAAGTCTATTAAGTGAAATTCGAGCGAATAATGATCGAAAATTATGCACAACACCCTTAGGTTGGCCTGTAGTACCCGATGTAAAAAGGATAAGGGCAGGATCATCAAGTGACCCTACTAGGGGGGTTAAAATTTTAGATTTTTTTTCTATAGAAAGATCAATAGTTTTAACATTTAGCTTTGATGCATCAGCTGCTTTATCTCCCATTAACACCAGCGATGAATCAGTAAATGATACTAGATTGTACAGTTCCCCACCTGTCACACCTGGATTAACACAAGCCGCACAGGCTCCCATTCGCCATACTGCAAATAGATCAGCAAAAAATTCCGGCGTTCCTCCATGTGCAATGACAACATAGGATCTAGGGCCAATACCTAAACTACTTAGAATGAATGTTCGCTTCGCTATTTCATTTTCTAACTCAGATCCACTTATCAAGCGATCAGATGCGAGATGATGAATGCTAGAAGTTGAAGGTATAGAAAAGTGCATTCTAGAGCTCTTTAAATAGGATATTCTTAGAGAATGTCACGTAATGACTGCGTGGAGATGATCCGCAATAATCCCTATAGTTTCTCGACTAAGATATGGGTGCATAGGAAGACTCAATACACGCTGCGATAAAAACTCACTAACAGGTAATGATCCTATGCCATCGCCATATGACATATATGCCGGTTGGAGATGGATTGGTTTTGGATAGTATATAGCTGTTGGAATACCTTTTGTCTTCAGCATATCTGCAACCCGGTCTCGATCATCTAGCTGGATAGTATATTGAGCCCAAGCACAAGTTATGCCCACAGGCCTTACAGGCTTTTTAATCTTACCGCCCAAAGCTTCATCATACCATAAAGCGACTTGCTCTCGCGCTCTAAGCTCATCATCAAAAACTTTCAGCTTTGCAAGGAGAATTGCGGCCTGGAGCGTATCAAGTCGCCCGTTAATTCCGATACGAACAATATCGTATTTATGTATACCTTTTCCATGAGCTCTAATAGAGCGTAATTGCTCGGCTAGCTCAGTATCATCTGTCATAATAGCTCCGCCATCGCCGTAGCACCCTAATGGTTTAGCCGGGAAAAAACTAGTAACAGTGACAGGGGCGAGTTTACCGACACGATCGTTTCCAAAGACTGCACCGAAGCTCTGGGCTGCGTCTGCAATCAAGATAAGATCATGCTCTTGAGAGAATTTAGTTAAAGCTCGATAGTCTGGCGTTAATCCGAATAGATCCACAGCGAGAATGGCGCGTGGTATTAATTTTCCTTGGCGAACTTTAGTTATAGCAGCAGTAAGGTTACCTAGATCGATTAAATAACTATCAGGATCCACATCAACAAAGACCGGGGTTGCTCCAAGTAGGACAATCACTTCAGCAGTAGCTGTAAAGGTAAACGCAGGACAGAAAACCGCGTCTCCAGGACCCACTCCCTTGGCCATTAAGGCCATCAAAAGCGCATCCGTACCACTTGAGACACCTATTACATGACTACAGCGGCAGTACTCTGCTAAAGCAGACTCTAATTCTTGGCACTCTGGACCTTGAATATATTGACCATGTTCCAAGACTTTTATTACTCGCTTATTAAGATCTTCACGAATCCGCTCTTGTTGCGCACGAAGATCTACAAATTCAATTTTGCCACTCATCTTTACCCTATCAGAGTCAAGCCTTGGGTTGTTTCTTGGTACTTCTCACCTGTCTTCGGACATATCAGATCTTTATCGAGACGTTCGCCAACCTTGCTAACCCATCCAACCTGTCGTGCCGGCATACCCATAACTAAAGCAAAGTCTTGCACATCCCGACTTACGACCGCCCCTGCCGCAATCATCGCATAATTCCCGATAGTATGACCGCAAATCACCGTTGCATTCGCACCAATTGATGCACCTGCCTTAACTAAGGTTGGTAAGAATTCCGACTTGCGATTAACAAAAGCGCGGGGAGTTAAGACATTTGTAAAAACACACGACGGGCCACAAAATACATTTTGTTCTAAAGTTACCCCTTTATATAAGGAGACGTTGTTCTGGATCTTGCATCCATCCCCAATACGCACATCTGGACCAATCATTACATTCTGGCCAATAACGCAGTTCTTGCCGATATCGCAACCAGGCAAAATATGAGAAAAATGCCAAATTTTCGTTCCTGCGCCTATCTTGGTATCAGGATCAATAATCGCACTTGGATGAGAATAATAATCTGCCATTTAATGATTTCAGGTATTATCTAACGATTGCTGGAGCATTGTTAAAACTCTCAAAACTCTTAGACCTTCCGCCCCTGTCGATGGGGGAATTTTACCCCTATGAGCGAATTCTATAAAGGCTTCGCACTCGGATCTCAATGGCTCACTCCAAGCTAGAGGGATAGGGGTAGCTTCTGCTCGCTGAACCGTTGGCAATCCATAGGTAACATCTACTTTATGCGAATAGAGAAGGAGTTTTGCCTCAGGAGGCTGTACATCATCGAATACGGCCATCCCCTCCGAGCCAACAACCACAAACCTCTGATCTTTATAGGGGTGCAACCACGATACAAATATATGTGCGCGTACCCCATATGGGAAATTCAGATAAGAAATCGTCGTATCAGCAATGTTTGGTGTAATAAAAGAAGAGCCATGAGCCGTGACAGACTGTGGCATATTCTGTGTAAGCGCCAAAACCATAGAAATATCGTGTGGCGCAAAGGACCATAAAGCGTTTTCTTCTCTTCTTACCTTACCTAAGGCAAGGCGATGACTATAAATATAACGTAATTGGCCAAGTTTCCCTGAGTCTAGGAGATTCTGTAAAGCTTTAAAGGCAGGATGATAATGTAAAAGATGCCCTACCATGAGCGGGAGGGATCTCTCGGCTGCCAATGCCACTAATTCTTCGGCTTCGGCTACACACAGACAAAGTGGTTTCTCAACAAAAGTCGGTTTACCGGCAAGCAGCATCATCTTTGCCAAGCTATAATGACTTATTGGTGGAGTAGCGATTACAACAGCATCGACATGTCGATCTTTGAGAAACTCATTCGGGTCCTGGTATAGCGCAACCTTAGAATAAATCTTGCTGACTTGCTGTAAAAGCTTATGATCTTGGTCGCAGACTGCCGATAAATAGCCCATTTCCGCATAATTACGGATCAAATTGCTACCCCAGTGTCCGGCGCCAATTATGCCAATCTTCATAATGAACTCATTATGTTAACTGTCTGCTTTTGAAACATCATTAAATTGATAGATACTGCAATTATCACGCAGAATGGATTTAAACTCATTCATGTGGTTTTTAACAAAAGTATTTAGCCGATCTGTAGCAGAGCGAGCTTCCCCTTCCCACCATATGGGGTGGGTAAGGAGTTGTATGGCCCTGCCCTGCTGCACGGCCGGCAGATCTAAGGGATGGCCATAGTGCCAATCCCCTCTCGAATCTGAGCAATAACTAATTTCTTGGAAAAACTTTGGTTGATATGTATGGGGTAGGCCCGCGAGTTTTCTCGGACTTCCTAACAATGATTCAAGCGGTCGGTGAAAGCTTATAAAGTTAATTGGCTGCCCTATAATATCAGAAAGAAGATCTACTTCTCGAGTGGCGGCAGCATCCAATAAATCCCAGTCCTCTCCATAAAGATGTGGATCAAAATGAAGACCTATTTGATGACCAAAGTCAGTGAGTTGCCGGATGAAAGCTTGTGATTCAGATGTCAAAATGTTGTATAGAAAAGATCGAACCATAATGAAGTAATATGATTTCCATCCGTGATCTGCTTCGAGCTTTCCAATTCTAACTGCTGCCTCTAAGCTCATATCTATGTCATGCCTTAGGATAAGATGAGGCTGGCCTATACACAGATCTGTATAAGGGGTTACCTGATACCCTCTCTGCACAAAGGTTGTGATAAGCTCTGCATAACTTTTTTCACTAAATGGAGGAAGCGCAGTCATCGGTCAGGCAGTGCCTCTCTACTATACACTCGTGTAAGGAAAAGCTCGAAACCATGTGGACATACTTAGTAAGGTATGCAAAAGCTTACGATGATCGGCAGAATTGGAGAGATGTTCCTCAACAGCTTTCTTAATGCCTGACGAAGATAAAATACCTGTATCTAGTAAGGCAGGATCTTGATAGAGTCGATTTAAACGCTCTCTAAACCCCGGATGCAGACGAAGTAATTGCCCTAGATTTGCCCATGAACCATGAGTTGCCATCCCCGTTGGAAGAGTGCGTTTTGGCCATAATTTCAGCTTCTGTAATCCAGAGCGAAGAAGCATAGCCGAAATATGCTGCCACCCATTCCATCGAAGCGGATATCCTGTATTAGCATCTAGTTCATTGGTGAGAGCTGGAGCCAGCAATTTTAATGCACGGCGCGGAATTTCACCCTGAGCGCGCCACAACGGCGGCAGGGAACGACAGAAATCGAATAGATCCTTATCAAAACACAAAGCTCGATGCCTAATGACCGTTTCCATCGCAATAAAATCGCTCCACGTATAATGGAGGGACTGGGTATGAAAAGCAAAAGCCTCTAAAGCGTTATAAGGATCCTGGATATCGGCTTGAGTTAACGCATAGATCGCTGCTTGTCTTTGTCGTTCCATTAACTCAGGATGTAATTTTATATCGAGAACTTTTTGAAGGCTCCGTAGTGGCGTAGAGGCACGCCATATACGGATCATTTCATCTGGTAAGTTTTCTTTTTTTATCCCTCCTAAAAGAGGTGTTCTCACACTCCCTTTCCCTATACGGAATGTACGACAAGGAAGATAGAAGCCACGAAAAGCAATATCTAAAGCATGTCCAGAGAATAAAACATCATGATCAACTGCCAACTCGGGCAAGCGACGAAAAAAAGTAAATGGCGTGACATGTGTACCTTGAGCAGCGATGGTCGCTTCGTCAAAAGTCTCTATAAGTGCCTCAGGTGGATTTGGGATATACCTGAATGGAGCCTTCGCCGCAGAGGCTACGGAGCGCGCCACACCTACCTCGCGATTATCAAAGGGCCCCAGAGTTAGGCAGGAGACATTATGTCCTGCCCCTTGAGTTGCCGCCAGCACTAGACGCGAGTCGATCCCTCCTGACAGGAGTATCCCTCCTCTCTCGTACTCACTTAATCTATTTTCTCCTGCATGCACAAGATGCGTTGCGAATATTTCTGGCGCCTCGCGCAAAGAAAAGTCAGGGGTTTTCCAATTCAGTTTCCAAACTTTTTTACGACTAAGTTTGTTATCAAACCATCGCCATACCGATCCACCTGGCATAACCTGTATACCTGTGTACAGTGTATGGTTAGAACATATTCTTCTGAAGGATAGCATTTCAAAGAAAGCTTGGCGATTCAACTGCCGACTCACAGTCGGATCAGCTAATAGATAGAGAGGTTTTGTTGAAGCGAGTAGCTGACCCGATATCTCCGCAAAAAATAAGGTTCTTGTCCCTAACCGATCGTTGAAAAATGTGATTTGACCTCGATGCGAGTCGATAACCGCTCCAGCAAAACTTCCATTTAATTCTGTTACGCGCTGCTCAAAATTGCCCTGGCGATATAGATTATAAAAAATAGCCTCTGGCTGAAGCTCTGGGCCTCCTTTTTTATATAACTCACCGTCAAGAAGAATCATTAACTCATCTATTTGAACCGGGGCTTTTTCATGCACCAATTTATTGGACCATAATTTGCCACAAGCCCAAGAATCAGAGATAGCAAGAACGCTTTTGGTGAATCTCTCATTATGAGAAGGGTTAATCATAGCTTCACAGCGTGCTAAAGCATCGCTACCAGCGCAAAAAACTATTCCGCTCACTGAATTCTCGCCTTAATAGCTATCCGTATAAAGTCTGTGCATGCTTATGCCTCATCACTCACAAATAAATGCTGAAATGGGGTCGGATCAATAGGGTCAAATCTTGCCATGACAGCATCGGTCAGAATTTGCTCGTCTAAAATTGGAGAATTCTTTTCATCCCACGCCACAGGTACTATGATACACCTTTTTTTCAGTAATTCCGTAAATTCTGTTTTATATTCCACTATTCCATGATCAAGGTAAATGATCGGGGTTTGCGAACAAAGTGCATATGAGAAAGTTGTCGACGTAGGATTATCGAATATAAGCACATTAAAATCTGGCATAACTTTCTCAAAGGGCTGATAGCTAACTGGTATCACTGACTCAAGGGGATGACGCATACCCCTTAAGAGTCCACCTGGGTGGGGTTTTGCACAAACATAAATTGGAAGTCTAGAAAGCGTTCGGGCAACCTTCATTTGCCAATCTAGATAAACTGGCGCTGCAGGAATCGGTGGATACAATTCACGCTGAGAAAGAAGGATTCCAGGTATATAAAGTACCTTTTTATTTTTACCTAAATGCGAATGAGATACAGCGGTTGCTTTACCAAGGAAGGGATCTCCCTTACCTGATTCTATCTGGCACCATGGAGCTTTACTGCGAGTCGATTCTGTCTCGACATAACGCGCCATATCTTTCGTAAAGGTAACAAATTTCGTAGAAGGAACAAGTTCAAGGATCGTAGCGTTCGTATTGCGAACAAGAAAGGTGTGACCACCATGATCATAACGCACTACCTCCCCTCCTCGGCGCTGAACTTCAAGTCCAAGAGCTCTTGCGGGAAAAGAGCTTCCCGTAGCAGAAAAGAGTCGCTTTGGTGCGTTCCAGAAAAGAAGGCTGTTTAATGTATTTTGCGCATAACTTATTATTTTTAAAATTCGCGGATGCAAAATTTTTGCCAAGACTTGACGCGAAAGATCTGTAAGTTCAGGTATATTTATATATAAATTTATGAATTTTTCAGTTATCTCCTCGATTTGATTAAGATTCTCCTTAGAAGACTTCAAATACTTATTTAATATTTGCTCACCATGAATAAATCGCGCCGATATTTTCTTGTATTTTAGATCTTCGATTAACAGTGGGTTGTGACTAATTACAATAGACTGCTGATTAAGAAATGTTTCTGGCATATCTTTTAAAGAAGTCCATGTTGCGGTTCGGAAAATCTGGCGCAAAGCATGTAATTTTGTTTTCTTAAAGGAAGCAGGAGATACCGTCACATCGATTTTCATCTCCATATTTTCTTGCATCAGAGTTTTATATAAAAAATCTTTTTCTGATTCTGCGAAGCCTGTTTGCGCACACAAAATTCTATGAGTCAGCCAACTACTAGCCGCTAAACATAGCGGCACAGCTAAGGCCATTATCCGATTTTCTTCATTAAGATTTGCCGATACATGGCTCAAGATAGCGTAGTTTTGCTTAGCCATAACCATCTTAAGATAGTTAGGATGTACGGGCCATACCGATCTTGGAGCTAGCTGCTTTCGCTCATCAAAAAAAGAAAATAATTCTGAGTTTGTCTGCATTTAAATTCATGGATTTAAATAGGGAATGATAGGTAAATCTCTATCGTAAGCTACCGCACAGCGGGTGACCGGTCAGCGCTGGGAGGATTAGGTATGGCCTTGCTTATCTTACTTTGTCAAGAGAACGCATTATCCGCTTAATTTATGATCAACCTCTAACATATTGTTTATACTATATTATTATGAATCTTGAGCTTTCTTGACTTAGTTCATATTATGAACATATATCCTGTCTATGCACTAGAGCCCTACTCAAGAAATAGGCGGGAGTGGGATAGTTCATTTACATGAATTTCTACAAAGTAAGATGAGGGACGATCAGCCCTTTATAATGACAGATCATCATTCATGATACATAGTTGCTATCAATGATATTGGGCACCGAGAATCAAACAATAGCGCGTAAAAATGATAGTAATAAGGTGATGGCCACAGATGGTGATGGTATGATTATTATTAGTCACAGAGATTAAGCGGATCGTGCGCGGCATCTCCGTACTCAAGCTCGCATGGGAAACAATTATCCTTACGATGCTACCGGATGAAATCATCCTATGATTATCTAAATACCGCACTACCTCAGAGCCAAATAACTGCTAGAGTAATGGAAGCTCGTCTTTAATAATGTTTATCTACGTCTTCTTTCTTATATAAAGTCCCTCTGGGGCCTTTTATATCATTACCTATCCCACTCACTTGAAAAAGATTCAGCTACTCGCCAATCAAATGCTGTATCAATATCTATGGACTCAATTTGATCTTGGATTAGAGGAACACTCCCCTCAGGTATAAATGTACGTTTTTCATAAAGAATCGGTACCCGGATCGCATAAAGTGCGCCATTAGGAGTTAATAATGGAGACTGGCTAGATGACAATGGTGTAACTCCGCCTTTTGAATTTAAAGTAAACGTAGTTGCTGGAACCCTATCAAGTCGCTTCATAGAAACCACTGCTGGAATTTCTAAAGAAAGTTCCATAAGAGCGATAGCTTCATTTAAAATGCCTGGCGATCGAAATGGGCTGGTTGGTTGTAATAGGAGTAAAATTTTAGGTTGGATATTTTTTTCTGCCAAAAAGTCAAGAAAATGCACTGCTACCTCTACACTCGATGCAACGTCCGTAGCTAAGGACGCTGGTCGCATGAAGGGCACAGTCCATCCCAAATTGTGTCCCTCTTCTGCAATGGCAGCATTATCCGTAGATAAGAAAATAGGAATATTCGGCGCCCCTTTCTGGATCGCTTCGGCCGTCCATCTCAATAGCGACTTACCACAGAGAGATCTTATATTCTTCCCTGGAAGGCGTTTGGATCCACCACGTGCCGGTACAAGGATAACTACATCGTTCATGCTTGCTCTGTTAACGCCTTATGGAAGATCTTCAATCCAACGGAAACAGCTTTTTCTGGATGAAACTGAAAACCCAAAATATTATTTTGACCTATCATGGCAGGAATATTTTATGGATTTAATTCTATATCAGCAAGACTATTACGATGATCTTTGGGATAGGGTGCACATGAATGCACGAAACAATAATGCAAGATCCCTGCCGATATTCTTAAACATAGAAGCTATATACTCCTTCTGCACCAAGAGCGGTAATAGGCCTTGCTTCATTTTCACGATTATGAAATTCGACAATGGAGCTAAAGCGTTGATTGGAAATAACGCAACGTCGCACTATTTAACCTCTACTGGGAGCCCAGATTGCGCTTCAAAGAGACCGCTCATCAGGTCAGTGAATAGCGTTTACTGTCTTTTTCAATGATCGAAGATATTGTAGTAATCGTTATATAGTCCTCTTGGAACATCGGTTATATGGGATAAGTTGATTCATCAAGGTCATAAGAACGCTTAACTGTCGATCCTCATACAATCTCAATAGTTCATAGAGAGAAACTCTGTTCTCAGGCCTCATAGCAATTAAATTATCAATTGAATACTTTCTGCCAGCTGTAATTTCTCGTGCCGCAACTAAGTTTTACACAGCTGCCGTTATGTTTTTCTCAGTTTCATGGAGGAAGCTGTCGATAAAAACTCTGATCCCGCACTCGATACTTTCTCATAAAGGATTTCACGATTCTTTGGATTTAATTCAAGTAAGCAGAGCATACTGCTTCTAACACCCGTTTCCTTTGCCTGATAAGAAACAGTTTTTGAACCTATCGTCGCAAAGAGTGATGAGTAGGAACTTTGAAGGCACCGTAAGAAGCTGCTGCTTCTAAGCGAACCGTTATGATTGACGCTCGCTCCTGCAACTACAAGTGTGCGCCATTCTTGCATAATACCTCTTTGTCATTTTCCAAGGAATCAGATCTAAGGATACTTCTTATCCAAATATACGACCACTTCACGCTAGCCTTGAGGGACACCGAGAAATACGCTTTCCCTATGCACTTAATAGCTAATGAAAATGTATGTTCACAAGATGAACTTAAGTCAAGAAAAATAATGCAATATTCATAAAATGTAAATTATATCAATATGATAGAGATCTTATATTATACGCACTCTCTGCAGATAATATGTCGTTAAATTTTGCGCACATAACGAGGTGCACTGCTTGACAAGCTATAAACTTATGGCCATACCTGCCTTGAAACGCTGGCGATGATCACCCGCGCTGCGGCAGCACAATAGCCACCTTAATTGTACTAGTCTTTATTGTGCAGAAATCGATACACTAAAACCTGAATCTAACACTTAATTTCCGAGTTTTCTTTTTTTGCCAGTCTTATGATAAAAAGCATCTTAAAATTTTCGATGCAAGAATTGCACCTACTCAACGGTAGTCAGAGTATTTGAGATGGTCATTTGGATTACCGGTCTTTCCGGTTCAGGAAAAACAACACTCTCACGCATGATAAAGGATCATGTAAAAGATAGTTTACCTCAATTAGTCCTCGTTGATGGGGATGAGATTCGTGAATTATTCAATGACAATTTGGGACATACGGAAGACGCGCGCGTTATTCAAATCAAACGCTTGCAGCGCTTGGCCAAGTTACTTTCTTCACAGAACCTGATCGTTATCGTTTCTGCCCTCTACAGCCATCCCGAACTCCTTGCTTGGAATAAGGCTCATTTTCAAAATTATTGGGAGATTTATCTTGATGCAGACCTCGCTACAGTCCAGCAACGAGATCCTAAGAAATTATACGCAAAAGCTCTTGCTGGTGAAATAAACAACATTGTTGGTATCGATATTCCCTGGCATCCTCCTCGGCATGCAGATCTCATCATTAAAGTTGCAAATAAGACGGCGGAAGAAATAGCCTTATCCATTATAAAAAATATACCCCCCTTAAACGATGCTCTTAATAAATGAGTGAACTTCATCTAACTCGTACCCAATATCTCGAATTTGAAAAACTGATTCTTGGTGCTTACAAGCCTGTCAGTGCATTTATGAATATTGATACCCTTCGTTCCGTTGTTCAGGAAATGCGCCTTCCCGATGGGCAACCTTTTACTTTACCGATATTGCTAAGCATCGACCATGAAACTATGCAACGGTTGCGCGGCTTACCTCGAGTAACTTTGATTTATCAGAATACAGAGGTAGGGGAGCTCATCCCGGAAAACTTTTTTACATGTGATAAAATAGAGATTTGCTCGACCATCTTCGGCACCGTTGATCAATCCCATCCTGGTGTCAGATTCTTTTTAAATAGCAACGATTGGTTTATTGGTGGTCCCGTTAGATCTTTAACCTCCTTATTTTCTGAGTCGTTAGGCCCCGATGAATTAACGCCTCAACAATCAATATCCCTCTTTAAAAGTAAGGGATGGAAGACAATAGCGGGATTCCAGACGCGTAACGTTCCCCACCGCGCCCATGAATATCTACAACGTACTACCCTCGAGCATGTTGATGGTTTATTTCTGCAGCCGCTTGTCGGCCGGAAGAAACGAGGCGACTATACACCAGAAGCTATTTTGCAAGGCTATAAAACCCTTATCAAAGATTTTTATCCACACAATCGGGTAGTTTTAAGCCTCCTCACAACAGCGATGCGGTATGCTGGTCCCCGCGAAGCCATATTTCATGCTATTATCCGGCGTAATTATGGCTGTACTCATTTTATAGTTGGGCGTGATCATGCTGGCGTTGGCGACTTTTATGGTAAATATGATGCCCATCGGTTAGCCGAGAAATTTGCAGGGGAACTAGGTATCACAATTCTTCCTCTACACGGCCCCTTCCACTGTCGGCGATGCGACAGCATTGTTACGGAAAAGACCTGCCCTCACCATGAGATGGATCCTACTTCTATCAACCACATCAGCGGCACCGACATGCGCGCTATATTAGTCGAAGGGAAAACACCAGATCCTCGGCTTATGCGCCCAGAGATTGTCGCTGCCCTACACGGTATCCCCATTTTTATTGAGCAGGAGGATGATTGATGATGCGCACACGTATCGTCGCAACAATTGGCCCTGCTACCTCTACACAGGACGCTCTTAAAAATTTAGCTGCTGCTGGGATGAATGTGGCCCGGTTAAATGGGAGTCATGCTAATTTAGACTGGCATCGAGAGACCATACAACTTTTGCGAAAAACTTTACCAGGAACTCCTGTACTCCTCGATATTCCTGGCCGCAAAATACGAACTGCTCAATTACAAACCGAACCTCAATTTCTAATTGGCGATACCATTATCCTGACTACCGATCCTAGCTATATTGGCACGGAGAAAGTTCCCTTGACGAGTACTAGCCTCCATGAAGATCTGACGGTCGGTGATATCATTCTTGCTGATGATGGAACGCTTAGATTCACTGTCACCGCTCTCAAGGGAAACGATATATTTTGCCGAACGGAAGTCGGCGGCCAGCTCAAAAGTCGGAAGGGTATAAATGTGCCCTACGTCCAACTTCGAGGGCAAAAAGTTACCGATCGTGATCATAAGATGATTGAGTTTGCAAAAAAACACCGTGTCGACTTTATCGGTATTAGTTTTGTTGAATCCGCCCAGCATATCGAGCAAATTCGCTCCCTTATCCAGGATTCATGGCCGCGTATTGTCGCTAAAATCGAAAATAAAGGCGGCCTCGAAAATATGGATGAAATCATACAGGCCGCAGATGCAATCATGATCGATAGGGGCGATCTCGCTGTCGAGACAAATCTTGAGCGCGTTGCCATCTTTCAGAAACAAATTTTGGCCCGGGCAAAACAACATGCTAAGCCAGTTATAGTGGCAACAGAGATGCTCCATACAATGATTACCAATCCTCACCCCACCAAGGCTGAGATCACCGATATAACAAATGCTGTTTTGGATGGAGCTGCTGCAACAATGCTCTCTGGAGAAACAGCGATAGGGGCTCACCCTATGATAGCCTTAACTACGATGAGAACAGTGGCTAATGTAGCCGAATCTCTTATGCAAGAAAATTTAAAATCCGTCTCTTCCGGTAATGAAGAAAGCATCCCCGAAGCTATGTCACAAGCTATTAACTTACTATGTCGCGGGCTTCCCATAACAAAGATTATTGCAATAACTGTATCCGGATTTGCAGCACGTACCATTTCAGCAGGTGCACCTCAGCAACCAATCCTAGCTGTGAGCAATGACGAGATGGCTGCCAGAAGTTTTAATCTCTTGGCTGGGGTCAAGGGTATTTACGTGGATATACCTTTTCTTAAAGGTACAACAGACCATATCGCAAAATGCCTTAAAGAATTATGGTTACGCAAAGAGATCCATCGCGATGATGTTCTATTGGTGACAGCTGTTGCTTATCCACGCTCCGGAAACCGCATGAATCTTATTGAAACTCATGCTGTAGCAGACCTTATTGAAACCTTACATTGGCATTAGAGTGCTCATCGTACATCCACCGACAATTTTAAGACTCCATGAATCATAGAGTGATATGGCTCTATTCCGTAATCCCTATGTATAAAATCTATACAGGTAAAGAATCATGATCGAACTCCACAAAAGCATACAAGGCAAAAGGGTTCTTATCACAGGAGCTGATGGTTTTATTGGCTCCCACTTAACTGAAGCTCTAGCATCTCAAGGATGCCATGTTACCGCTCTTAGTTATTACAATTCTTTTGATAGCTTTGGTTGGCTGGATTCTATCGATCAAAGTCTAAAAGGAAAAATAAAATCAATTCGCGGCGATATACGCGATCCACACTTTGTTTTTCGTTTAACAGAAAATCAAGATATCATCTTCCATCTTGCTGCCCTTATAGCTATTCCCCATAGCTATATCGCTGCTCAATCTTATGTTGATGTTAATATTACAGGAACCCTTAATATTCTTGAGGCAGCGCGGTTACATCAAACCCCAAAAATTATCCATACATCGACAAGCGAGGTTTATGGAACAGCGCTAAGTACCCCCATTAACGAAGATCATCCCTTGCAAGGGCAATCCCCCTATGCTGCGACTAAAATCGGTGCCGATGCCCTAGCAAGTGCATATGCACTTAGTCATAACGTTAATGTTATAATCTTACGACCATTTAATACTTATGGACCCCGCCAAAGTGAGCGTGCAGTCATTCCCACGGTTATTAGGCAAGCGATCGACCCTACCATAGACACAATAGAGATAGGCGATACATCGACCGAACGAGACTTCACCTACGTCAGCGATACAGTCAATGCCTTTGTAGCGGCTGGGGCAGCAACGCAATTAGAGGTGGGCACGCCATACAACACTGGGACAGGGCGTACGATCTGCATTAGCCATATGATTGATATTGTTCGGCAAATTACTGGAACCAATAAACCCGTCATTACCAATGAAAAACGACACCGTCCCACAACATCTGAAGTCAGGCTGCTTCAAGCTGATGTATCTAAATTCTTCTCCGCAACGAACTGGCAACCGTCCATATCCGTAGAAGATGGATTAAAATACACCATCGACTGGTGGAATGCACGTATGGCGAAAGGTCAAGTCCGCCCATCATCGCAATATATGACCTAGTAAGTTCATCTAAGTGAGATATGGAACATGTCAGACTTTGAACTCTCACGACTGTTCTTAGTTATCGTCCTTTTGGTGGTCTTTGCGCATGGTCTCGGATTTTTAGCTGAGAAGATTCATTTTCCGCGGGTTGCAGGAGAAATTGGCAGTGGTCTTCTGTTAGGGTCTTCGGGTTTAGGTTTATTATGGAGTGACTCGCAAAAATATTTATTTTCAGCCTTTGAAGCCGAGCCCAAACTTCTTTCAGCTTTGTATTGGTTTGGTTTAGTGCTTCTAATGTTTGTAGCTGGTTTCCGATTAGAAGCAAAGACTCTCCGGAGTGAGTGGAAAATCGTCTCCTCACTCCTTATAGGGACAGCTATTTTCCCATTTATAGGTGGATGGATAACGATTGATTATTTTAATCTCTTTGATCCTCACATGGGAAATAAAGCTACATCGGATGCCTTTATCATCGTCCTCGCTATTGCCTGCTCGGTAACATCCATTCCTGTCATTTCGAAGATCTTTCTTGATCTAGATTTAATGAGAACACGTTTCGCCACTGTTGTCTTAGCCACTGCAACTCTAAAAGATGTATTGTTGTGGGTTGGCTTATCTATCGCGATAGGACTTGCAACCGGACAAATGAAAAGCGCGAGTGAAATTATTGCAGTTGTCCTAAAAACACTTGCCTTTCTCAGTGTTGGACTCCTCTTGGGGCCTCCTCTTTTAAAGCTTGATAGCCGCTTGATGATCAATATTGTTTTAAAATCTTCACGCGCCGGATACGCATTGCTTTGGTGTTTTATTATGGCTTTTTTAGCGAGCATCCTAAATATCAATGTCGTTTTCGGAGCACTTCTCGCAGGTATTGCCTTCGCATCTTTACCAGAAAAGAAATTTGGTACCGCGAAAGATGCCATATCCGATGTGGCGCGTGCATTTTTCATTCCTCTTTATTTTGCCTTAGTGGGCACAAAAATTAATCTCCCTGAATCTTTTGATGGTATATTACTTCTAAAATTTATAAGCCTATCATCGATTCTCCTCTTAGGAGGAGGTTGGCTTGCTGCAAAAAGCCGTGGCTGCTCAACCTTAGAGGCTATAAACTATGCGATATCCATGAATACACGTGGTGGTCCAGGAATTGTCTTGGCAAGCATCGCCTATGAGGCGAGAATTATCGATGCTGCCTTATTTGTTACACTTATTTTGGCTTCTCTTATTACTTCAATATTTACAGGGATTTGGCTTCGCAAAGTAACAAGATCCGTAGAGATCTACTGATTTTTGCATGATTGTTGAAAGAAATTTTTGGAACTTAACCTCTGATCTATTGGAAATGAAAACCAAATAAATAGCTTCATCCATCTTCGCTGCGCATCTTCCTCGGTACAATCGTCGACGAAGAACGCCGTCATTATATAAAAAGAGAAGATCTTAAGCCATACAAGCGGTATAGTTCATCTTTAAAATTAACTCCATACTTTCCAAGCGGCGTTTCCCTCTGACCATGCTTTATTTAAGGAATCCACGTCGCGCTGAGTATCCATACACCCCCAAAAGCCTTCGTGTCGCCAGATCATCAGTTCATTTTCTTGCGCAATACGTTCTAAGGGACCGTATTCGA
>JAWKYA010000012.1:0-50752 GCA_041396725.1 Alphaproteobacteria bacterium
ACCGATTCCCATGGATGATATATCGATGAAAGACGGCAAGCGCGCCGCCAAGAATTTTACCGCGCCGGTAATAATGAAGACGCGGCACGATCTCGGATCGTCAGGGTTTCATCGTCGGTCTCTGATTTTGAATCCGTGGGTCGCGATGAAACATGGGTTCGCGGTGAAACATGCAGTTTCAAAAAGCATGGCCGCCGATCGCGGGAGTCCTCGTGCAATACGCGATGCATACATCCATACAATTTCAAATCGGATCATCCCTACCGCCGATTCCCCGACCCGTGGTCAGGCGGCAAGCGTATCGCCAAAGAGGGTGAGGGTGCGCACGACCGATGGCCCATGGAGATCTTCGTAATGACCTCAGTAACCCACGGACAAGTCATCTATAGTCAAGTAGCCCAGGGACAAGTCATCCACAGCTGGGTCAACGCTGCCACCGATTATTCAATTCTCGGCAAAGTACTATGGACACTCTAGAAAGATTGATCGCTGCCATCGGGATGCACGCTTCTCTCCTAAGAGCCTCTGCAATCTCGAGTAAGACAATCCTTTTGGCAAGATCGTCACCGGGGTGTTATCGGCGAGCAAGAGGCGCCCTCCATAGGGTGACCATCGGGTTTCCAAATCTCAACCCAACGACTCCTAAACGAACAGCTATCGCCGCTCAGAGGGTGTGCCTCTATAGAGGTGCGCGAACGATTCTGAGGAAAGGGCAGCGCATCGATCTGCAGAGTGTCCGCGAGATGGCCGAAGCTCTCTCAGAAGAAGCTGCCATCGTTAGGATACGCCTCCCGGGCAGAGAGGCAAGCGTATTGCCGAAGAAGGTGACCACCATTGATGATCTCCAGAAATGCGGCACACGAGCGACCCTCGCGATCCCCCCATGGGTCATCGCGATCATTGGGTTGCTCGCTCTTGGTCTAGGGACAGTCGCGCTATCGGGACGGGCGACCGCCGCGGATAAGATGATCGTCTTTGCCGCTGCCTCGTTAAAAGAGTCCCTCGATGAGGTGGCTGCCAATTTTTCTAAACAACCCGACGCTCCGAAGGTGGTAGTCTCCTATGCAGGGTCGTCGGCTCTGGCGAAACAGATCGCGCAAGCGGCGCCGGCGGATATTTTCATCTCGGCCGATGAAGCGTGGATGGATGATCTCGATGGCCGCGACTTGATCCTGAAAGAAAGTCGTCACGATCTTTTAGGAAATAAATTAGTCTTGATCGTTCCCGCGTCTTTTGGCGTGAAGGGTGCGCCCACCCTAGAGGCGACGCTCAAAGATCTTTCCCGGCAAGGTCTTGCCATGGCTGATCCCGATAGTGTGCCCGCGGGCAAATACGGTAAGGCGGCGTTGATGTCGCTCAAGGCATGGGAGGGGGTTGCCCCTCAGGTCATCCGCGCCGAGAATGTGCGGGCCGCCTTGGCCATTGTCGCCCGGGGCGAAGCGCGGTACGGCATCGTCTATGCCACCGACGCTGCTGCCGAGCCCAAGGTGAGAATCTTGCACCGCCTTCCCGACACAAGTTACCCCGAGATCCGCTATCCAGTTGCGATAGTCAAAACGGCGATGCCACGCGCCCTGCAGTTTCTGACTTATCTGAAATCGCCGGCAGCAAAAACTGTGTTCGAGAAATACGGCTTCACCTTTCTTGCCGAGCCATAACTGATCCTATCGAAAGAAGCCGCTATGCCGAACGGGTCGATGCTCGATACAAGCGACAGTGCGCGCAAGTCGATACGGAATAAGAGAGGTATATGGAAGATAGATCGCAGACAAAGTGGATCCACTGAGGTACGTCTTGTATCTATTGTAAAAGAAAAATCTGTAAACCTGTCCTCTATACATATGGTCGAAAGGGATCCTACCGCAGAAAAATCGCCATTTCCTGCCAAGCAGCATGATCGTTAGTGTAATTTGGTCAAACAGACGAGGATACCTATCCAGAATAGGTGGCAAAAGGTCTATGGAGACGTCGCCTTAAGGTGCCACAAGATTCCCCACTTCACCAATAAAGGATCTGACAATGGTGCCACGACCCAGCCATCTCAAGGCCAGCCATCTCAAGGCCAGCCATCCCAAGGCCAGCCATCTCAAGGCCAGCCATCTCAAGGCCAGCCATCTCAAGGCCAGCCATCCCAAAGAGCGAGAGGATCGATCTCTGGCAGAGCTCCAGAGATAGAACGAGAGATAGAACGAGAGATAGAACGAATGATGGAACAAGAGATAGAGCGAACGATCCCATCGGTTTCCACCCTCCATGGAGTATGGGAAAGCGGTATCTGCCCACCGATGGTCTTTAAACGCTCGCGACCATCGTTACCGATATCGCTATCGTTATCGATATCGCTTCCGGAATCATCTTTTTCATCGCGCACTTCAAAGGGGCAGAATCTGCCGATGGCCATCCCATGCTAACCGCCGAAGAAATCTCGGCGCTGTTATTATCGCTCCGGGTTGCGATGGTGGCTTTGGTTTTCAGTCTGCCATTTGCCGTTGCCATCGCCTATGTTCTGGCGCGCAAGAATTTCCCAGGCAAGATCGTCATCGATGGTGTGATTCATCTTCCGTTGGTCTTGCCTCCAGTGGCAACAGGGTTTGCCTTGTTGCTTGTGTTGGGGCGCAAGGGTCCCCTTGGCAGTTTTCTCTATGACACTTTTCATATCACCGTGGCGTTTCGGTGGACCGGCGCTGCGGTGGCCGCCGCCGTTATGGCATTCCCGTTGATCGTGCGGCCGATCCGTCTGGCTTTTGAAGCGATCGATCCGCGGCTCGAGGATGCTGCTGCTACTTTAGGTGCGCGGCCGCTGTTTGTTTTTCTGACCGTCACCTTGCCCTTGGCGGTGCCGGGATTACTTTCAGCTATGGTGCTGGGCTTCGCCAAATGCCTCGGCGAGTTTGGCGCCACCATCACCTTTGTATCGAATATCCCAAGCGAGACGCGAACCCTGCCCTTGGCACTCTATACCTATATTCAAGTTCCTGGCGGCGAAGGGCCCGCCGTGCGTTTAGCCGTCATCGCCGTCGTTATTTCTTTGGGTGCTTTAATAATCGCCGAGGTTCTGGCGGTACGGGCCAAGCGCCGTCTTCGCGGCCCAGCGTTGCAGTCGTTGCCCAATCCCCCGCCCAATCCGCCATCCAGTTCATCGCAGGTGGCTCCATGATCGAGATTCATGTCCAATCGCATCGGGGCGATTTCACTCTTGCGGCCAATTTCACCGGAGACGAGGGTGTCACCGCCTTGTTCGGTCCATCGGGTGCGGGTAAGTCGACGGTGATCGCCATGATCGCGGGATTGATCGAACCGGATCAGGGGCGCATTGTTTTAAAGGATCGCGTTCTGTTCGATCGTGCCACGGGCATCCATGTTCCGCCCCATCGGCGGCGCATCGCCGTGGTGTTCCAAGAGGACCGTTTATTTCCCCATCTCACCGTTGAACAGAATTTAACCTATGGCCGATGGTTTGCCTCAGGCCAAGGGCCTAGCCTTGCCAAGGTGGTTCAGCTTCTCGATTTAAAAACCTTGCTCCGGCGCCACCCCGCAACTTTATCTGGCGGTGAAAAGCAACGCATCGCTCTGGGTCGCGCCCTTCTTTCGGCGCCGCGACTGTTAGTGCTCGATGAACCGCTCAGCAGTCTCGATGCCAAGCGGCGGCACGAAATCCTTCCCTATCTGGAACGTTTGCGCGATCAACGCCACCTACCGATGATTTATGTCAGTCACACTGTCGAGGAAGTGGTGCGCCTGGCCGATCGGGTGGTGGCGATCGATGCGGGCAAGATCATCGCCACCGGCTCTGTGGAAACGGTGCTGAACGATCCCGCCCTATGGCCGATCTTGGGGGAACAAGACGCGGGCAGTATTCTTCCTGCTCGCATTGCGAAACACGATGGCGATCGGGGTCTCACCTATCTGTCGATGGCAGGAACATCAGCTGAGGAAACCTTGGTTATACCCTTAATTGACGCCGCCGTCGGTGCAGGGGTGCGGCTGCGGGTTCTGGCGCGCGATGTGGCGATTGCTACCGAGATGCCTCATCATATTTCCATCCGTAACATTTTGCGCGGGACCATCGCTGTGCTTGAATCCCGCACCGCAACCACGACCGAGGTTACCATCGCCCTATCGCCGGAGATCAAGATTGCCGCCCGCATCACCAAGGCTTCGGCTGACGACCTTGCCCTTCATAGAGGTCAGCCGGTGTTCGCCTTGCTCAAGGCGGTGGCCGTGGATCGGCGGTTACCGCCCTAGAGGTTAGAGATTTTCAAGGGCACCGGTTTCATCTTTTCGATGAAAGAAGGGTGCGCGTACCGCTGATTGAACCGCTGATTGAAACAAGGGGAAATATACCGCCCGCGTGCAAGAATCGCTGAACTATGCACTAGAGGTAAAGATTAACCCCACCTATAGGGTAGGCATAGAGGGTGGATCTATAGGGTAGGGGAGAGGGACGAGTATGGGCGTGGGTGCAACGGATGTTCTGCTTGTTGCGTTCTAGCATGACCTGATCTGCCGGGACCAGGGAACTCCTTCGACTACCGCGACATCTGGCAGAAAGTTCTAGCATGACTTAGTCCTTGGAATTCTTGATCTTTCTTCCGGATAAGTCCATGGGGTTATCGTGTTTCATGGTAAAATTTTTATCTAGTTTTCTTGATATAGGTAAAAATTTTGCCAAGTAAAGCGAAGGCTGCTTAATGAAACGCCACTTCTGTTCGTCACTTTTTCTGATGAGTTATATGGCTATATAATAGCCTATTATTCTTGACAGTGGCTATTTACGAGCCTATTAAATTTCATCGAAAAATATCCAGAAACCTCAAATGCCGACGATTGTGCGATTTGGAAATATTATTATGTTTATGAACTACGTTGATCATAATCCGCCCCATGTTCATTTGCTTGGACCGGATGTCTCTTGTCTTTTGGCAATCAGGGACGGACAGTTGCTCGAAGGATTTATAACGAATAAGGCCCTTAAGATTGCCCAGAAGTACATTACCGAAAATCGCTCCAAACTTATGGAGCTTTGGGATCGGTATCAAAAATAGGAGCGTACATGAAAAAAGACATTATCGCCCATCCCGACAAACCGGCTCTGCCAATAATCAAGAACATCAAGCCTGGTAAACAGGATTTTACCGTCAGCGTTACTTGGGCTAACGGTCAACAAAGCATCGTCGACCTCTTTGGGCTTATCCATTCATACAAGAGCCTTGCATCGCTTCGCAATCGCGCCGCCTTTAGGAAATTCCGAACTGTTTACAAAGGCCATTCCGTGCGGTGGGGTAAAGATATTGATATCGGTGCGGAGACGATTGCCCGGATCGCTCAGGATCAAGTGACGATGACTCCGGCGGGCTTTGCCGCTTGGCAAAACTCTATGAATCTTTCTCTTGCAGAAGCTGCAGAGGCTCTTGATCTCAGTCTAGCTATGGTGAAACGCTATAAACAATCTGGAACGAAGATCCCACGATCTATTCAAATCGCCTGCCGGGCAATCGAACGCGATCCCACGATCCTTCATGCATTGTACCATCCCCGCATTCATCATCGCGCGAAGAAGAAGGCGGCGTAGCTTTAAGCGGGCCCACGCCGCAAATCTGCCCTGTTTTTCCGCCGCCTGTTTTCATTATGATAAAACTACCTTCCTATCGAGGCATTAACTAGGGCAAGGATATGACCTATGATTACCCCATGTCTAGTTTTCCCTGAATGCCCGACATGATATTAAGATTGCCCGAAATTCTTCCCCGATCTAGAGGAATATCTAGACGCGAGGATGAAAAGTCCGAATTGGCCACTGCAATGCGAAGATTAGAATTATCTTTTATATTTACGAGAACAGCATTCTTTGTATAAAAATTCTTTTCTGTCATCCAATACGATCTACTCCTCCTCATCGATCACTTTCGGGCGACGGCGGCGAAGCGGGGGCCAGTTCGGCGGCGGCGGTGTTTCCAATTTTTCCTTGAACTCTTTGAGGCTGAGCATGGGCAAAGGCGGCAGACCCTTGCGCCCCGGCATGACCAATCGCGGTAACCCTGGTCCGCGATCGTCGATCCAACCGGGAAATAAATCGCGTTTGCGGGGTCGCTTTTCCGGATGGGCTTGGTACCAAGCTTCAAGAAGGGCATCGGTCATATCACTGGGCACCATGGTCGCCTCGAGGACTTTCAAATGGGCGTTAAATTTTTTCTCGGTCGCTTTTTCCATGGCGCGATAAAGAGCGATCAGATATTCGCCCAGCTCGGTCACCATCGCATAGCCCCCTTTGGCACCGCCCGTTCGTGCCTTGACCACTGGGATGCGAAAACACGTGTTCATAGCCTCCAGCAACAACCAAGCTTGGCGATAGGACATGCCAAAGGTCTTGGCGGCGGCCGCGATCGATCCCGTTTCGCCGATCTTTTCCAAGAGGGCGATTTTACCCGGTCCGATGGCGCCTTTGTCGCCAGCGTCGGGGTTGATATCGATCCGTAATCTAAACCGTGCCATAAGACGTGAGATCCTTATCCCATCCGAACCGAATCCCTTATTTACCCCTTCCAGGGTGCCGCGGTTTCTGATTTAACTCCAGAAGAATTAGGTCAAAAGAATTAGGCTAAAAGAATTAAGCCGAAAGAATTAAGATTGTGGCCCAAGTAGCCTATATTTCTATACGGGTTATGGTGGAGGATATTATGGCGAACATCGTAGGACATTATATCGATGGCAAGATCGTTGCCGGCGGTGGGGGCAACACCGGCGATGTCTTTAACCCTGCGACCGGCGAGGTGGTGCGGAAAGTCGCCTTCGCCGCGCGAGACGATGTGGATCGAGCCGTCGCTGCGGCACGCATGGCCTTTCCCGCCTGGGCGGCGACACCGCCCCTTCGCCGTGCCCGCGTCATGTTCAAGATGAAAGAAGTAATAGAGGCGGATCTTGATCGCTTAGCCAAGATCATTACCGAAGAACACGGCAAGACGGTGCTGGATGCCAAGGGATCGATCCAGCGCGGTCTCGAGGTCATCGAATTTGCCTGCGGCATCCCCCACATCTTAAAGGGCGAGATCACCGAGAATGTGGGCACAGGTGTCGATGGCTATACCATTCGTCAACCCTTGGGCGTGGTGGCGGGGATTTCTCCGTTCAATTTTCCGGCGATGATTCCGCTGTGGATGGCGCCCATGGCGCTGGCTTGTGGAAACACTTTTATTCTGAAACCGTCGGAGCGCGACCCCAGTTTCTCGCTGGAGCTGGCCGAGATGTTTAAACGCGCCGGCCTGCCCGATGGATGTTTCAACGTAGTGCAGGGCGAGAAAGTCGCGGTCAACGCGATCCTCGAACATCCTGACATCAAGGCGGTCAGCTTCGTTGGCGCCACGGCGACGGCGGACTATATCTATCGGACCGCCGCCGCCCAGGGCAAACGGGTGCAGGCGCTGGGGGGTGCGAAAAACCATATGGTGGTTATGCCTGATGCGGATTTGGAGCAAGCGACCGATGCCTTGATGGGCGCCGGTTACGGCTCGGCGGGCGAACGGTGTATGGCGATTTCCGTTGCGGTGGCGGTGGGGGATAAGGTGGGCGATGCGCTGATCGACCGCTTGGCGCCGCGGGTACGGGCGCGGCACGTTGGGCCCGGCACCGATCCCGAGGTGGATATGGGACCACTCATCACCGCCGCCCATCATGCCAAGGTCATGGACTATATCGATCAAGGCGTGGCCGCGGGGGCGAAGCTGGTAGTGGATGGCCGCGGGTTGGATGGGAAAAAGCTCAGCCTACAGGGGTATGAAAAAGGATTTTATATGGGCGGATCGTTGTTCGATCACGTGACGCCGGAGATGAGTATTTATAAGGACGAGATTTTCGGCCCCGTGCTCTCGGTGGTGCGGGCGCCCGATTATGCGACGGCGCTGGATCTGGTGAACAAACACGAGTACGGCAACGGTTGCGCGATTTTCACCCGCGACGGCGACGCCGCCCGCGACTTCGCGGCGAAGGTCCAGGTGGGGATGGTGGGGATCAATGTGCCGATCCCAGTGCCGGTGGCTTACCACTCGTTCGGTGGCTGGAAGCGCTCGTTCTTCGGCGATCACCACATGCATGGGCCCGAGGGCGCGCGGTTCTATACCAAACTGAAAGCGGTGACCACCCGCTGGCCCACCGGCATCCGCGCCGGTGCCGAATTCACCATGCCGCAAGTGGGGGATTAGATCTTAAACGGCTTTATTGTGGAGTAAGTCCCGAGGTCTCGCGCGCTTCTGCGGCAGCCGCGGCTGCGTGTTCCTGTTGGTAAAGCAACGTCAGCCGTTCATGAATTTTATTCGCAGCTGTTTCCTTATCTACCCACCAGTCGGTTGACCAGACACGAATAATTTTCCACCCTAACCCCGTGAGAATCTGTTCCCGTAAACGGTCCCTATCACGCGCCGTTGCCGCGCGATGATAGGTAGCGCCATCACATTCAATACCTGCGAGATAGCGGCCAGGTTTATCGGGATGCACGATTCCTAAATCTACCCTAAATCCGGAGACACCCACTTGGGGATGGAAATGCCACCCTCGACGCCCCAGCTCTGCAGCAACAGCTTCTTCGAAAGGAGAGTCCATCGCGCGTCCCGTGAAGGTTGTCGCTTCCAGAAGAGCAGATTTTCCCCGGGAGGCAAAGTCCATGAAATGCTTAAGATCGCGAACACCTTGGGCGTGGGTCCGTGAAAGATCGAGTTGATCTGGATGGAGAGCCGTAAATATCTTGAGCGCTTTGCGGGCCCGGGTTACGGCGACATTTAATCTTCTCTCGCCGCCAGCTCTATTCAATGGACCAAAATTCATCGACACGCGACCATTTTGATCGGGACCATAGCCAATGGAGAATAAGATGATATCGCGCTCATCGCCCTGAACATTCTCGAGATTTTTAACAAAAACAGGTTCAGGCAAGTCCTCTGAAAAATAAGGTTCGATCTCAGGATGATGGCGGCGCTCGTTATCGATGAGATCTTCAATAAGTTTTTGCTGTTCCGAATTAAAGGTGACAATTCCAAGAGTGGTAGGTTTGTGGGACGATGGGTTTGCAAGCAGGATATCCGTGGCAGCCTTGACCACTGCCTTCGCCTCAACTTGATTGGTGCGGGCACCACCTTTTTCATAAACGCCGTCAGGAACGTGGACATAGCTGACAGCACTATCGGTAGTTACGGGTGACGGAAAGGTAACCAGCTCACCGCCATAATAGTAGCGATTTGAAAACGCGATCAGGCTTTCATGCTGACTTCTATAGTGCCACCGGAGGCTCAGTTGCGGGATGCCCACGCTCAAACATTGATCGAGGATACTTTCTAAATCTTCGGGTTCACCGATTTCTTCATCGTAGATGTCATCGCTAGAGCGGGAGAAAAAACTTGTAGGCGGAAGTTGCTTATTGTCACCGACGATAATAGCTTGCTTGCCGCGCGCGATAGCGCCGACGGCATCCCATACGGGAATTTGCGAAGCTTCATCGAAGATAACTAAGTCAAAAAGCTTAGCTTTGCTGGGTAGATATTGAGCAACCGAAAGAGGGCTCATCATCATACATGGTGCCAGGCGCGCAATCATATCCGGCGCTGCCGTCATCAGATGACGCACTGGTTTATGCATTTTTTTCTTAGCGAATTCGTGGGAGAGTAGTTTCCACTGCGTATTATTGAATTTTTCTTCTGAGGAAGGCAAGGTTCCGCAAAGACGTGCGCGGATAATCTTTCTTGTAAGATCGGTGAGACGCTGATCTGCGGCCTGAAAATCGAGAATTCTTTTTTCATGTTCGGCCGAAACGAAACTACGGAGATCGGCATCCCCATCGACCGCATGGTCCAGCCACCAGCGACAATAGTTTACCATAAAGGTTTCGCTTAAGTTTTTGGGTGAAACTTCTCCGCGCTCTACGGCGCCAACCAATTCGGAGAGTCCTAAAGCTTCCGCGTTTTGGCGTGCAGCCTGCCATCCACACCAAGCATTGAGCTTGGGAATATGCGCAAGCCACGCCGCGCAGGTGCCCTGAAGCCCGGTTAGCCAGTCTTCAGTGGGAGTTACGGTCAGTTTCTCTGATGCTAGTGTCCCCAAGGTGGTGATAAGTTGTAAAAGCTGGTCAAGATCCTGAGCGAAGCGGTGAAATTTCTGCCCCAAGGGTGAGGCGAGTGCCACCTGTTGAGGATCATCTCCCAATAGAGTCGACAAAACATCATAGAAGTTTTGTAAATTCGAGATATCGATCGCTTCACGGGCAAGGCTTTTGATCTGCGCGATCCACATCAAAGCCTCCTGGACATCATTTATATCTGTTTCATCATCTGCCCAGAGTGTACCAAGAATTTTCTTGAGATGATTTCCATGCGACGCTAAGCGCTTCTCAAGTTCACGAATTTTTCGCAAAACTTTCAGATCAAAACCATAATCTCTTGAAGCTTCTCCTTCGAGGACAACCGCCAGTGCCTTTTTCACGCGGCGGCGGGTAATCATACTTCTTGGCCACCATGTTTTCAAAGCGATGCCCCAGTCGCGGTTAAGTTGCGTTAGTGGAAGCCTGGTCGCTGTTTTAGCGTAACGACCAGTCAGTCTTTGGCGTATTTTTTGAATATGATCGACAAGTGTCAGCGCTTCGGTGATCTCTTGGATGGTATGGTGAGCGTCGGCAGTAAAGCCAAAACTCACCGGTTGCTGATTTAGCGAGGTTAAGGCCAGCAAAAGTTTAGCCCAAGCTTTAAAATCGTGCTCTGTTGTTGGTTTCAAATCGAGGCCCATAGCTGTGCTAACCTCGCCCCGGGATTTCTGTAGCTTGCTCACGGCTCCGATAACCTGACGGCATGTAGCAATGAGTTCGGCTTGCCATTTAGGCGACCACTCATTCCGTTTGATAGCTGCGAAAGGATGCTGCTGGATATCACCCAGAGTATCCAAATTGGTCGCCAGACGTTCTGTTGCGGCATACAATTGATCCAAGCCGTCTTCATTGTGGACATCTTTATGCGCCCACTGCAAAGGCACAAATGGCACAGTATTGGTGGCAGTGATGACGCGGCTTAGGGCTAGGTGAACAGTAAGCCCATTGCTGTGCTTTTGGTGGAGAGCAGTTGCATATCCGTTAAGCCGATCGCGTAAAGCCTTAAGATGACTGGCTTGGCGCTGCCATTCGTCGACACTAAACGCCTCGCGCGCCATGCTTGAATTTTGAAGTTGCTTGAGGACATCAGGTTTACGCGCTTGGCTGGAGTGAAGTTCAAGACAGAAATCGTGCAACCCCAGGTCTTTTAACCGGCGGTAGACGACGTTAAGGGCGGCCATTTTCTCTGAAACGAACAATACACTGCGCCCAGTTCCTAAGGCATGAGCAATAATATTGGTAATGGTTTGGCTTTTTCCCGTGCCGGGTGGACCGATCAAAACGAAGCTTTTACCTTTGGTCGAGGCAATTACTGCGGCAAGTTGGGTTGAATCCGCTGGTAAAGGACAAAATAGTTCCGCTGGATTGATATGCTGATCCAGGTTGCGGACATCGGGAAATTCTTCACCGTTACCGAATGCAGACTCTGAGGAGTCGAGCAGATGCCGCACCAAAAGGCTATTCTTCAGGGCATCGCCCCGTTCAACCAAATCTTTCCACATCAAATATTTGGTGAAGGAAAAGGTTGATAGTATGACTTCCTCTGTTACTTCCCAGCCTTGGGTATTTTTCACGGCCTCGGCGACGGTCTTCCAAATTCGATCAACATCAAGACCTGATTCATCCTTAGGTAACTCACCGTCAAGACTGGGGATGCTAATACCAAAATCTTGGCGCAGCATCTGCAGAAGCGTTGGATTAAGGCGTGGCTCGTCCTCGTGCAGCACAAGATAAAAGTCTGATTTTATATTTTTCCGCACCAAAGATACAGGGATAAGGATCAACGGTGCCTTATATCGCCGAGGAGTTCCCGTCTTTTGGAAAGGGGTATCATGATCTTGCCATGTTAAGAATCCGATAGCGAGGTAAAGGGTATTTGCTCCACCTTCCTGCATCGCAGTTCTGACGGTGCGCAACAAAGCGATGAGTTGCTGATCTAGTTTTGATTTCTCAAGCTTGACGTATAATTCGCGACGATCCAAAGCGTCCTCGGCGTGCTTTCTTAAGATATCTTCTTTGTTGCGTTCAAGATGCAGTCGGGCACTTCGCGGATCCTGAACGCCATCCATTAACTGAGCATGGGGGAGGATTTTTAACTCAACCCCTGACGCTAAAAGATCCTCGATGCGCCCCGGATTCGGGCAGTCAAAGGTAATGGATTTTTCTGAGACTTTGAAGTTTAGCAATTTGTTACGTAAGGAAAGATCTAACAGATGCCGCTTCCATTTTTCCAATCGCCCCAAGGGATGATCGTCTTCTTCGGTCACGGCTGGTGTGACGATATCTTGGGGCAAGAAAGGCGCTTCCTCGATACGAATAGGGGCCGAGGTGGTGGGATCGCTTTCGGGGCTAAGAGGTGTGGTTTTGATCCCGTCCGCTAGAGGAAAAATTCGGCGCAGCCGCGCGCGATTAATATCGATGGCCACCTCGAAGTTTTGATCTTCGGAAAGCGCGATATGCGCGGCGCCTTGTTCTGTTGCATGACGAAAAAGCGGAAGCGGTTGATGCGTTAGAAGCGTTGCTTCTACCAGGATCATCTCTTGAAGTTGGATGCGTTTACGCAGGCTTTGTGGGTCGTCGATTGCAGCTATGGTAAAATTTTCTTTCGCTAACCACAGTCCCGTGAAAGCATGGCCACGTTTAAAAATGATCAAGGGATTAAGTCCAGCCTGTTCTAGGCAGGCAGCATAAAGCAACGCCAAATCAAGACAGGTACCAATCCGTGTTTCAACATGGCACAGCATGGAGGGCGAGCGGATCTTCTGTCCGGTTTGCTCGAAACTGGCGGGTGGGTTGGAGTATTCAATTTTTAAGGATCCAAGGGCGGCCCAGATGGCGGCGGCAATTTCCCAGACCCGGGATCGGGCCCCGGATTGATAACCATCGATCCCAGGCTTACCACTATCGCGCAGGATCTGCGCGGCATGATGCAAGATTTTGTCGACGGCACCATCGTTGGGTTTGACATACGCTGCGATGATTTCGGGGAAACCTTGAATACCGCACCATTCGTGATGCGACAAAACCTGGAGATGCCGGTAGTCCTTGGCAATCTCATGGCCATTCACATAACAGGTAAAGGTTATTTCCACGCGCCGAGTTTCTTCCAGGGTATCGAGAAACCGTCCATTCAAAGGAACATCGAGATCGCGCAAACTGTAATCGGAGCCTGGTGCTATTTTGGCAATATGCCAAGTCTTCTCGCGGATAAGCTCAGGGCAAGAAATGGCGATATTGATATCGATCAAATCGTGGGTATGCGGATTGACAATCTTGACTTCGTTCAAGATGGGAATTGCATTGTGGTAAAAGGCGGCATTGATCTTGGGTGTTAAAGAAATTTCTAGGATAGGCTTTCCTAGAATCTGATCGCTCGAGATTTGATCACCTGGGGTCCGGTCGGATATGGCCTGTTTTGAAAGAGAAGCGGTTATCTCTGAAGGTGCCCGGGCAATTGGCTCGGATGGTAAGGATGGTAAAAGCGGCACGGGATCAGGCGGTTCTGTAGACATGAATGAATCCAACAAACGAACTCAGAAAAGAAGGGGAGAAGAAAAAGACTGGCACAGTAGTCACTAGCACAAAACTCATAAGTAGTAATTGTATGGAAATGCACAAATTACGAGTTTGTAAAGGTTTTTAAGATAACCGCATTTTTCCGTTTTAATTGTAGGATTTAAGAGGGAGAGGCTTATCATGAAATGGTGGCCGCGATCTGGGTGAAACCCTGACCACTGCCCAATCTCACCTGCAGCTATGGTGGCAGGCGACTGTCTGGTTGGTAAGGGGACTATCAATTGGCAGGGTAGACACAAAAGGTGGGTATAAAAGGTAGATATAAAAGTAGACATAATAGAAGAGAGATCCTGTGGCGTCCCTATTTCGTAGCCTCTCTATTTCGCGAACATGGCCCCTCCCTATTTCGCGCGCACAGTTTAGTAAACTAGAGGACGGCCCCGTAAGCGAGGCTACCGCCAGGCAAGACCACCGTCAGGCAAGACCACCGTCAGGCAAGACCATCGTCAGGCAAGACCACCGTCAGGCGAGGCTACCGTCCTGCATAAATCTGATCGAACACGCCGCCGTTGCTGAAGTGGGTGGCCTGGGCGCGGGTCCAATCGCCAGCGACTTGCTCCAGCGTTAGCATCCGCACCTGGGGCAAGCGGGCGACGTCGGCCGCCGCCGCAGGCGTGGGCATAGAGGGTCGATAGTAATGCTTGGCCGCGATCGCCTGGCCTTGGGGCGAATAGAGGAACTGCAGGTAAGCTTCAGCCTGTTTGCGGGTTCGCTTGCGGTCCACATTGGCATCGATCAGCGCCACCGGCGGCACCGTCAGGATCGATACCGAGGGCAAGACCAGATCGAATCTCTCTTCGCCGAATTCCTCTATCGCTAGGAAGGCCTCGGTCTCCCAGGCGATCAACACATCGCCGATCTCACGCTCGGCAAAGGTGACGGTGGCGGCGCGGGCGCCGGTATCCAGCACCGGTGCATTTTTATAAATCTGCGCTACGAAGCTTTTGATCTTCGCATCGTCGCTCCCAAATTTTTCAGCGGCATAGCCCCAGGCGGCCAGGTAGTTCCACCGGGCTCCCCCCGAGGTCTTGGGGTTGGGCGTGATGACCTCTATCCCCGGTTTGGTCAAATCGTCCCAGTCTTTGATCCCCTTCGGGTTGCCTTTGCGCACCAGGAAGACAATGGTCGACGTATAGGGGGCGCTATCGTTCGGCAGACGCTGTTGCCAATTGGCGGGCAGCTTCTTCGTGATGGCAGCAATGGCGTCGATATCGGCGGCCAGAGCCAGGGTCACCACATCGGCCTCTAACCCGTCAATGACGGCGCGCGCTTGCTTGCCCGAGCCATGGCTGGCGCGCACGGTGACCGTCTTGCCGGTTGTCGCTTTCCATTCCGCCGCGAAAGCATCGTTCATCTCTTTGTACAGCTCACGGGTGGAATCGTAAGAGACATTCAGCAAGACGGTTTGCGCCCTGGCCGGAAATGCCAAGACCAAGGCATAGACCAGAACAGCCAGGAGAAGTGTTGTCAGAATGACGGTGCGAAAACTGGATGAACGCACCGTCGTGGAGAACCAGTTTGTCATTTCCCCATCCCCTTTCCCTACTATCTTGATAGCTTTAGTCGACAAAAGGCAAGGTGGAAGTATGGCGAAAGCCTCTCCGATTTCCCAGGAAAAGGGGTTAAGAAAAGTGAATCTTGAAATCTATCAAAAGGTTACCCTAGGGCTAGGTAGGGGGGGCCGACCGAGAATCGGCCCGGGTGGGCGACTCATCCCCGATGAGGGAAGCTGGGCCAGAGCCTGGGCCAGAGCCTGGGCCGGAGCCTGGACCGGAGCCGGGTGTTCCTGCAAGGTTGCTGCGGTCGAGGACCGATTGCAGGGTGGTGCGGTCCAGGACGGCGATAGTGGCTTCATAGACCTCGGCGAACATGTGACGCAGGGCGCAGGAAGCTTCGTCGCGGCAGTCGATACACCGACGATAGGCAGTTCGCGACAGACACGGTAAGGGTGCCACTGGTCCATCGATCAGTCGCAGAACCTGACCGCAGGCGATCTCGGCGGGAGATTTCGCCATCACATAACCGCCGATCTTGCCGCGGCGGCTGATCACCAAGTTCCCACGCTTCAAGTCCAGCAGGATCTGCTCGAGAAAACTTTGGGGAATAGCTTCACGACCGGCAATTTCCTTAATCTGCAAGCTATCGCCTGCCGGCAGACGGCTAAGGGCGAACAGCGCTTTAAAGGCGTAGCGGGCTTTTTGCGAAATCATCAGACAGCAAAATCATTCAGAAGGTTTTACCCTTCAGAAGGTTTTACCCCTCAGAAGGTTTTACAAGGGATCTCATCGTCAGGCGAACCTGAACGATAAACTCGATCAACTAGATCGAAATGTAAAGAGGGGTAGCCTATCGGGTAAGGTTCGCGAGGGTTTATGCATGCAACGGACGGTACCTTAAGAGTATATCAAGTGATGGGTCGGGCGATGGGTCAGGCGATGGACCAAGGCGCTGCGGGGCAATCATCGGACAAGGAAGATAGGCATCGGACAAGGAAGTCAGGATCAAAATCAAGAAGAGAAAGGGCCGAAACCTATTCTGGCTTGCGGATCATTTTTTCCACTTCCGAGATATGGGTTTCCTCGTCGTGGATCATCCGACGCGCATATTCTTCAAGAAATACGGAATGCCCCTCCACCATCTTCAAGAGCGCTGCATAATTGCCCAGCTGTTGCCGCTCGTGTTCCAGACTCTCGGTCAATATGTCGTTGATGGCGTGTTTGTGGGTTTCCAACAGAGCCGCGATCTTCAAGGAAGGATGGCCGCCGAGAGTCGTGATGTGCTCTCCCGCCTGATTGGCATGGCCTAAGGATTCGCTTGCCTGCTCGCGCAACCATTTGACAATGGGGATGCGGGTATGACCGAAGATCATCAGCGAATAGTGGGTATAGCGCACCACCCCCGCCAACTCGCACTCAAGGATCTTATTCAGAATATCGATAATCTTTGCTTTATCCATGGTGCCGTTATCCTCATTTTTGAAATGCTGCATTGATGCGGTTCGATAGAATAAGATGCAACGTCTCATATCTATACGGCGATGATGTCTTTCTGGCTATACGAACCGCAAGCTGGCGTCTCCGGCGGGATTCGAACCCACGGCCCCAGGATTAGGAATCCTGTGCTCTATCCAACTGAGCTACGGAGACAACCGACCAAAGATTATAGCATAGGCTCGGCGAGGGCCAATCGCCATGATGATCGTGCGCCATGATGATCGTGGCACGGTTGCTTGGTTCAGGAAAATCGGGACCAAGGGACATTGGAGTCCCAGGACATTTAGGCCAAGAGAAACTCGATGGTGAACGGATCATCCCTGAGAAGCTTATCCCTGAGAAGCTTAGCTCCGAGTGATCTATCTCTGGGTGGGCTACCTATAAATCAGTTCATGAACCCATGAAACTGCAAGGAAGAGGCATGCAAGGCTTTCCAGGATAAGCGATCCCTCGATGATATAATTTTCCTTGCGATCGATACAATGAATGGAGATTAGGTGAAGCAGTCGGGATGGGTGCGGTAACTCCCCGCTTCAACAGCATTCAACCCGAGAGCGCATCAAGAGAGTATATCTTGTTAGTTCGATGGGAGCCTTTATACTAACGCTCTTTTCTTCTCTTCTTCTGTCTCTCATCCTCACCCTCCTTATTTCAAACGGATAATGACCGCGGCTCCTGCCAACATAAAAACCGAGCTGATGCTTCTGTTGACCCTCGCCGTTCTGTGGGGTGCATCCTATACCTTCATCAAGATCGGGGTCGCAACCATTCCCCCCGTGACCTTCATCGCTATCCGCACGTTAATTGCAGGTGGGGTGTTGTGGGGGATCCTCTATGCACGGGGATTGTCCTTACCCAAAAACAAGGTGACATGGCGCCGATTTCTTGTTCAGGCGTGTTTGAATAGCGTGCTTCCCTTTACCTTGATTGCCTGGGCCGAGCGCACGGTGGATGCAGGCCTTGCGACCATTCTCAATTCCACGACGCCAATTTTTACCTTTCTTTTAACGGCGCTAATCACCCGTCACGAGCCAGTGACCTTGCGAAAACTATTCGGGGTGATTGCCGGTATCATTGGGATTTGTTTGATCCTCGGCGTCGAGGTTTTCAATGGCCTTGGCCGCGATCTTGTGGCGCAAGTCGCTATTGTGGTAGCGACGATTTCCTATGCAGGTGCTGCGATCTTCGGCAAAAGATTTAAAGGCCTGAACCCCATGATGCCGGCGGCTGGCTCGCTGATCTGCGGGGCTGTGATCCTGATCCCGATCAGCTTGATCGTCGATCATCCTTGGACCCTGATGCCCTCTTATGCATCGATTTTCGCCTTGCTAGGCCTCTCGATCTTTTCCACCGCCCTGGCCTTTGCCATTTATTTTCGCTTGATCCATACCTTGGGCTCGGTCGGGACAACGTCGCAGGCCTATCTTCGCGTTCCCATTGGCGTTGCGATCGGAATGATTTTTCTCGGTGAAACTCTGACCCCGACGGCTTGGGCAGGACTTGCTTGCGTCATCGCCGGTGTCGCGGCCATGACCATCCCATCCCGTCGATAAAGATAACAGATACCAAAAACCTTACCTCAACTTCGCCTTCATCCGTTCGGTGGCGGCGACGAGAGCGGTGCGAATGCCAGGTTCTATGGCCGAATGGCCGGCATCGGGCACAACCACATATTCAGCTTCGGGCCAGGCGCGGCTTAGTGCGGCGGCGGTCGCTATGGGACAGATGGCATCGTATCGCCCATGCACGATGGTGCACGGCAGATGACGAAGTTTATCGACGCCGCGTAACAGCTCACCTTCCGCTAAAAATCCTAGGTTGATCATGTAGTGGGCTTCAAGCCGCGCCAAGGATAGGGCAATATCGTCGCTACTGTGGGGGCGCCCATTAGGCAGCAAGGTTGAGCATGCTGTTTCATAGGCGCTCCACACTCGCGCATAGGGCATGTGAGTTTCGGGCACGGGATCGATCAATCGTTTGTAGTAAGCTTTCAAAAGATCGCCCCGTTCGGCTTGAGGAATGGGAGCAACGAAAGTTGCATGGGCTTCGGGGAAGAATTGCCCCATACCGTACAGAAACCAATCCACTTCCTGGGGACGACATAGAAAGATCCCTCGCAATACTAACCCTAAGACCCGTTCGGGATGGGTCATGGCATAGGCGAGCGCAAGGGTCGATCCCCACGAACCACCGAATACCATCCAGCGATCGATCCCACGGTCGATGCGCAAAGCTTCCATATCGGCAATCAGATGTTGCGTCGTATTATCTTCGATCGAGGCAGTAGGGCGCGAGCGTCCGGCCCCCCGTTGATCGAACAGAATCAATCGCCAAGTCTCGGGATCGAAGAACCGTCGGTGCGTTGGTGTGCAGCCGGCGCCGGGTCCGCCGTGAAGAAACACCGCAGGAATGCCGTCGGGCCGGCCACATTCCTCCCAATAAAGACGGTGCGTCGTGCCGACCGCCAGGATTCCCGTGATGTAAGGCTCTATCCCGGGGAATAAATCCCGGATGTCCCCGGCCGGGGCTCTTGCTAAGTCCATGTCCTGCACTCCGACGTATCGTCTTCCGTGGTGCCTTCTTTCAGATCCTATTCTAAGATGTTCTCTCCCAGAGAGACAGTAAGATCAGTACACAATTTTAGGATCATCTTCTATCTTATACGATGCTTATCGCGAGAGGATACGATCGATGATAGATAGAGCGTTCTATCTTCTAGCTTTATTATGTTATGGCTCTGTCTGTATGGCCAGGGGTTCGGCGTTTGCTGCCGATGCAGGGCTGGGATCGGGGCTCGATCCTGCGCAGGCTTTTTATACACAGCAGCTCAAGACCATCGCTACCGCACAAACTCTTCTTCTTGCCGATGGCAAGACGGTGTGGCTGGCCGGTCTCGATATTCCGGAAGGCCGAGAACAATCCGTTATGGTGGCGCTCGACTCTCTGATGGGTAGGTCCGTTCTTTACATGATCGATCCTGAGGCAGGGTCGAAGGTGCGCTATGATCGATGGGGCCGGATGGTGGCTCAGGTTTTACTGGCTGATGGGACATGGATACAGGGAAGATTGGTGGTCGAAGGTCTAGCACGGGTTAATGGAGACCGAGATCATCGCACCTTGATCCCGCAGTTACTTCGCCTGGAAGAAGAGGCGCGGCAAGCCCATCGAGGTCTTTGGGCCAAACCCATGTTTCATGTGTATGATGCGGACAGAATTCGCGCTACCCGCCGTTTCGAAGTGGTTGAAGGAAGAGTGATAACGGCGGCAATTGTTGGTGGCCGCGGCTATCTTAATTTTGGTCAAGATCGCCGTCGGGATTTCACCGTGGTGGCGGAACCCGAGATCCTTCGCCTCTTCACCCAGAAAGACCGCACCTGGCGTGGGTATAGCGGCCAGCGCATCCGGGTACGTGGTTATGTAGGGTTTTTCGATGGCCCGCGGATCGATCTCTCTTATCCGGAACAGATTGAGGTTATCGATTCATCAAATCCGGTAACGGCCGTGTCATCGCCATCTCCACCGTCTTCACCGGAAGATTTCCTATCCGAGCGACCTTAAAATCTCATAAATAGGATAGAAAATCCTAATATCTGTCCCGCTTTTAGGGTGGAACATCTGTCTTAAAATTAAGTTGATGGGGAGGGGGCTTAATTTTTATCCCTAGCCCCCTTATTTTAAAGGATCTTGCTAACCCACACCGGGAGTTGAAACATGCCGAGACTCTTTATGCGTAAAATTCTTCTCGCAGCGGCGATCGCACTGATAACCGGCGCTCCAGTTCTGGCTCAGCAAGGGAGCAACAAACTTCTGCGCATGTTTGAGCTATCCCCCGCGCAGGAAAAGCAAATTGCCGAAGAAGAACATCCGAAAATCCTCGCGCAATTCGGAGGGGAATATAACAACCCTGTCATGAAGCAATACCTTGACGGTATGGTTGCCTATTTGGGGAAGCTATCGGATCGTCCGGATATCCAATACCGCCTGACAGTTTTGAATTCGCCGGTAGTTAATGCCTTTGCTTTACCCGCAGGGCGGATCTATATCACCCGGGGTTTGCTGGCCTTAGCCGACAATGAAGCCGAGGTGGTCGGCGTCCTCGCGCATGAAATGGGGCACGTGACGGCGCGGCACGCTTCGCAGCGTTATGCCCGCGCCTCCGCCAGTAGCCTTGGTGTCGGCGTCCTTGGCGTTCTCGGTCAAGTCTTGCAGGGAACGGAATTGGGTGGGCTAGCTGGCGCTTTGGGTCAAGCTGCACAGACCGGCGCGGTTTTATACATTCAAGGCTATTCTCGGGATCAAGAATTCGAAGCCGATAGCCTGGGCGTTAAGACATTGAGTAAGACGAGTTACGATCCCAGAGCTATGGCCAGTTTTTTAACGAAGTTGCAGGCCTACACCAGTTTGCAAGCGCAAATCATGGGTCAGTCCGATACCTCGAACCAAGTCAATCTCTTGGCTACGCATCCGCGCACGGCGGATCGGATCGAACGCGCCATTCAGCAAGCTGGTGGTGTAACCGGACAACGTCAATTGGGACGCGAACCGTATATCCAACGATTGGAAGGGCTTCTTTATGAAGACGATCCTGACCAAGGTTATGTCCGGGGCACCAAGTTTTATCATCCGAAGATGCGTTTTTTCTTCGAGGTGCCGACAGGGTTTAGTCTGATCAATGGCGTTACGGAGGTCATGGCGGTTGGACCCTCTCAGAAAGAACTCATTCAATTCGATGCCGAGACGAAACAATTCTCGGGGCCGATGACCGATTACCTGCGCACTTCATGGAACAATCAACAAGCACCCCTCCGCAATCTCGAACAGTTTAGCGTGAATGGGATGGAAGCAGCTACGGCAATGGTTACGGTGGCGCAACAAGATGGAAGCCGTAGGGATGTGCGGCTGGTCGCTATTCGCGGCGACGGGAACATGATGTACCGTTTTCTTTTCATCACCGATCCGGCTTCGACTCAGAAATACGCCGAAGCTTTTCGCCGTACCGCTTTGAGTTTTCGTCGCCTCACCGACGCCGAGATGGCCACCTTACACCCTCTCGAGATTCATGTTCATCAAGTACAGTCGGGAGATACGATCGATAGCCTAGCGGTGGGATTTCCCTATGATCGCCTAAAACGCGAACGATTTATGGTGTTAAATGGTCTCAGCGGTACCAATGCGACGATCAAACCCGGTCAGTTAGTTAAGTTGGTGCAGGAACGTCGATCATAATAGAAAAAAGCCCCCTATGTCGCGTAGGGGGCTTTTTCTTCGCAAAGGAAAAAGATCAATTACCGTTCCAGGCGTCCAAAGCGCCCCGTTTCGCCTTGCGCTGTTCGTCGGCGGGGAGCTTGAAATTATTACCGAAGGGCGTCGATTCCCATGAACCATAGGTCGGGTTGGCGATCATGATCCAATCGTGACCCCAATGGGCCTTGTTTTCTTCCATGACCTTTAAGCGCTCTGCTTCAGTGCCTTTATAATTGTCGACAAAATCACCGAAGTTATCGCCGATGTTGAGAAGAATTCGATAGTCCTTGGCAATGACGGCGCGGCGGATTCCCTTATCCGAAGTCCACTCCGGTCGTTTTTTTGCAAAGAAGAAGGTATCGACGTTGCCGCCCATGGGAAACCCAAAGCGCTGCATATTTTGTCGCGACGCATCTTCGACATCGGCGTTGCGATTAGATACGTAAAATACCTTAACGCCTTTGCTATCGGCATACTTGAGAAAGTCGACGGCTCCGGGCACAGCTTCGGAAACCTGAGCTTGGCAAAATTTAGTCCAGGTATCACCGCTGAAGGACTTGTCATTCAGCACCATCCAAGTTTGATAGCGGGAATTATCAAGAACGGTTTCATCGACATCGACCACGATCGCTGGCGGTAGTTTTTGGAAGGCACCTTTTTGTTCGGCCGGCGCTGCGGTCCAGTTTTTATCTTTAAGCGCTTGATCGAGGCGTATCCGCGCCAAGGCAAATTCGCCAAGAGTATTGGCTTTGAACTCGACCGACTTCTGCGTCCACAAGGCGGCATTCAAATTGTCGTTGGTGGGTACGGCTTGTGCGTAACTATGGGTGCTTGCACCGACCGTTGTCAGCAAAGCAACCACTCCCCCAGCGACGGCTAAAAATAATCTTTTTTTCATTGGCTTAATTTCCCCACAGGTTTTGGTGAAGATGAGTTTATCAGCTCCAGATCAAAAGGGGATAGATTTTGCTAAGCTTTTCTGTTGATATTTCTGGTTCTATTGCGAACAAAGCTCAGCGAGCTCTCGAAAAGGTTTTAAGCCAAGTAGCTAAAGCCTCTTCGTTTATAGATCCCTCGGCGACGGCTACGATGGTTTCGACAGCATCTTTTTGATCAGGAGCCAAGATGTAACCATTGCGCGCCAAGAACACACCGGTGGCGAGCAGTGCGGTACGTTTATTTCCGTCAAGAAAAGCATGATTCTTTATAAGACCATAAGCCAGAGACGCCGCAAGTTCGAAAATGCTTACGTCAGAATTATAGGCATAAAGGTTCTGCGGTCTAGCAAGAGCACTCTCCAAGCTTCCCGCATTTAAGACGCCAGGTTGACCACCGAATTCAGCGATAGCTTCATCATGTAACGCAAGAATGCTATCGCGTCGTGGCCAAGTAATTTTTGTCACCTTTTTGCCAAGGCTCGCAAGGCATCGCGATTATGACGCATAAAATCACGACCGGCTTTTATATCGGCTTCAAATTCAGGATCATAGGGCGAAAGCTTCAATCCATCCTCGGTCTTAGTCGCATAGAGTGTATCGCCTTCACCGATGCGAAGCTCATCCACCATTTCTTTCGGTAATACCACACCTAAGGAATTGCCAATCTTGCGCAGTTTAAGACTAGAGTTGCTTTCTGCATTCTTGGCCCTCTTGGAAGCGGCAGCCATGACAATTTCTCCTTTAGGAAATTATAACATATGTTATAACAGTTATAAAGATCACTACATCACTAAATTTCTAGCTTTTTGGAAAAGGTAAAATGGATAAGGTCAATCTTGCCGCTGCCTTTCAAACCTTTAGCGATCATTGGCAGGCCAAGGTTGCAGGGGATATTAACGATTTTCAAATCAAGCTCGTTAAAATTAAGGGCGCGTTTCTCTGGCATCACCACGAAGAAGAAGACGAGCTTTTCTTAGTTGTCTCGGGACGGATGCGGATGCAATTTCGAGATAAAATCGTCGATCTCGATCCGGGAGAGTTCATTGTCGTTCCCCACGGTGTCGAACATATGCCCGAAGCCCTGACCGACGAATGTCATATCGTCCTGCTCGAGAAGAAGAGCACCGTCAATACCGGAAATGTCGAGAGCGAACGCACCGTGCAGCCGACACAGCTGGCCTAAGCCCAGAGGTCAGTCTCCTTAGTCAGACACAGCGCATCACCTGTTAGTGTAACAGACGATGGTTTTACGTATCCAAGAAGCTCCGCAGTTTACGGCTGCGCGACGGGTGCTTTAGTTTGCGCAGGGCCTTGGCTTCGATCTGACGGATACGCTCGCGGGTGACGCTGAACTGTTGACCGACTTCCTCGAGGGTGTGATCGGTGTTCATGCCAATGCCAAATCGCATGCGCAAGACGCGCTCTTCCCGTGCAGTGAGCGAGGCAAGAACCCGCGTCGTGGTTTCGCGAAGGTTGCCTTGAATGGCGGCATCCAAAGGCTGCACGGCGTTCTTATCTTCGATGAAATCGCCAAGGTGACTGTCTTCTTCATCGCCAATGGGTGTTTCAAGGCTGATCGGTTCTTTGGCGATCTTCAAAACCTTACGCACCTTTTCTAGCGGCATGGCGAGCTTCTCTGCCAATTCCTCGGGGGTTGGTTCACGGCCGATTTCGTGGAGCATCTGACGGCTGGTGCGAACCAGCTTATTAATGGTCTCGATCATATGGACGGGAATACGAATAGTGCGTGCCTGATCGGCAATCGACCGGGTAATGGCCTGACGTATCCACCAAGTAGCATAGGTTGAAAACTTATACCCGCGGCGATACTCGAACTTATCGACCGCCTTCATCAAACCGATATTTCCTTCCTGAATAAGATCAAGGAACTGTAGGCCACGGTTGGTGTATTTCTTGGCGATCGAGATCACCAAACGCAGGTTGGCCTCGACCATTTCCTTCTTCGCCCGGCTAGCCTCCCGTTCTCCGCGCTGAACCGTCTGCACGATACGGCGGAACTCTGGTAGTGGCATATTGGCCAGGGTGGAAACGCTGCGAATTTCATCACGCAACGCATCGATCTGTTCACGATTCTTAGAGGCAAAGGCCTTCCACGACTTAGTGGGAAGCTGCGCCACGGTCTCGACCCAATTCGGGTCGAGCTCATTGCCGAAATACCGCTCGAGGAAATCTTCGCGTGCGACACCACGATCGAGCGCTTGCCGCAAGAGCTTGCCTTCCAGCGAGGTCAATCGGCGGTTATAGCCATAGAGCTGATCCACCAGAGATTCGATACGGTTGTTATGCAGGCGGACGCCACGCATCATTTCGACCAGATCGCTTTTCAGTTTCTCATACCGCTTTTCCAGCGCCTTGCCCGCTTGTTCGCCTTTATTTAAAAGGCCAAGACGTTGATCTTGTGCGCGCTTTAATTTGTTATAGGTGGCGGCGATTTTCTCGAAGGTCTCAAGAACCTGTGGTTTTAACTCGGCTTCCATGGCCGAAAGGGATGGATTGTTTTCGTCTCCTTCGCCGTCCAGCGACCCTTCGCCCTCGGTTTCTTCGATTTCCTCGAATTCTTCTTCTTCGCTCATCTCGGGCGGTAGACCATTCTCGCCTTCAGCGCCGGTGAATTTCCCGCCGTAGGTCGCATCAAGATCGATGATTTCGCGCAACGGCATCCGACCTTCCATCAGCGCATCGTGCCATGCGACAATGGCTTTGATGGTCAAAGGGCTTTCGCAAATAGCGCCGATCATCATTTCGCGCCCCGCCTCAATCCGTTTGGCGATCGCGATTTCGCCTTCGCGCGATAAAAGCTCAACCGATCCCATTTCGCGGAGGTACATCCGTACAGGATCATCGGTACGTCCGGCATCTTCGTTCACATTACCGGCGCTGCGGCCTTCGTTTTCACTTTCTTCCTCGGCGGCTTCTTCGGCCGGCGCTTCCTCGGCTTCTTCCTCAGCCTCGACGACGTTAATGCCTAGATCGTTGAGCATGGCCATAACGTCTTCAATCTGTTCGGAAGTCACTTGGTCTTGAGGGAGGGCCGCATTTATTTCATCGTAGGTGACGTAACCACGCTCTTTACCCCGCGCGATCATCTTTTTAACAGACTGTGCGACACTATCGATTAAAGGACCGGCTTCGGTCTCGTCACGTTCGTTTTGTACGTCGGGTTTGGTTGCTTTCTTAGTTGTCATCGCTTGCCTAGTCCTGCCTTCATCTTTATTAAGTCCAGTGACAGATTCGTTGAGAAAGTCGATTGCTACATCTCTCTGTTACAACACAGTGCTTAGCGCAAAAATTTTATCGCCATAGACATCGTCAGGGGCTTTTCGCCTTGTTGGTCATATGATTGGGGTCGGTAACGTTCGTCTCCTCACCAAGGCTATGAACGAGCGAACGATGTTCTTGGCGAACGCGTCGCTGGTCGATAAGAGTGAACACGTCGTCGCATCCGGCACGCGCAAACGCCAGCTCTGCTTCGGGCCGCGCAAATGCGGCATGCGCATAGACGGCATCGCTCAGAATATTTTCCAGAACTCTGGCGAATTCGGTCGCAGTTAGGTGGCGCACCAAACGCTCCCTGTCAAGGGCTTCTGCCGAAGCATTCAGCATTTCACGACAGAGAGTTGCATGACTCCGATCGCGGAACGAAAGGTGTACAAGCCGCTCTCCATATTCATCGATTAAGCTAGGGTGATTGATCAAAGTGGCAAGGAGAATACGATGTTGCAGGCTTGCAGGATCCATAAGACGGCTAACTTTTTCATTCTGCACGGGGAGGGATGGTGTACGCGAACTCCCAAAAAAACCGCGTTGGCTTTCAAAACGTCGGGAAGACGCGCGCGGGGAGCGGAATCCTGTCCCAAAAAGAGAATCGGCTCGACGGCGGAATTCAGCCAAAAACTCAGCTTGGACAATAGGATCCCGGATCGTTCTGGCCAGGTTATCCAAGCTTTGCCGTACCTGAGCGCGGCGTTCGGGTGTAGGATCCCGTGGCAGGGCTGCCGTCGCGCGCCGCCACAGAACGTCAACCAAGGGTTCTGCTGTTTGTAAAAGTTGGCGAACCGACTCGGATCCCAGGTGGCGCATCGCCTCGTCTGGATCCAGGCCATCGGGGAGCCAGCAAAATCGCAGAGAAAACCCAGGTCGCAATAGGGGCAAGGCACGATCGGCTGCCCGAGCGGCCGCCCGCTCGCCCGCCGCATCTCCATCGAAAGAAAGAATAGGCTCAGGGGCAAGGCGCCAGAGAGTTTCGATTTGCGACTCGGTCAACGCCGTCCCTAAGGGAGCAACGGCATGACCGAGTCCTCCAAGACTAAGACCAATCACATCCATATAGCCCTCGGTGACAATAACCGTTCCTTCGGTACGGATGGCCTCGCGGGCTTGCGCATAGCCGTATAAGGAACGGCCTTTATCGAATAAAGCTGTTTCCGCCGAATTAATGTATTTGGGGCCGTCCCCCGCTAGAAGCCGGGCGCCGAAGGCGATGACGCGCCCTGTACGATCCGTGATCGGGAAGATGATTCGCCCGCGGAAAAAATCGTATGGGGCACGACCATCGCTCGGACGTTTGGCCAAACCGGCCTCAATCAACAACTCGAGGGTAACCCCGTCTTTTCCCACCAAAGCCTCGACCAAACGGCGGCCGCCATCGGGTGCCCAGCCGAGACGAAACCGAGCGATGGCGTCGCGCTCAAGGCCGCGCCCCCGCAAATAGTCACGCGCCGCCGCCCCTTCCGTGGCGCGCAACCGATCTTCGTACCAGCGCGCGGCAGCCTCAAGCACGGAATAAAGTGTGGCGCGTCGCGCCGCCTTGGCGCGCTCGGCCGGATCGGCGCGAGGAACCTCAAGGCCGGCTTCACCGGCAAGCCGTTCGATCGCTTCAGGAAAGGATAATCCTTCGGTTCGCATGACAAAGCCGATGACATCGCCATGGGCGCCACAGCCAAAGCAGTGGTAAAAACCCTTATCCTCATTAACGGTAAAGGAGGGACTTTTTTCGTTATGGAAAGGGCATAAGCCTGTCCACTCGCGGCCGCGTTTTTTCAATGGCGTTCGCCGCGCGACCACAGCCGCTAGGGGCAGCCGCGTGCGCAGCTCATCAAGAAAATCCGGTGAAAAAGCCAAGACCCCAATCCCACATGTGCCGCGCTACTATATCCTAAGACATATAGGATGTGTCTGGGGATAAAGAAGGATAAAGAGGAAAAGCCGTTACCGCGAGGCTATCTTACCCCGATAGCTTAGCTTTTAAAATGGCACTCGCTTTGGCGAAATCCATTTCACCAGCATGCCGCTCTTTAAGGGTGGCCATGGCCCGACCCATATCCTTGATCGTTGTTGCCCCGAGTTCGGCGACCACGGTTGTAATGGCGGCCGTCATAGCGGCTTCGTCCATTTGTTGGGGCAGAAAGCCTGAAATAATGTCGATTTCTTTTTGCTCTTTGGCGACGAGTTCGGGCCTATTCCCTTGTTCGTAAAGCGTAATCGACTCGCGGCGTTGCTTGATCATTCCTTGGAGCATTCCCAAGATTTCTTCTTCTGGGATACCATTCGGATTCCCCTTACCGCGGGCGGCGATATCCCGGTCTTTGAGGGTCGCTATGATTAAACGGAGGGTCGAAACCTCATCCCCGTTTTTAGTGCGCAAAGCGTGTTTCAAACGATTTGAAAAATTTTCGCGTAACATGATATTTCCTGTTCGACCAAAGGGATGGCGCTTATCTCCTCCCGAAAAAACGAAGCTACCGTAACTGGCGATGAATAGCAATCGCTTATCTCGTACAAGTTGTTGATCTATATAGTTTTTCTGCCTCGTTACACCTTGACCTTACCGGGCAGGCTGATATACAAGGCCTAGCACATCGTCCGCAGTCGCGACTTCCCCCCTCTGCGGCATCGATCTTGAGGACATCATTACCATGCCGACTATTGCTCCCGCCATGTCTTCTACGCCGCCGCGCGGCGCGGATGCAGTTGTGGCGCTTGCCGATGGAACCGTGTTTTGGGGGAAAGGCCTCGGTGCATCCTCACCCGAGGGTGTGGTCGCCGAGATCTGCTTTAATACTTCGATTACAGGGTATCAAGAAATCCTGACCGATCCTTCTTATGCGGGACAGATTATTGCCTTTACCTTTCCTCATATCGGCAATGTAGGGGCCAATGCAGAAGATATCGAAACCGCCACACCTGCAGCGCGAGGATGCATTCTTAGATGTGCAGCCACCGAACCATCTAATTTCCGCGCTCTGCAAAATCTCGATACCTGGCTTAAGTCGTATAATCTTCCAGGTATTTCGGGAATTGATACGCGGCGACTCACCCGACGCATTCGGGATCTCGGTGCCCAGAACGGTGTGCTGGCCTATGCGCCAGCGGGCAAATTGGATATCCCGGCGCTCCAGAAAAAGGCGCAAGCGTGGTCGGGTCTTGAGGGCATGGATTTGGCGCGCGAAGTTAGTTGCCGTCAAACCTATGACTGGTCCGAGACCACTTGGGCATTGGGTCGTGGCTATGGCAAACTTGAAAAGCCGCGGTATCATGTTGTCGCCGTCGATTATGGCGCCAAGCGAAATATTCTCCGCTGCCTTGCAGACTTAGGCTGTAAGGTCACAGTGGTGCCGGCACGGTCGACGGCCAAGGATATTCTGCGGCATAAGCCCGATGGCGTTTTTCTATCGAACGGACCCGGCGATCCAGCCGCCACGGGTGTTTATGCGGTTCCCGCCATTCAGGGGGTGATCGCCAGTGACGTCCCGCTATTCGGGATTTGTCTCGGTCATCAGATCCTTGCTCTGGCCTTAGGGGGTCAAACCGCAAAAATGCATCACGGACATCGCGGCGCCAATCATCCCGTCAAGGATCTTGAAACAGGTAAGGTAGAGATTACCAGTCAAAATCATGGCTTTGTCGTTTTACCTGACACCTTACCGCCATCGGTTAAGGTTACGCACATCAGTTTGTTTGATGGAACGATGGAAGGGTTGCGCCTTGAGGGTAAGCCCGTATTTTCCGTGCAGTATCATCCCGAAGCCTCGCCTGGCCCCCACGATAGCCACTATCTGTTCCGCCGCTTTGTGGAGTCGATGGAGTAAGGATGCCATACACAGAAATCTCTGCTTCATATATATCTCTTATATCTCTCAGAAATTGAGTTCTTAATGCCAAAACGCACGGATATTTCATCGATCCTAATTATTGGTGCGGGGCCGATTGTTATCGGACAAGCCTGCGAGTTCGATTATTCGGGTACACAAGCGTGCAAGGCGCTGCGGGACGAAGGCTACCGCGTTATCTTGGTCAATTCCAATCCAGCGACCATTATGACCGATCCAGCGATGGCGGATGCCACTTATATTGAGCCTATCACGCCGGCAACCGTTGCCCGGATTATCGAAAAAGAAAAGCCCGATGCACTATTGCCCACCATGGGAGGGCAGACCGCCCTGAATACAGCGCTGGATCTCGCTAAATCCGGATTTCTTGAACGCCATGGGGTCGAGCTCATCGGTGCCAAGCAGGATGCGATTGCCAAGGCCGAAGATCGCGAGCTTTTCCGTGCTGCGATGAACAGCTGTGGTCTGGCGACACCGGAAAGCCGGTTGGTGCGTACTATCGATGAAGGCGTGGCGGCGGTCGATGTCGTTGGGTTACCGGCAATTTTGCGCCCAAGCTTTACCTTGGGTGGACGTGGCGGCGGTATCGCCTATAATCGTCAGGAATTCGTCGACATCCTTCGCTTCGGTTTATCGGCATCGCCTGTGGGGGAGGTTCTGGTCGAGCAATCGGTCTTGGGTTGGAAAGAATTCGAGATGGAGGTGGTGCGCGATCGCAAAGATAATTGCATCATCATTTGTTCCATTGAGAATCTCGATCCTATGGGCGTCCATACGGGCGATAGTATCACCGTCGCGCCGGCGCTTACTCTGACCGACAAAGAATTTCAAATCATGCGCGACGCCTCGATCCGTTGTTTGCGCGAGATTGGGGTTGAGACTGGCGGCTCTAATGTTCAGTTCGCGGTTAATCCGGTTGATGGTCGCATGGTGGTGATTGAGATGAATCCGCGTGTCTCGCGCTCATCCGCCCTGGCATCTAAGGCTACGGGATTTCCCATTGCCAAGGTTGCCGCGAAGCTCGCGGTTGGCTATACCTTGGATGAGTTAACGAACGATATTACCGGAACGACGCCAGCTTCTTTCGAGCCGACCATCGACTATGTGGTCGTAAAAATTCCCCGCTTTGCCTTCGAAAAGTTTAAGGGCGCCGAGCCGATCTTGACGACATCGATGAAATCCGTGGGCGAAGCTATGGCCATCGGCCGTTCGTTCGAAGAGGCGATGCAGAAAGCATTACGGTCCTTAGAAACAGATCTGTCGGGATTCGATGACATTCAAATTCCAGGCGCCACCAATGGTGCGGATAAAGATAGTCTGATCTCTGCCCTGGCGCGACCGACGCCTGAGCGCATTCTTTATGTAGCTGAAGCTTTGCGCCAGGGAATGTCTATAGCCGAGGTCCATCAATCGTCGCGGATCGATCCATGGTTTCTTGCCCGCATCGATGCCATTTTAAAAGTCGAAGATCGGATTCGAACCGAAGGTGTGCCGCAAGACGCTCTGGGTTGGTTTGAGGTGAAGCGCATGGGGTTCAGCGATGCGCGCCTTGCTAAGCTTGTGGGCATGACCGCGGAAGGGATTATGAAACAGCGTCAGGCTATGGGTGTACGTCCCGTCTATAAAAGAATCGATACCTGCGCGGCCGAGTTCGCATCGCACACACCGTACCTCTATAGTACGTACGAATCTGAATTTGCGTCCGACGGGACGGCGATCCGTAGCGAATGCGAGGCTGAGCCGACGTCCAAGCGCAAAATCGTTATCTTAGGTGGTGGTCCCAATCGGATCGGGCAGGGAATCGAGTTCGACTATTGCTGTGTTCATGCGGTCTATGCTTTGCAAGAGGCGGGGTTCGAGACCATCATGATCAATTGCAATCCGGAAACCGTTTCGACCGATTACGATACGGCCGATCGTCTTTATTTCGAGCCTTTAACCCCAGAAGATGTGATCGAGCTTATCCATCTTGAGGCCGCGGTGGGTGAGGTTTTGGGTGTCATTGTTCAATTTGGTGGGCAAACGCCGCTCAAGCTTGCCCATGCACTCGAAGCGGCAAGCATTCCCATTCTTGGAACCTCCGTCGATGCGATCGATCTTGCCGAAGACCGACAACGATTTCAGCAATTGGTACAAGACCTCAAGCTTAAACAACCCGATAGCGGGACAGTGACAAATGCCGAGGCAGCGGTCGAGATTGCCGAAGCGATTGGCTATCCTGTGATGGTGCGACCGTCTTATGTTTTGGGTGGGCGGGCCATGCAGATCGTCCACGATCAGCATCAGCTAACTACTTATATGCGCGAAGCTGTGCAAGTTTCGGGCGATAACCCCGTACTGATCGATCGTTATCTGATCGATGCGATCGAAGTGGATGTGGATGCACTTGCCGATGGTACCCAAGTTTTTATCGGCGGCATTATGGAGCATATCGAGGAAGCGGGAATCCATTCAGGCGATAGTGCCTGTGCTTTGCCGCCTTACTCTTTGTCTTCCGAAGTGGTGGCGGAGATCGAGCGGCAAACCATCGCCTTAGCCAAGGCATTGAAGGTCGTTGGTCTGATGAATGTGCAATACGCCGTTAAGGATGGGGAAGTTTATATTCTTGAGGTTAATCCCCGCGCCAGCCGTACAGTTCCCTTCGTTGCCAAGGCTACCGGCCGTCCCTTGGCAAAATGGGCGGCGCGGATTATGGCGGGCGCTCGCCTGAAAGATCTCGGTATCGATACAGAGAAGACTTTGTCTCGATCCAAGGGTCATGTCGCCGTTAAGGAAGCGGTATTTCCCTTCGCGCGCTTCCCTGGCGTCGATGTGGTGTTGGGTCCGGAAATGCGATCCACCGGAGAAGTGATGGGGATCGATCACAACTTTGCCACAGCTTTTGCTAAGGCACAGTTAGGTGCGGGCATCGACCTACCGCGAGAAGGAACAGTTTTTATCTCGGTGAAGGACTCCGACAAGCCTGCGATCGTGAAGGCTGGTAAGCATCTTGCCGAACTGGGGTTCCGTTTGATTGCCAGCCGCGGCACCGCAACCTATTTGCGGGGGCATGGGCTAGAGGTTGAACAAGTTAATAAGGTGCTGGAAGGTCAGCCGCATATTGTGGATCTTATGGTAGATGGTAAGGTTCAGTTGGTTTTTAACACTACCGATGGTGCGCACACAGTTCGAGATAGTGCCTCGATGCGACAGACAGCACTCCTTCGCTCTATCCCTTATTATACAACGCTTTCCGGTGCCTTAGCCGCAGTGCAGGCTATCGCGGCCTTGGGCCGTGCCCCGCTAGATGTAACCCCTCTACAGGCGTATTTTCGTCGGACTTATTGAATGAATTGCTCAATTTTGCCTTAAAGGGCTAGGATATTTCTAACAGGGGATCTTCGGCCCCTTCGAAGATGTTAAGATAAAAACCTTAAGTGGAATAGACGATGGAACGCGTACCCATTACCTTGCAAGGCTACCGCAAGCTCGAAGAAGAATTGAAGCGGCTAAAGGCTGTGGAGCGGCCGGCGGTGATCAAAGCTATTTCTGAAGCGCGCGCGCACGGGGATTTGTCCGAGAATGCGGAGTACCATGCGGCCAAGGAACGGCAGTCTTTTATCGAAGGCCGGGTGCTGGAGCTTGAGGATAAGATCAGTCGTGCCGAGATCATCGATCCAACCAAGTTGTCGGGAAACCGGGTTCAGTTTGGCGCTGTTGTGGTTTTGGCGGATGAAGAGACTGACGAAGAAAGCCGCTATCAACTTGTGGGCGAAATGGAGGCCGATATTAAGAATGGGATGATTTCCATTGCGGCACCCTTGGGTCGGGCGCTGATCGGTAAATCCTTAGGCGACAGTGTGGAGGTGCAAACGCCCAAGGGGATCAAGTCGTACGAGATTGTGACGGTACGGTACGGCTAGGCGCCGCTTGAAATTCAGAAGATCGAAGGAATGGTTTGAAGGTTACGATTTTGCGTCAAGCCCCCGTCTTGTGTCAAGCCCAGGGGGGCTACGCGGTTCGGTGACACGAACAACGATAATGCGAACGGCGGCCATAAGAACAAGCGGAGTTTTTTAGTATAGGATTAATATAAGAGGGGCGCCGCTCGCTGCTCTGGCATGAAGACGTGGGGGTATGAAGATGTGGAGGCATGAAGAAAGGGCCGATCCCAAGATCGGCCCTTTTCGTATGTAGGTAGATAGAAAAGAGGTCTTAAAACGATAGGGCGGTGCCAAAGGCAAAGGCAAAGCCGTGGGAACGCTTAGCCGAATCCACGGCTTCGGCAACCTCGGCACCATTATCCCCCTGATCTTGATCCGAATCTAGACCTTGACGATTGCCCCAGTTGATGTACTGCACCTCAGCTTGAAGCTGGATCCCAGGACCTAGGGTGTAAGACCCGCCTAAAGCCACCGCTGCCTTGGTGTCGACACCCCCATAAAGCGAGCCACCAGGATCCTGGTCTTTAAAGTGATTCCGATTGGTCTCGCCATAGCCACCCTGAATGCCCACCGCCCAGGGTCCGATAGCGTAGGTCACCCCAGCATTGCCTTCCCAGGATATCCCCTGACCAGCCTTGAAGCCGCGATTGTCCACGGAGGCGCCAGCCCCGATGGTCCAGCCGGCGAAGCTGACCTGAAAGCCCGTTGTGCACGATGTACCGGTCCACATTAGGAAGGGAATTGCTGCGTCGCCTGGTACGCTCCTGGAAGTGCTGGTTATGTAGGTGCATTCTTCCAAGCTGGGCATAGACACCGGCAAGGGACCAGGCCACATCGACCCATTCATGGAACGGACGAAGTTGATGCCAGTTCGATGTTCTGGAAGTGCTGTTGTCTTCTTCAGTCTGCACCGGTCCCGCATTGCCATCAGCACCCCCACTGCCCCGACCGGTGGAGCCGTTCTCCGGCGCATGGGACACACCACCGAACTGGAAGCCTAGGGCAAGCTGCGGTGTGAAATAGTTGATCCGATTGTTGGTGTTAAACGCCCCGGTCTTGGTACCGATCCCGGCGGCGGTAAACGCAGGATTTAAGAAGATCGGTGCCATCGACAACCCCGATCTTGGTGACCCACGGGGCGGAGTATTACCATAACGTTGGCGGCACCTGCGGTGTCCCTAATGGCACAAAAACTGGCCAAAGCTACCGGTGAAGGCAATCCGATGATCGTCGCGAAACAGATTCGGTTGGTCGTACTGTTACCTATGCTACTTACCTGAGCGTTTTCGATATCTTCGAAACTCTACTGAACCCCGCTGCTATCACGTTACTTAATTTCCATCTCCACCCGATAGGAAACGGTGACCCCGTTATCCAGTTGCGTCGAGGCCGAGAACCAAATCTCCGCATCTTCCCAATACATGGAAAAGCCCCGGGGCTTTTGCTGATCGGGTGTCACAAAACTGGTTACATGATTCAGCGGCTTTTGGGTGCGCGCCACCATATAGTATTCAACGAAACCACCCAGGGACAGCTTCAAAGGATCGGCCGCCAAAAGCGTCGCGGGCGATGACAAGAGCTGTCGTCGCTGCAAAAGCCGCTAGATCCTTCGTGGACCAAGCGCTGCGAGGCTTTTTCTCATGAGCTGCTCCCCGTTCCGGTGTGTGTCGGCAAGTTCTGTTATAATCGGATGAATAAAACAAGACCGAGCTTTTACCTCCCGACCGGTATCGACAATTCTAAACTAGACCACACAAAATATCGCACTTTATGGGGGTCTGCGAGGAGTTTTGTTAAAAATAGATGAATTATCCTACAGCTGTTGCTGAAAGGTAACAGTTCGATAGCACGCGTCCTCTAGTAGATAAAAAAGAGGCCGATCCGAAGATCAGCGCCCGAGGCCGGCCCTTTTCTTCATGATTATGTTATGCAGATAGAAAAGAGTTCTTAAAACGACAGGGCGGTGCCGAACGCAAAGGCAAAACCGTGAGAGCGTTTCAGAGAGTCGAAGGCTTCGTACTCCGCAGCATTATACGAATCGTCGGAATCGAGCATCCGGCGATTGCCCCAATTGATGTATTGAGCCTCGGCCTGGAGTTGGATCCCAGGACCTAGGGTGTAAGACCCGCCAAGACCGATCGCCATCTTCGTATCGACCCCGGCAATAGCACCCGTATTGTAGGGCTCGCCCGTCTTCCAATAATTTTTATTGGTCTCGCCGTAACCACCCTGGATGCCTACCGCCCAAGGGCCAATGGCATAGGTCACCCCCGCATTGCCTTCCCAGGATATCCCCTGACCAGCCTTGAAGCCCCGATTATCCACGGAAGCGCCGGCGCCGATGGTCCAGCCAGCGAAGCTAACCTGAAACCCGTTGTGCACGATGTACCGGTCCACATTGGGACTCTTGTTAATACACCCTTGGAAATCCTTATAACCATAGGTTATGTAGGTGCATTCCTCCAGTGGGGCATAGACACCGGCAAGGGACCAGGCCACATCGACCCCACTCATAGAGCGGACGAAGTTGATACCCAGCTCGGTGATGTTCTGGAAGTCCCCATCATCCTCCTCGGTCTGCACGGGTCCCGCATTGCCATCGGCACCCCCACTGCCCCGCCCGGTCGACCCATTCTCAGGGGCATAGGACACACCGAACTGGAAGCCTGGTGCAAACCGCGGCGTGAAATAGTTGATCCGATTGTTGGTGTTAAACGCCCCGGTCTTGGTGCCGATCCCGGCCCCATTATTGCCGGGATTTAAAAGAAGGTCCGTCCCATCGACGACGCCGATCTTGGTGACCCACGGAGCGGAGTACTGCATGGCGTTGGCGGCACCTGCGGTGTCGCCGATTTCGAACCGGCCAAAGCCGCCAGTGAAGGCAATCCGATGATCGTCACGAAACAGCGTGCGGTTGGTGGTGCTGCCTCTTATCTGAGATGTTCCATTGTTGCCATCAATGTCTAGTCCACTGGCATCCACGTTGCGGGTTTCCATCTCCACCCGATAGGAAACGGTGACCCCGTTATCCAGTTGCGTTGAGGCCGAGAACCAAATCTCCGCATCCTCCCAATACATCTGAAACCCGCGGGGCTTTTCTTGGATGTTATTAGCTTCAGTAAGATAATTTAGAGGCTTTTGGAGGCTCGCCACCATGTAATATTCGGCGAAGCCGCCCAAGGACAGCTTCAGGGGATCGGCTGCCATAGCACTCGAAGCATAGCTCGTCACCAGGCCGCCCGCTACGGGAAGCACGGAACCGCTAAGGAGTAGAGTTTTTAAAGTCGGCCGCGTCATAATCTTAAACCCCGATCAGTCATCCCCCGACGAACAAGCGTGGGATATCAGCCCATATCTCATGGAAAGGATAGGAAAGAACGAGGTGTTGCGAAGTTTTTTAATGCTCGTGATAAATAAGCAACAGCCTCGCATAGTCTTAAAATTAAGATGGGTGAGGAGGCCGCGAATCTGTGGAAATCGGCACCACCGGGCAGGTTCTTAGCCGTGCGGGACCGCGAGTAGGCGTTTACATGAGCCACATTAGGGGCTGGAGGTTAAGCTCCCTGTCAGAAACCGCTACATATGTAAGCTTCCCAATCGACCGCGACAATCTTCAATAAAAAATCATTTTCACCGGCCAGCATATGACATTCCCGCACTTCGGGGAGTTTATTGACCAAGGCTTCAAAAGCCCGGAGATCGGACTCGGCTTGGCGAGATAAACCAACCATGGCGAAAACAGCGATCAGCTTAAGGCGGTTGGATCGATCTCGGCATGATACCCTGATCAAACTTCGGCTCTTTCTAAGGTTCTTACGCGGCGGAGGCACGGTGGCGCTGAAATCCTGCGTATCGTTTCATGAGTTCTACATTGGTCATACGCCCATTTTCCTGTAAATCTCGCAGGATATGGCGATCAATAGGGTCAAGTTTAATACGACGAGCAGAATCCGTTCAGTAAGGAAGTCAGAAGTGTAATGTATATAAGCCTTATAGCGTGAGTATGCGCAATTATATTACAAAATAATTTTCGTTTTGCTAAGGACTGTTTCGGTTTTGGCAATGGACTCCTGGCGTAGGGAAAGAGCAGTAGGTAAGATAGGAACATGACGGCTGAGTTCATGGCGAAAGCCTGTTAGCTATGACCGATGGAGGCATCGTATGGTGAACCAGCCTTAGGGTTTAGCCGAAGCCCTAGGCTGTGCACCGATCGATCTTAAGACCGTACGGGTTAAAGCGCTATGGCGCTGGCTGCCGCCTAGGCTGTGGCCAGTTAAGACCCGATGGCCATTTGCTGCTCTCGACATCGGGAGCGATGCCGAATTTTCACCACCATGGCCGATCTCACAATTTCCTTGCGAGCAAGATCATCCCCATTGCCTTGGCGGTGCGTTATGCAAGTCAAGGCTACACGCGGGCGATCCATGTTCAAAATCCACTCCGTTCTGTAAAGGATTTTGATTTTGTTATCGCCCCTGCCCATGATCGGCTGAGGGTGCAAATACTTCAAACTCAGGGCGCCATTGGCCGGGCAACGCCAGAGCGCCCCAGAGAGAGGCCAAGGCGTGTGGTATCCCCAGCTTGCAGCATTGCCGCATCCCTTGTCTTGGCTCTGGATCGGCGGTGGTAATGGTCGTTACCACTTAACGCTTCCGCAACGCGCTGAGGAAATCGGTATCACATTGGCCAGGTTTGCCCGCGATCACAAACTATCCCTATTAGTGACCCCATCGCGCCGTACGGGTGATGATAATTGTCAGGGCTTTGCGCCGCGGTCTCGGGGATGCAGCGGCGGTCTTGGATAGGGAGGCGAGAATCCTTATTATGGATGGCTTGGTTCAGCGGATGGGGTGATCGTAACCGGAGGATCCTGCGGTCAATAGTGGTTGAAGCAGAAGCCTGCGCCACCGGCAAACCCATTTTTATTCTACGGTTAAAGGGGGCCCGCCAAGTTTCGGCGATTTCATGCTGCAATGCAAAGTGGGTTATACGCAGCCTTACGGGAAAATGGTATCATTGGTGTCCCATACGCCGCTCGATGAGTGCAAAAAAGAGCGGCCGATTTTATCCGAGGAGCCTTTGGTTGGCTCTAATGTCCAAGGAAACAGTACGGGGTTTGATTTGTCGCACCCCATTTTGCCGCCTATCGGATTAATTAAGCAACCTGAAACCAGGGTCGATTATCAGAGAATAGTGGACGGCTCACTCTTATCGATCTTGCCGCGTTTAACTGAACGCCTATAGCATCACAGCCCTTCCCTCATATGATCGTCCCCGGATTTATTCCTGGCGGCGCATCTTGCAGAGATCGAGCGTGACTTTCCCCAGATCGATCGTCCAGGAGTTTCCTCTTGCCACGATCAAAGGGGCGGGTTCAGCTTTTTTAAAACTTATGGAAACCTTGCAAGGTCCGGCCTTGCGCCACGCTGTTGCTGAAAAATTCAATCTCGATTTGACGAACCGGCCGACGATGGTCACTGTTCGGGGCCGCGTGCCGCCGTAAAGATGGTCAAATCCATATCGATAGTAAGGATAAGATTATTACGGTGCTCCTTTATTTGAACGCGGCATGGGGCACGGAGGCAGGACGGCTTCGTTTATTACGGAATAATCGTGATCTTGAAGACTATGCTGCAGAAGTCCCACCGGATGCAGGAACGCTTTTGATTTTCCAGTGCACGCCGCAAGCCTGGCATGGCCATAAGCCATTCGAGGGCGAGCGCCGGGTGATCCAGCTCAATTGGGTGGCAAGCTCATACTACGTTTGGCGTGAGCAGTTTCGACATCGATTGCTCGGCCTGGTCGAAACGCCTTCATCGGCAGCATAGGATAAGCCGATGGGTCTAGCGATCGAGACTTCTCCAATGTTAAGTGGCGGGAACGCTTTTTATAAGGCGATCTGTCATCCTGTAGGTGCAGTCGCCATTCAAGATCTGATTGCCGAGTTGACTAAAGATGGACCGATTGCCGTCTATGATCCCTTAGGCTTTAGACCAGTCTCGATGCGTGATCCATCCGCTACAAAATTTACCGATCACAGGTACGCTGCACAGGACATTAAGGATATAGCCGCGTTTTGGGCAAGGTCGCCCAGCCCGTAACCGATTTATCGGCCTCTGGCGCTAAAAATCATTTTTGTCGCTTTCGCCTTTGATGCGATACGTCTTGTGCAGCATATTGAAGCTCAGCATCTTTCCCTGCCCGATAGCGCGGTTCGTAGCCTCGATGACGCGCGCCTGCCCGATAATCTTTTGAGCTGGCTGCGCACCTATCTTGATCCGCTTAACTTCGCAACCAACTTTGCGCTCGAGAAGCCGAAGGCCATCATACGCGCCTTACCACGGCGAATTACTGGTCGTGGTTATAAGCAACGCTGTAAGCTTTTCTTTGGTGTCGGTTTCTTGTTGCAAACGGCCAGATCTTGGCTGATTGGGTGTCGAACAGACCTTAGCCGAAGGCGCCGCAGCAATCGTTCTCGACAGCCAGGAAATTCGCCACCGTTTTAATTTAGCCCCTTTTACGGGACAGCTCTTTATTCATGTCCTGAACTCCCTCGGGGTCACGATGTGGTAAAATATGCGGTTCTTGGACACCGCGTGCGGGGATGCGCCAACGGTTTTGTTCTGTACGCATGATGCCAATGCGTGGCCGTCCGAACTTTATGCGGGCTTGCCTGCTCCGCAGTCGGATGAGCGTGTCATTCTTTGGATACAAAATTCCCATCCCTGTACCATTCCTTGCAAAAGGTGTTATTTATGAATGGATAATCGTCCCAGGGCGTCACTTTTTCCTGATGCGATCCCACCCTTCGGATCGATAGCAATCGATGTGGGAACATTCCTGCCAAAAGTGCAGTGGCCGCAACAAATCGAGATTAATGCAGGTAAATACTGTGTGCGTCCCCGCTATGAGGTTGTTCGCACCGATCAAACAAAAAAAATGACACGCCAGCGCATCGCCCACGTTAATGTCGAGCGCAGCGATCTCAAATAGATGAAACGATCCCCTGGATCTGGGAATCTTTAGGTAAAACCTATATTTTACCGGCACCGATCTTACTCTCTTGCAGACGTTACCGCCCATTGTTTTGCCGACGCCGATGTCAACAGCGCAAACGAATCTGCCTGTTGCATTACGCCTATACGATGCGGCGGGGCATGAGGTGCTAGAGCATCGCATGGGGTGCTTGCCGCGTCATCACGATAGCGCTGCCGAGGTCGGGGCCTTGCTGAATGGCCACGCCAAGCTTGCTGGTGGGTTTGGCTCGTATGGAGCTCATGTATGACTTTACAGACGGTGGTGGCGCTGACGGTTGGTCATGGCATGCCTTATTCCGATATGAAGATAAAAACCTCAGGTCATGTCGCTGAAACAAGCTTTGGTGCTCATATTTTTAATACGGTTTTGACCTATAAGGAAGCTGAGCCGTAATCCTATGCGGGTCGTCCCCGTGGGGTCTCCTGACACGATTGTTTCTTCGTCTGGGTCCAGCGCCGCTTCGATGCCTTTTGTCATTTAATCTATGCCGCTTCTGATGCCGTGGACTGCACAGTCGGAAACCGATCTTATGCTGCATGATCACCGCGGTCAGGAAGGTTACGCGCCGCCGCATCGCTATTCCTTGTTCGGGATCTTACCTAGCGCGTGTATCGAAATGTTTGATCAAACGGCTCTTCTTCGTCAGGCAGGCGATCGCGGCTATGTTTTGATCCGGGATACAACCTGCCGATTATTTGGGGTGACGAATATTCAGGGCGACTCTGGCCCTTACTTTGACCATATGTTTGGTTTTAACGGTTTATAACTCTCATTTGCCATGAGACTCAGGTTATCAGATTTACTGTGACCTTTAGCCAGCGGCCTTGCACCCCTGGCTCAGGCTTTCTCTATCAGAGAGGTTCGCACCCCGTTTTCCTTTCGAGAAAGGCGCCTTTAATGGCCGGATCTGATCCATTCCCGTCTCTTAATCATCGGCTCTGGCCCCGCTGGATATACTGCGGCCATCTATGCAGCGCGGGGCGAACTTTTCCCCGGCGACCCTTCGGGCCTAGAGCCAGGGGCCAGTTGATGATTACCACGGACGTTGAAAACTATCCTGGCTTTCGGATGTGATTCAAGGTCCGTGGCTGATGGAACAGATGCGGCGTCAAGCCGAGCATGCCGCCAGCGCCGCGGGAGGTAAAGACGTAAATTCGTAGTAATCACCCCCGCTGTGCACGCCACAGATAGCGGTGCGATCTATACAGCCGACTCAGTAGTGATCGCAACGGGGGCTCAAGCACGGTGGCTGGGTCTATCTTCCGAGATGACTTATCGCGGGCATGGGGTTTCTGCCTGTGCGACCTGCGATGGATTTTTCTTCCGCGGCCAAGAAGTTGCTGTGATCGGTGGTGGGAATACGGCTGTTGAAGAGGCACTTTACCTAACGCAGCATGCCACCAAGGTTACTCTCGTTCATCGTCGGGATAGTTTGCGCGCCGAGAAGATCTTGCAGTCGCGTTTGTTCGAGCATCCCAAAGTAACGGTTCTATGGAACAGAACAGTCGATGAAATCTTGGGTACATCGGGTGGACCTTTACCGCCGGCGGTGACGGGATTGCGGTTAAAGGACAGTCAAACAGGCGCTCTATCGGAGCTCAAGGTTGATGGCGTTTTCGTTGCGATCGGTCACGTTCCGGCAACCCAAATGTTTCGAGGGCAGATTGATATGGATGCCTCAGGATATCTTTTAACGGCGCCTGACTCGACGGCGACGAACATTCCCGGCGTCTTCGCAGCGGGCGATGTCAAAGACCATGTATTTCGCCAAGCCGTTACAGCGGCGGGCATGGGGTGTATGGCCGCGCTCGAGGCCGATCGCTACCTGGCGACAGTCACTGAAACACGCTCAGCTGCAGCTGCAGAGTAACAAAGATAGAAAAGGCATAAGAATGGATTGGGATAAACTCAGGGTTTTCTATGCGGTTGCCGAAGCGGGTAGTTTTACCCACGCCGGGGAATCCCTTAACCTCAGCCAATCAGCCGTCAGTCGCCAAATTAGCGCGCTTGAGGATTCCGTTAAGACACCCCTATTTCATCGCCATGCGCGCGGCCTTATCTTGACCGAGCAAGGCGAGATTTTGTTTATGACGGCGAAGGATGTGTTTCAGAAACTCGCCATGGCCGAAGCCATGCTGGCTGAGTCCAAGGACCGCGCGCAAGGCGGTTTAACGATCACAACCACAGTGGGCTTTGGTACGGTTTGGCTTGCGCCGCATTTGAAAGAGTTTCACGAACGCTATCCCAAGGTGAAGTTGCGGCTCGTACTGGACGATGCTGAGTTGGATCTAGGAATGCGCCAAGCCGATGTCGCAATAAGAATGTCCTTACCCCGGCAACCCGATCTGATTCAGCGCCCCCTATTATCAATTGCCTCGCGAGTTTGGGCTTCGCGTGACTATCTAAATCGGCGCGGCGAACCTAAGAAACTGCAAGATCTGGACCGGCATAGCCTCATCGTTTATGGCAAAGCCCCTCATTCATCGATCGCCCATATCAATTGGTTGACCGATATCGGTATTGCTCCCGGTCATCACCGTGAAGCTGCAATTGAAATCAATAACATTGTCGGTATTTATCGTGCAGTGCGTGCGGGTGTTGGGATCGCGGCTTTACCCGATTATGTAACGCGCAATGATCCCGAGTTGGTCAATATTCTTCCCGAGCTGAGAGGGCCGATCATTCAAGCTTATTTCGTTTATCCTGAAGAGTTGCGGCATTCTAAACGGATTGCGGTCTTACGTGATTTTCTCTTAGAAAAAGTAGGGACGACAAACGCCACCGATCTTCAGCTAGAGGATATGCAGCATGCGCAAGCTCGCGAGAAATCTCGAGGGAAGGCTGCTTCCGGCCAATATTAAGTTACATAAAAAGATTCCGATCTTGAGGCATATTGGCATAGAGCGCCGCCACAAATTCTCCATAGCCATTGTATAGTTGGGTGGGGATACGGGTATTCGTTGCAAGATCTCGCTCGGTTTCCTGACTCCACCGCGGATGGGGAACGTTTGGATTGATATTGGCCCAGAACCCATACTCGTTCTTGGCCAAGTTCTCCCAGAAACTTACAGGCTGTTTGTCGGTGAAGGTAAAGGCAACGATCGATTTCACATGCTTGAAGCCGTATTTCCAAGGTACCGCAAGACGAAGCGGCGCTCCATTTTGTTTGCCGATCGGTTTGCCATAAAGACCGGTGGCGATGAAGGCAAGTTCATTGGTTGCTTCAGCGAGGGTTAGACCATCCGTGTATGGCCAGGGGTACCAAAACTCGCGCAACCCAGGCATGGAGGCACCATCGGCCACAGTGGTCATAACAAGATATTTTGCTGCGCCAAGGGGTTTAGCGTAATCAACTAACGCCTTTAAGGGAAATCCAGAATAGGGGATTCGAATAGACCATGCTTCGACGCAGCGATGACGATAAACACGCTCTTCCAGAGGCATTTTCTTAACGAGCGCGTCGAAGTCGACGGTCATGGCTTTTTCCACCAACCCATCGATCTTTACGGTCCATGGATAGACCTTCATCTTCTGTGCCGCTGCAGAGATTTCTTTATGAGAACCGAATTCGTAAAAGTTATTATAGGTAGTCGCAACGGATTCGGGTGTTTCTTGCCGGTCGATTTTATACGTAGGGTTTCGCTTGACTGGATAAAGGCTATCCCAAACGGCGCGTTCATCGTTCGATGCGGCCTTAGCGGATGTTTTCGTGACAAGAGATGAGAAACCACCAGCCAGAATAGGACCTGCCGCCAGTGCCTTTACCAGCCGCCGCCGATCGGCAAAAATATGCTCTGGTGTTACGGTATTTTCCTTCAGTTCCCAGCCACGTACCCGTTTGATCAGCATTGTAAGTTTCCTTCTCCAAGGATTTTCTTATGAAGGAAGGATCGGGTAAAGGCAAATCACCTGGCGGTGAGATCCTAAGATTAAAGCAATCGGCTACCTCGCAAGGTTAAGCGACATAACCCCTTTTCTGCCGTAACCTTTATGAAGAGACGCTGCTCCGTAGCATCCATGTGGATTTCTCGTGATCCGTCATTTTACCAATCATAAGATCAGCGGTAACTTCATCGCCATTTTTTTGCGCGACTTCCAAAGCTTTGCGGCAATTCTTATCAGCAGCTTCACGACCAGCGATCAGATCTTTAATCATAGCGCTGGCGCTCAATTTGCCGCTGCCATCCTTAATAGCGGAGAGTTTCGCGAAGGTACCAAGGCCGCCTGGTGCTTCATGGCCTAGGGTGCGGATCCGCTCGGCTACCGCGTCGCCGGCCGCATAAAGGGCGGTGTATTGTTCTTCAAACATGGCGTGATATTGCGCAAAGGCCGGACCCGTCACATTCCAATGGTAATTTTGAGTTTTGAGCGCTAGAGCATAGGTATCGGCAAGCACCTTCACCAATGAGTCGGCGATAGCCTTACGACCGGCGTCGGTTAATCCGATAGAAATTTTCATGACCTATCTCCTTTGCGGCTATGTTTTGGCAATATCATTAGAAAACTATATAGTTGATGGTGGAACAGCCTCAAGGGCTCTCTGTAATTATTCTAACTTTACGATATAAGATATTGATTTTATGAATAAATATAGGGAATTTTTGTAGATGAGTCGACGCTCGGATCGAGGGAATTAATTGATGGCTTACACGTCATTGCGCGATTTCATCGCGCGCCTCGAAGATAGAAATCGTCTCGTTCGCGTCGCGCATCCCGTGAGTCCGGTTTTGGAGATGACGGAAATCCAGACGCGGCTGCTGGCCGAAGAAGGGCCGGCCGTCCTATTCGAAAATGTTATCAAGGCGGACGGTAGTCGTTATGACATGCCTGTGCTGATCAATTTATTCGGAACCCTTGAACGGGTTGCCTGGGGAATGGAGCGTGAGCCTTCTGAGCTGCGCGCTATCGGCGAGGCTCTCGCTTTCTTACGTCAACCGGAACCGCCAGGTGGTTTTCGCGAAGCACTTGAAACCCTCCCTCTCTTACGTACCGTTATGGCCATGCGCCCAAAAACCGTCAATCGCGGTCCCTGCCAAGAGATCGTTTGGCGTGGCCATGATATCGATCTCGGTCGCTTACCTATTCAAACCTGTTGGCCAGGGGAGCCTGCACCCTTGATCTCCTGGCCACTGGTGGTCACCCAAGGTCCGTATCCCGATCAGGATAAGGCCGATCGCTACAATCTGGGGATCTACCGAATGCAGGTTCTGGGACCAGACCGGACCTTGATGCGCTGGTTGCGGCATCGTGGTGGTGCCCAGCACCATCGTCGCTGGGGTGCGGTCAAACGACAGCCCCTACCCGTCGCCGTGGTTTTAGGTGCCGACCCTGGAACAATATTGGCCGCAGTTACGCCGGTGCCCGATACCTTATCCGAATATCAATTCGCCGGATTATTGCGTAATCGCCGCCTTGAGTTGGTCGAATGTATCACGCAACCTATAAAAGTTCCTGCCGAGGCCGAGATCGTCTTGGAAGGTGAAGTCATGCTAGATGACTATGGAGATGAAGGTCCTTATGGCGACCACACCGGTTATTATAATTCTGTCGAACCGTTTCCAGTGTTTCGGATAACCGCCATCACTATGCGGCGTGACCCGATCTATTTGTCTACCTTCACCGGACGGCCCCCGGATGAACCGTCGATCTTGGGCGCAGCTTTGAATGAAGTGTTCATTCCCTTGCTGCAACAGCAGATGCCCGAGATTGTAGATTTCTGGTTACCGCCAGAGGGGTGCTCTTACCGGATCGCAGTGGTATCGATCCGCAAGGCTTACCCAGGTCATGCCAAGCGAGTCATGATGGGGATCTGGAGTATTCTGCGTCAATTCATGTACACCAAATGGGTGATCGTCGTGGATGAGGGAATCGACGTTCGTAACTGGAAGGACGTGATGTGGGCGGTATCGACTCGCATGGATCCTAAACGGGATATCACTATGGTCGAAGGCACACCGATCGATTACCTGGACTTCGCTTCGCCGGAAAGTGGGCTAGGCTCGAAGATCGGTCTTGATGCTACCAATAAGTGGCCGCCCGAAACGACGCGGGAGTGGGGCAAGGAAATCGCCATGGACCCCAAGATCGTTACCCGCATCACCGACCTATGGCCAAATCTCGGGTTACCAGGGTCGGGCAAGCCTATCTGGAAATAAACTTGGAATCGAAGGCTACGAAGAGTGCCGCGGATCCAGGGTTGACCTCGGCGCGTGCCGTCGTTAGGGTTCCTCTATGGACATTGCAACCAAGAGCGTTGAGCTTATTCCTGCCGGTGGCGCTATAGCCCTGGCGTTGCGACTTAGAAGCGGTCACCGGGATTAGGTCGGCCGGCCCGGTGGCCTTAAGCGCCATCTCTCCCCATATCTTTAACGAGTCGCAAAGCTGAGCGGTGGACTGCCCACCTCAGCTTAAGGAAGCCACCATGTCTATGCCCATTTATAAATATCGCCCTTATTCTCCCGTTGATTTACCAGATCGCCAATGGCCATCGAAAACCATGACCAAGCCACCTTTGTGGTGCAGCGTTGATTTGCGCGATGGTAATCAAGCCTTGGCCGACCCGATGGATGGGACCCGCAAACAGCGGATGTTCGATCTTCTGGTCAAGTTAGGTTTTAAAGAGATCGAGGTCGGATTTCCTGCTGCATCGGAAACAGATTTTGCCTTCATCCGTCACATCATCGATCACGATCTTATTCCTGAAGACGTAACGATTCAGGTTTTAACCCAAGCGCGCGATCATTTGATCGAGCGTACCTTCGACAGTTTGATCGGGGCTCGGCGCGTTATTGTTCATCTTTACAATTCAACCTCCGAGCTTCAGCGGCGGGTGGTATTCGGTTTGCCCCGCGAAGGGATTAAGGCGATCGCGGTCAGAGGGGCTGAATTAATGGTGCGGTTGCAAGATCGTCTCAAAGACACCGTGGTGCAATTTCAATACTCACCCGAAAGTTTTACCGGCACCGAACTGGATTTTGCTCTCGAGGTTTCCGAAGCCATTACCGATGTCTGGCAACCCACGCACGCGCGCAAAGTCATTTTGAATTTACCGGCAACGGTTGAGATGGCGACGCCCAATATCTATGCCGATCAAATCGAATGGATGAGTCGTCACCTGAGTCGCCGCGATCGAACGATCTTGAGCGTTCATCCCCATAACGATCGCGGCACTGGCGTTGCGGCGGCCGAGTTAGCGGTTATGGCAGGGGCCGATCGTATCGAAGGAACTCTATTTGGTAATGGCGAGCGAACCGGAAATGTGGATATCGTTACCCTAGCGCTTAATCTATTTAGCCAAGGTATCGATCCCGGTCTCGACTTTTCCGACGTCGATCGGGTGCGCCGTATTGCCGAGGATTGCACCAAGCTGCCGGTCCATCCTCGTCACCCCTATGCGGGAGATTTGGTCTTTACAGCTTTTTCGGGATCGCACCAAGATGCCATTAAGAAAGGCATGACAGCGATCCAGGGGCGTAACGATGTCGTGTGGGAAGTGCCGTACTTGCCGATCGACCCCCGGGATGTGGGGCGCACCTATGAAGCTATGATCCGAGTTAACAGTCAGTCGGGCAAAGGCGGGATCGCCTATATCTTGGCAAACGACCATGACTTTGATCTGCCGCGGGATCTTCAAGCCGACTTTGCGCAGGTGGTACAGAAAATTGCCGATGTACGCGGCACCGAAATTCCTTCGCAAGAACTGCACCAGCTTTTTATAGCAACCTACATGGGCGCTGCGGCCACGATCGTTCGAGATAACGGAGGGTGCTTGGTGATTCGTTATGCCGAAGGCCGGAATATAGTGACGATCTCGGGTCAGGAAACCTTATCCACACTACTGTCGAACCTTAAATCTCAGCGCGGGGTAGATCTTGAAATCAGAGATCGTTATGTTCAGCGACAAGAAACGAAGGGGATGCAGGTCGTTTATCTTTTAATCAAGGATAGACTCTCCGATCAACAGGCTTGGGGTGTTGCGCGGGCCAAGGATTTGGCGATCGCAGAAACTCAAGCATTGTTTTCTGCTGCGATAAGATTAGAACGCACTTAAACTACGGCGTGGCAACAAAGGATAACCGAATGACAAAGACAGATTCTTTATCCACGACCATGGAGACAGTCTTAGCCAAGGCTAAGCACCACGGGGCCGAGGCGGCGGATGTGATTGTGGTCAAAGATGTGTCATTGGTCGTGGGTCATCGCCTGGGTAAAGTTGAACGCATCGAGCGCTCGGAAGGTCAAGATCTAGGTTTGCGCGTCTTGATCGGTAAGCGCCAAGCGATTGTTTCCGGCACGGATTTTTCTGCCAAGGCTCTGGATGAACTGGCGCTGCGCGCTGTGGCCATGGCTAAAACTGTGCCCGAGGATCCCTATTGCGGCCTCGCCTTGCCCGAGCAATTGGCTAGGGACATTCCGGATCTGGATGGGTTGGACCCCGTCGAACCCTCGGTGGAAGATCTTACCGAGCGGGTTGCCGCCATCGAGGATGCCGCCCTCAGCATAAAAGGTGTCACCAATTCCGACGGTGCCGAAGCAGGCTGGAGCCGTGGTGAGGTTGCGATCCTTGCCAGTAACGGGTTTCACGGTCATTACATCGGAAGCGGTCACTCCGTCTCGGTTGCTGTCATCGCTGGCACGGATGACGGGATGGAGACCGGGTACGATTGGACCGCCGCTACCCATGGCGGCGATCTCCGCGACCTGCAAGAAATTGGCCATAATGCGGGGGCCCGGGCGGTGGCACGGTTGGGTGCCCAGAAAAGTAAAACCTTCAAAGGGCCTGTCGTTTTTGAGAATCGGATAGCCAGTACGCTGGTGGGGCATTTGGCAGGCGCGATCAATGGTGCCGCGATCGCCCGTGGAACCAGCTTTTTAAAAGACCATCTAGGCGATCAAATCTTGGCCAAAGGCGTATCGGTGATCGACGATCCCCATCGGCGCCGGGGCTTGCGCTCAAAGCCCTTCGATGCAGAAGGGTTACCCAATCGACGCCGGGCATTGATCGAGGATGGGATTTTAAAAACCTGGGTGCTGGACTTGCGCAATGCGCGACAATTGGGTCTATCTTCGACGGGTCATGCCAGTCGGGGTACCTCGGGACCGCCCTCGCCATCGACCACCAATCTGTGGATTGAAGCAGGGACAGTAACGGTGGATGAGCTGATCGCCGATATCGATGAAGGTTTATTCGTCACCAGCTTGTTCGGTCAAGGCGTTAATCTAATTACTGGCGATTATAGTCGCGGCGCGTCGGGGTTCCGCATTGTTAAGGGTAAGCTTGCCGAGCCAGTGAAAGAGGCGACGGTCGCCGGAAATTTAAAAGACATGTACTTAACCTTACGTCCCGCCAAGGATTTGGAGTGGCGCAGCGGAAGCGACGCACCCACAGTTCGGATCGACGGCATGACTGTGGCTGGGCAATGACGATGCCTCGCAAGGTGCGACCCTTGTAATGCATGGTAAAGTGCCGGGTAAAGATCTTCTGCCTTCAACCCACGTGTCAACCCACGTGTCAACCCACGTGTCAACCCACGTGTCAACCCACGTGCATCGCGCATTACAGGCGCTCTTAGGTTTACCCGTGCCAAACTGGCACCATCATCGGTTTATTGAATGAAGTCGGCCTCCGGCTTGCCAAGCGGAGCGATGCTTTATCCTTAGAGCAGCTCCGCCAACAAGGCGTAACGCCGGCGAATATCCAGCGCCAGTTTGGATTTAGCGACAGCCCTTAAAACGACAGGGCGGTGCCAAAGGCGAAGGCAAACCCGTGGGAGCGTTTAGCCGAATCTAT
>JAWKYA010000013.1:0-45831 GCA_041396725.1 Alphaproteobacteria bacterium
TTCGGTATCACATCAAATGGAAAAGGTGACGAATGACGGATCAAAATAAAGTAACTAAACCATCGGGTGGAAATTTTCTTTTCGGCCCCGTTCAGTCTTTCGAATCGGCGCAGAAACAAGCACGGATCGGCGCCTATGCGGCCTATGCTTATGCAGGCGTTATAGTTCTGATCGCAGTAACAAGCTTGTTAAGTCCTAGCTTCAATCAAGGAGTTATGGGTCCAACATCGACGAGTCAGTTAATAGGGGCGACAATCGGCATGCTTATCGAAGCCCTTATCTATGGGGGGCTTGGGTATGCTATTAGCCGAGGTTCACGCGTTGCTGCGGTGGTAAGTCTTGTCGCTTTTGTTCTTGAAAAGATCGTTTTCTTACCGCCGAAAATTTCCCTTATTGGCGTTGTTTTCAGCATTGCAATGTTGGTGCTTTTTACAATCGGTATTCGTGGAACTGTCGCTTGGCATCGGCTAAATGTCTCTCCTCAATCGAATTAACTGCTGAGATCGTCTTTTTCTTCGGGATTATGTTCAGGGGTCTGTCCTGCGAGAGGGTGATGATGATTCACAAGATTCGCCAGGCGATCTTTCATCACATGGGTATATATCTGTGTGGTGGCGATATCGGCATGACCCAGCATTTGCTGGAGGCTACGCAAGTCTGCGCCATGAGATAAAAGATGGCTAGCAAAAGCGTGCCGTAGAACATGAGGGCTCACCCTTGCAGGATCGATACCCGCCTCAAGAGCAAGCTCTTTGAGCATCTGCGCAAAACGATGGCGCGTCAAATGCCCTTTTCCCGATCGAGAAGGAAACAGCCATCGTGCGCGACCAGAGCTATCGCCTTTTATATTAGGCGATAGGAATTGCGTGCGAACGCTCCGCCACTCAGCCAGAGCTTCTCGGGCAGGCGCATTGAGAGGAACGAGTCGTTCCTTGTTCCCTTTCCCACGTACCAAAAGAATGGCTTGTTCCCGTGCTGCTGCCGCTAAAGGCAAAGAGACTAACTCAGATACACGAAGACCCGTCGCATATAAGAGTTCGAGAAGCGTAGAGAGACGAATACCTTCTGCATTCTTCCGTTCTCGTGCTACCGTTATCATCTTCGTCACATCTTCTTCGCTCAAAGTTTTGGGCAAGGAACGACCTTGACGTGGGCTCTCCAGATCTGCTGCCGGGTTATCGGATCTGCGTCCTTCGGCATATAGAAATTTGTAAAGTTGACGCAAAGCAGCAAGCCGCCGGGCGGCGGTACGTGCCGCAAGCCCTGTCTCGGCAAGCCGTGAGAGATAAAGCCGTAAATCTGTACTGCGAGCCGTTGAAATACGGCATCCATGACGATTAAGAAAAAGATCAAGGTCGACAAGATCGCGCCGATAAGCCTCAATGGTGTTGGCAGCTGCTCCGCGCTCGGCAATTTGCATTTCAAGAAAGGTTTCGATTTCCGGCGCAAGAGTAGGGAAAGATTGCGGAGGTCTTCCTAATTTTTTCTTGAATTTGTCAACCATGGAATTAAGCGCCCACTGCCAGGGCTACATCAAGGGCAAAGCGGCGCGCCTCGTAAGGTAATCCTATTTTTATCAAAGCCCGCACGATACTGGTTAACTCTGCGGGCGTTATCCGGGCAAGCTCACGATCTCCGGCGATGGTTAAACAAAGAGTAAGAGCCTCGACTTTGCGGTCCGTTGCCACAGCTTGCTCGAGCTGTTGAAGAGAATCTGTCACCGATATATCGGATGTTGAAGGTGTAGTTGGGGTATTAGCAACTAAGGAAAGCGGTGCACGTGTTGGAGCATCGGCCATTCCGCCAAGAGAATGATCTTGCTCCTCCTTTAAAGTCTGGATAAGAGCACTGATACGCTCGATTCGAGCAGTTCGTGAAACGCGCTGCTGGCGATCAATCCATGCATCCAGGAGAACTTGATCATAGGTAACATCGCCATCACCATCGGCAAGATAAGCGAGTGGCCAAAGTTCAATCAAAGCCTCTCGCCAGACATCACCGAATCGTTCGGCAGCATCGCGTGTTTGACTGTACCAAGCGCGGGCAGCCTCTAGTCGACCTGCCAAGTAAAGCGATCGCGCCGAGGCAGGTGCAAACCATAAAGTTTCAGGAGCTGGCGTTAAGTCGCCAATAAGCGGTGCGGCGACCAGCATAACAGGTGTTAGATGATTCTCTGTTTTAGCTTGTGACCATAAAGCAGCTAAGGCCTCAGCACGTAGTTGTGGTTGTGATTGATCCCGCGCCTGACGATAAAGCATAGCGCGTCCCCGTGGCCCGGCTGAGTCCATCGCATTGTTATCTGCACCATAAAGTCCAGCAAGGACCGTATCTCCGATAGCACCAAGGCTTAGCGCTCGTTCGGCGGCATCAATCCGTGTGGCCATGGGTACAGTGACCTGGGATAAAATCATTGTCAGGAGACCAGCGTTTACAGTGCTCAGTATTTCAGGAGGCAGGCGTTTATTCAAAGTCTGAAACGCCATAAATTGAAGAAGACTAGGTGCATCCCCTATAGAAATAGGAGCACCTCCCAACATCATTTCGATTAAAGCTAAGAAAGTGGGATCAGTCCCATTTCGTTCTCGCAAGAGATCTAAAGCTAAAACTGCTTCGTCTTCATGCCCGGTGAGGGCAAGGCAAAATATTTCATCTTTGCGTAATGCAAGGAAGCCGTCATCGTGTAGATCGCTTTTGGACAAGGGTGTTGCATTGAGGTCAGCGCAGGCAGTTTTGGCATCTTTCGCTAAAAGCGAGACCTCGAAACTGGTAGCACGGATAGAAGGATCTGATTTTAAATCGGGCACCGCATTTAATAGATTGCGCGCATCATCAACAAAACCTAATACCCAAAGCTTTCGTGCTCGCAATGAGATCATCTGAGCTTTTTGAGCAGGGTTAGCGGTCGGATGTTCGGTGATTAAGAACTGGCGCGCCAAATCGCGCAGAGTAGGAGATTGCGGATTAACAGGGATACCTTCGAGAATTCTTTGTAAGGTGACCGAATCGAAGTTCTGTAAAAGTTTTGCATTAAAAAACGTATGATTGCGCGCTGGATCGGTTAAGATGATCGATGGCGATTTTCCTAGGTTACCTCGTGTGACCGGAAGAACTGAAGCTGCTCCCGGTGGTACGGTTTCTAAGGAGGGGTGCTCGACGGCAGTGTTGCGTGGTGATGTAGTCGGTGCAGAGGATGATACAGGTGGTTGCGCAGGAGTAACAGATGGTAACGGGGCTGTTGCTGAAGGGATAGCTCTTGCCGGTGGCATTGGACTTCCATCCGGCATCGGCAAATCCTCGCTTTCGATCGTAGATTTTCCACCCTGGTTCTGCGCAACCTGAACTACACTCTTTATTTTTATGGAAGCCAGTGGTTCGCGCGCTGGCATAAACGTCAGAATAATAATAGCTGATAAAAGAAATGTGCGGATGATGCTAATGAATGAAGCGGTCATTCGGAATCACATGTTCCTGGGTGGTAGAGGGGGGCGGTGTATCCCATATACCGAGAAAGATAGCACCCGCAGCGCCGGCGAGGATAAGTAAAGCCAAAACAGTGAATAAAAGTCGTCTCATTGTTCTTTTCGCATCATCTTATTTTATACATCGCCAACGCGGAGGTTACATGGTGACTCTACAATTTTAGCCAACACCTGGGCGAATTTGCGGCAATGATTGCCGCTATTTCACCCAGGCAATCGCTTAAGTTTTGGGTTGCCGATAAAGGAGTACGGCCCTTAACTGTTGCACAGAGTTCTGGATGCTGACATCGCGTATGGGAGGATTATGATCACCGAAGGTTTTTTGAAATTGAAAACGATGCTTTCTTGTTGTGATAAAACGGTCGTGCTGGTGGGGCTTATGGGGTCAGGGAAAAGTGCCATCGGTCGCCGATTGGCGGCACGCTTAGAATGGCCATTCATCGATACGGACACCGAAATCGAAGTGGCGGCAGGTTGTAGCATCGATGATTTTTTTAACCGCTACGGCGAGGAAGCTTTTCGGGAGGGTGAACGGAAAGTTATTGCACGCCTTTTAGAAAAGGATAAGCGGATTTTATCTACCGGTGGTGGGGCTTTTATGGATCCAGAAACCCGAAAACTCATCAAGGTTCGCGGTATATCGATCTGGTTGCGCGCAGAGCTTGATATTTTAGTGCGCCGAACGGCTCGTCGTGATAATCGTCCTTTGCTAAAGCGCGGCGATCCCCGCAGAATACTTGCTGATCTGATGGAACAGCGTTATCCCACCTATGCTGAAGCGGATATCATTGTGGATACAGATGACGATCCTCCTGAAGTAACAACAGATCACGTCATCGCATCGCTCGACAATTTTTTGTGCCATCAGTCAAAGAAGGGGTAAGGTGCATGGATGCTGCAATACTACGCCGACTGCATCTCGCGCTTGGATCTCGCAGCTATGATATTGTGGTCGGCGATGGTCTTTTGCATCAAGCAGGAACATTAATTGCTCCTGTTTTGCAGCACCCACGTACCATTATTGTTACTGATGCAGCAGTGGTAGATCCTTACCTCAAGATCCTGAAACAATCCCTATCTACTTCAGGTATCGTCGTCGATCACATCATTGTCCCCTCCGGCGAGGCGACGAAAAGTTTTGCGGAATTACAGCGGATATGTGAAATGGCACTAGAATTAGGTATGGATCGAGCGACTACCCTTATCGCTCTTGGTGGTGGTGTCGTGGGTGATTTGACGGGATTTGCCGCCAGTATTCTTTTGCGGGGAGTCGATTTTATCCAGATCCCTACGACCTTGTTGGCACAGGTCGACAGCTCTGTGGGCGGTAAGACGGCGATTGATTGTGAAGCTGGTAAAAATCTCGTTGGTAGTTTTCACCAACCGCGGTTGGTGATTGCAGATACAGAAACGCTCAATACCTTACCGCGACGCGATCTTATAGGTGGCTATGCCGAGATTGTGAAATATGGATTTATCCGTGACCTTGGGTTTTTTAACTGGCTTGAAGATCATGCCCGAGAAGTCTTGTCTGGCAATTCTGAGCTGCGAACAGAGGCTATTCTCACAAGTTGCCGTCACAAGGCTGAAGTCGTAGCTATGGATGAAAAGGAAGTTGGTGATCGTGCTTTGCTTAACTTTGGTCATACTTTTGCCCATGCACTTGAGGCAGAAACAGGATTTGGCTCAGTCCTTTTGCATGGCGAAGCCGTTGCGATTGGCATGATTATGGCATTCGATTTTTCAGTACGGTTAGGATTGTGCTCTATGGGCGATGCTGATCGAGCTCGGCAACATCTCCAGGGTTTAGGTTTGCCCGTTACCCTTCCTAACCTTCGGCAACAAACATGGCACCTCACAGCCTTACTGCAGCGAATGGCACGCGATAAAAAGGCTATGGATGGTAAACTTACCTTTATTTTAACCAAAGGTATCGGACATGCTTTTGTCGCACGAGATATCCCCCATCAAGAGGTTGAAAGTTTTTTGAGTGATGCCATAGGTGACGCCGCAGCAACTTCGCGATAAATTGGTCGTTAAATAAATATGCGTAAGGATTTATTCGATGCCGTTGTCACCGCCGGTCGTTCGCGAACCCATCCATCGCCGGATGTTTCATTGCGAAGCTTTTCGTCGCCAAGATGGAATGTGGGATATTGAGGGAAGTCTTATCGACACCAAAAGTTATACTTTTACCAACAAATATCGAGGAGAAATTAAACCAGGCGTCCCCATTCATGAAATGTGGTTGCGACTTACCATTAGTGATGACTATGTTATTCGTGATGTCGAGGCTATAACGGATTACAGTCCGTTCGCGATTTGCGGAAACATTACCCCAGACTATTGCAAACTTATCGGTGAAAAAATTGTTCCTGGGTTTACGGCACGATGCCGGACCTTATTTGGAGGTGTGCAGGGATGTACCCATATAACTGAGCTTTTAGGGCGCTTGGCTACGGTAACCTTTCAAGCGATCGCGCCGATCAAGGCACGGGCGGAAGCCAAAACCTCAGACCGTCCCCGTATTTTAGATACATGTCATGCTTTGGCCGCTGACGGTCCGATCGTGCGTGACGAATTCGCAGAGTTCTATACGGGGCACAAAGATCCCTAGGGAATCTAAAACAGGAATCTAAAACATTAGATGTTGAATCGTGCAGGTAGGCTGCCCGTTTGAAAATAAGAAAAAATAAAATAACGGATGGCTGAAGTGCGTCCCATGTCGGGACCACGTTTATTATCGACCATAGTGCACAGTTCACTGATCGATAAACCTTCGGCTGCTGCAATATTATCAAGTGCCTCCCACATATCAGGATCAAGGCGCATACTCGTGCGTTGATTGCCAACGACAACATTTCGGTTAACTAAGCGGGTCTTGCTAAGGCGGCGGAGGGAGATTCGAAAAACCCCTGACAGAGAAGAGCGTCGACTACCGTTACCATTAACATAGCGATGGCTGGTGGTTTGCAACTTGCTAGTCATTCCTTCCCCTCCCTTATCCCTTAATACGAGGCACACAGGTATTCGCATTTTATGGGAAGAGACTATCTCACTGATAAAGATAAATTGCAACCTTAGGGTGATTTATTTTTTAATCACGCCTTCTTCGGGTGTTAGTGCGCGGATCCGTAAAGCGTGAAGTCCTTGGGAAAACTCCATCGCTAGAATGGCGTTAACCATGCGATGTCGCTCGAGACGAGACTTCCCGATAAAAGCTGAAGCCGTGATGTCTAGCCGAAAATGGGTCTCACCCTCGGGCCGAGCGCCGGCATGGCCGGCATGGCGCATACTCTCATCCTCAAGGGTCAGAGCGGTCGGATTGAGGGCTGCGGTTAGCCGCTGTTTAATGCGAGTGGCGACAGGAGTTGCAGACATATAAATCTTCTTAATGAAAGTTCCAACAATTATACAGTTTTTATATAGGGCTATGGCCGTTTAAAACCATCCCATCGCTTGCCAGTTCTGTATCTCTTCGAGATACTCAGGGTATGGTTTCTGGATACCGTAAATCACCGATCCGATCTACCGCGAGAACGGAAGCGCCGCCCTTTCGGGGATGCGATGTTCCAGAATGCCGAGCTTGTGGCGAATTCCGCGCCCCCAAAAGCCGTGAGAACCTTAACGATTATTACTGGTTTTGCCTTGATCATGTGCGGAGTTACAACCGAGCCTGGGATTATTATAAGGGGATGACGACGGCCGAAATCGAAGCGCAAATCCGTCATGATACGACCTGGCGGCGCCCGCGCTGGGATTTTAAAAACAAGCAGCGGACTATTAATCCCAAGCTGGTCGACGAGTTTGGCTTTTTTGATTTTGCAGATAACCCTGAAGAAGAGGCCGAAGCGAAAGCGCGATTTCAAGAAAAAACAGCAACAGATGACGTTTGGGATACTGCCGCATTGAAGGCCTTGAAAGTCCTAGGATTGAAACCACCTGTAACCCGAGACTTTTTAAAACAGCATTATAAAGCCTTAGTGAAACGTCATCACCCTGACGCCAATGGCGGAGACCGGGAAGCTGAAGAACAACTCAAAGCTATTAATCAGGCTTATGGCTTCTTACGGAGCCGCCAATTTGCGTGATGGTATTAAATAACTATATAAATATATCTTTATAAAGATTGTCATTGAGCCTAAAGTGAGAGGAGTGCTATAGGCTTGGATCTCATCTGATAAAAGTAAGGATTCAAAAAATGTCCCTGGCCACCGAAGCCAAATCTGTTCCAACAGGGGTGCCCGATATTAAGCTATCGGTGCGTCAGACCTTCGGCCTTGAAAGTGAGTTGGAAGTTCCAGCGTTTAGTACGGCTTCTGATTATGTTCCAGAGGTCGACGAATCCTACCGGTTTGACCGTGATACAACTCTCGCAATCCTTGCCGGTTTCGCCTTCAATCGGCGGGTGATGATTCAAGGCTACCATGGAACGGGCAAGTCCACTCATATCGAGCAGGTCGCAGCGCGACTGAATTGGCCATGTATTCGGATCAATCTTGACAGTCATATCAGTCGCATCGACTTGGTAGGCAAAGATGCGATTGTGCTGCGTGATGGACGCCAGGTCACGGAGTTTCGCGAAGGGTTGTTGCCATGGGCATTACAACATCCTACAGCTCTTGTGTTTGATGAATATGATGCAGGGCGTCCTGATGTTATGTTCGTTATTCAGCGGGTACTCGAGGTCGAAGGCAAATTAACCCTCTTGGATCAGAACAGAGTCATCCGTCCACATCCAGCATTCCGTTTGTTTGCCACCGCCAATACCGTTGGCCTAGGAGATACCACGGGCCTTTATCATGGAACGCAGCAGATCAACCAAGGTCAAATGGATCGCTGGAATATTGTGGCGACTTTAAACTATCTACCCCACGACGAAGAGGTAGCGATCGTCTTGGCTAAAGCTCCCAAATGGGACAATGCGGAAGGGCGTAAGAATATTGCTGCCATGGTCGCGGTTGCCGATATGACGCGTGCCGGCTTTGTCAATGGCGATATTTCTACGGTGATGTCACCACGAACCGTGATTACTTGGGCTGAGAATGCACAATTATTTGGTGATATTGGCTTTGCCTTCCGGGTCACTTTCCTAAACAAATGTGATGAGATCGAGCGGCCCGTTCTCGCTGAATTTTATCAGCGCGCCTTTGGTCAAGAATTAACCAAAGATGGACATACAGTTCGTCTATCATAAAAGACGAGATTCGTGAAGGAGATCGCTCTTGAGCCACGAAGATGCGCTCGAGATATTTAAACGAGCAACCGCAACAACGGTTCGGGCTCTCGCGCGACGCGATGATCTCGAAGTAGGTTTTGGTGCCGATAGCAATTCTGCCATCGCAGGACAGATCGTCCGCTTACCTCAGCCACCCCGAGATCTCCCTCCTGAGGCTGTGGCCCAAGTTCGAGGCGAAGCAGATTCCCTATCCCTACGACTGCGCTATTCTGATGCATCGCTTCATATACGCGCCATGCCTTCGGGAGTAACAGCCGGAGCTATATTCGATGCTATTGAGCAAGCACGGGTTGAAGCTTTAGGTTGCCGCTATCGTGCAGGTATAGCCGCGAATATTGCAACGGCCCTTGAAAGTCGCTATCGCCGACAGGGCTATCAGCATATTCGAAATCGAGATGAAACCACTCTGCCCGATGCTGTACGCTTGGTTTTGCGCGAGATTCTTACGGGGGCACCTCCACCACCACCAGCTGCTCCGCTTGTTGCTGAATGGCGTCCCGTTATCGAGGCCAAGGCCGGAAGCGATCTTACGCGCCTATCCGAGCTGCTTGCCGATCAGCAAGCATTCGCTCGGGTCGCCCGGCATTTGATTGCTAGCCTTCAGTTGGAGCTTGGGGAGGAACGATCTGACAATAGTGCTGATGAAAATGACGATGAAGATAGCGAGAGCGAAAGCGAAGATACCGAGGACCTAAATGCCACAAGCGAAGACGAATCATCTTCAGGGGCCTTCACTCCTATGCAAGGGGAGCCCAGTGGCGAAATGAATGAAGATGGTATGGATCAATTAGGCGAGGGCGATGCTGAGGATGCTATGCCGTCTGGTGCTGAGAGCGAGTCTGATAGTCCTGGCCAACGCACACGACCAAATTGGGATGAGCGACTTGATAGGGGTTCTGCCTATCAGGCCTTTACCACTCAGTTCGATGAAATTATCGATGCGGCAGATCTGTGCGACTCAGAAGAATTAGCAAAATTGCGTCAGCAACTCGATCAACAATTGCAAAGCTTACAGACCATCGTTGCTCGCCTCGCTAATCGGCTGCAACGCAAATTGATGGCGAAACAGACACGCGCCTGGGAGTTTGATCTCGAAGAAGGCTTGCTGGATACCGGCCGTTTGGCGCGAGTGGTGATAACGCCTACTCATGCTCTATCTTTCAAGCGTGAACGCGATACCGAGTTTCGGGACACGGTGGTTTCTTTATTGATTGATAATTCCGGATCAATGCGGGGTCGGCCAATTACAATCGCCGCGATGAGTGCCGATATCCTTGCGCGGACTCTCGAGCGCTGTGGGGTTAAGGTGGAAATTTTAGGCTTTACGACCCGTATGTGGAAAGGGGGACAAAGCCGCGAGCGTTGGGTTGCAGAGGGTAAACCAGCTAATCCAGGGCGCCTTAACGATTTACGACACATTGTCTATAAAAGTGCCGATGCGCCGTGGCGGCGCTCCCGCAAGAACCTGGGTCTTATGCTGCGGGAGGGAATTTTAAAAGAGAATATTGATGGTGAAGCGCTGTTGTGGGCGCACGATCGTCTGCTTGCGCGCACCGAGCATCGGCGCATCCTGATGGTCATTTCTGATGGAGCGCCGGTGGATGACTCAACCTTATCGATTAATCCGGGTAATTATCTTGAACAACACCTTCGTGAAGCCATCGCTCTGATTGAAAGACGATCGCCTGTCGAATTAGTTGCTATAGGGATTGGCCATGATGTCACCCGTTATTATCAACGGGCAGTTACCATCGTTGATGCGGAGCAGCTTGGCGGTACAATGATGGAAAAGTTAGCAGAGTTGTTTGATGAAGCGCCTGAGGGTCGCAAAGATTATCCTTCCCGCCGATCCGCCTGACGTTGATTATTGAACACCCATGCTTGTTAAGGGTAGGAACCGGGCACATAACTTGCTAAAGACAGTTCACGGTCTTTTAGGAGCTTGTCATGACTGCCGACCATAGCCTCGCCCTTTCTGCTCGCGCCTGGCAATTTGAAGAGGCGCGCAAGATCATTGCGCGTCTTGGTGGACACCCCCCAGCTAAGGGTTATGTATTGTTTGAGACTGGCTATGGTCCCTCAGGCTTACCGCACATCGGTACCTTTGGTGAGGTGGCTCGCACCACCATGGTGCGCCAGGCCTTTCAGCGTATGTCGAATATCCCGACCAAGTTGATTGCTTTTTCGGATGATATGGACGGGCTGCGCAAGGTTCCCTCTAATTTGCCCAATCAAGACATGTTGGCTCAGTATCTTGAGGTACCTGTCACCAAGATCCCAGATCCTTTTGGCACTCATGAAAGCTTTGGGCACCATAACAATGCTCGTTTATGTGCTTTCTTGGATCAGTTCGGTTTCGATTACGAATTTCGCAGTTCGACCGATTGCTATTTCTCAGGAATGTTCGATGCGACTTTGCTGAAGGTTTTGCAAAACTTCGATGCGATCCAAAAGATCATGCTGCCATCCCTCCGGGCCGAGCGCCAGGCGACCTACAGCCCATTCCTGCCGATTAGTCCTAAAACAGGTAAGGTTTTGCAGGTGTCAGTTGAAGAGGTAAAGGTAGAGAGTGGCACCATCGTCTACCGCGATCCCGATACAGGTCAGCTGACCGAAACCCCGGTGACCGGTGGGTGTTGTAAGCTGCAGTGGAAACCAGACTGGGCAATGCACTGGGTCGCCTTTGATGTGGATTACGAAATGTCTGGCAAGGATCTGATCGATTCTGTGAAATTATCGAGTCAGATTTGCAAAGTTTTGGGGGCGCGGCCCCCTGAAGGTTTTAACTATGAACTGTTCCTGGATCAGGATGGTGAAAAGATTTCCAAATCCAAGGGTAATGGGTTGTCTATGGAGGAATGGCTTCGTTATGCACCCCCTGAGAGCCTCAGCTATTTCATGTTTCAAAAACCCCGCACAGCGAAGCGGCTTTACTTCGATGTGATTCCCAAGGCTGTGGACGAGTATCAAGATTTTCTTGCAAAGTTCTCCACCGAACAACCGGCTGAAAAACTCGAAAACCCCGTGTGGCATATTCACGATGGCAATCCACCGCTAGAGACATCTCGGCTCTCGTTTACATTGTTGCTAAATTTGGTGGCGGCGGCAGCAACTGACGATAAGGCGGTCCTTTGGGGATTTATCTCCCGTTATGCCCCTGGGGTGAATGCCAAGACCGATCCAAGCCTTGATCGGTTGGTTGGGTATGCGATCGCCTATTATCATGATTTTATTGCTCCTACGAAAAGTTACCGCGCCCCTAATGAGGTTGAGCGCAAGGCTTTTCTAGATCTTGCCGACCGCTTTCGCGGTTTAGATAAAGGCGCTGATGCGGAAACCATTCAAAATGAGGTCTATGCCGTTGGCAAAGAACATCAGTTCGAACCATTACGGGAGTGGTTCAAAGCTCTTTACGAAGTCTTACTAGGACAATCGCAGGGTCCTCGATTCGGATCTTTTACGGCCCTTTATGGCATCCCAGAGACCATCGCTATGATTGACGCTGCCCTGACCCGTCACTAGATTAGGATGAGTTAGCTCCGTTCCGGCGTTAGAACTGAATATGATACTTCCCTGGTCCCGGCAGATTGGGTTCATGATGGGGGATTTGGATGTCAGATAGCCCAAATGATAGCAGGGGACTGCGTGTTGGCCTGATGGATAATCGGTTAAGGGAGAAGATGCGGCGCTATATTGTGGGAGGTATTGGATCTCATCACTTAGGAGGTAGTAGGGCATTACTTCGAATATCCTAGCATGACCTGAGTTAGTTTAACCCAGAAAAGCCATAAAGTTTTCCTTAGCTAGGCTTCATCTCGTTCTTGTAATTTAGGGCTATAAAAGGAAACGATAATGATCCGTCAGCTGCAGCAAGCATTTACAGCAGCAAGCTTTATATTCATTACACTGTTACCGGCTTTAGGTTATAGCCAATCTTTGGAAGCAGATATGGTTCATCGGCTCGAGCTGGCATTGAATCGCCCTTTTGCCGCATCCCAACGTCGTGATCTTGAGGCAGCTGCTCGAACGGCCATGGATGGTGTGCGTAAAGATAAGTCTGCATTCGTAAGCGAGGCTTCTCGAATTACCGGCATGGCGGCATCCGAGGTCGAAGCGGCGATGGCTGCTCCCGGTGCATCACCAAACAATGAGACTGAAGCAGATTTCATGAGCGCGTTAGAAAAGCACAAGGGTGCAGCTTTGACCGCACCACAGAAAGATGAACTCAAGAAAGCAGAGGCACAATATAAAACGGCCGTCTATCCTCAAAGGGAAGGCTTCGTTCGTGATGCTGCCTTTATCCTTGATCTCGATCCCAGGGAAATTCGCCTCTTGTTGCCGAGGATTGGGTTGTAATTCTAAGCCAGCCACAGATCGTTATCGTGATGTGTACCTTGCGTAATTTTGCTATGAGGCTTTGTCATCATACGCGTGGCGACGATAATCTTGTAATGGAGAAAGGGGTCGATCCGATGACAGATGTAATAAATCATGGCAGCGCGTAAGAAAAAATCCTCAACAAAGAAGAGTTCTAAGAAAGCAAAGACTGTACGTCGGCCCTGGCGTACGGCTGCGAAGTGGGTTGCTGTTTGTGCTATTTGGTGTGTTATTCTTGGCGGTATTATGCTGGGCTTTTATGCCCATGATCTCCCTGATATTTCAGGCCTTGGCACTATTGGCCGCCGACCGAGCATCGCCCTTGCCGATAAAGAGGGGAAGATTTTCGCGACCTTCGGCGAGTTTCATGGTTCAGCCGTTACGGTGTCCGAGCTTCCGCCGTATTTACCACAAGCGGTAATGGCGATTGAGGATCGGCGCTTTTACAGTCATATCGGCGTCGATGGTCGAGGTTTAGCGCGCGCAGTTATTGCAAACATGCGGGCAGGACGTTTCCGTCAAGGAGGATCTACCTTAACGCAGCAACTGGCTAAGATTCTATTTTTGACACCAGACCGTACAATTAAACGTAAAGTACAAGAGCTTTTTCTGGCCTTTCAGCTGGAAAATCGCTTTACCAAGGATGAAATTTTTTCAATTTATTTAAACCGTGTTTACTTAGGTGGTGGTGCCTATGGTGTTGAGGCAGCAGCGCAGAAATATTTTGGTATTTCAGCGCGCGAGGTATCTCTGTACCAAGCTGCAGTCTTAGCGGGGCTTTTACAGGCGCCATCGCGTTACAGCCCGGCCTCTGATCCTGAGGCAGCGATGGCACGGGCATCGCAAGTTCTCGATGCTATGGTAACAGCTGGATATATAACGCTAGCCGACCGTCAAACCGCAGAAACTAAAGGAATGGGCACGCTTGCCGTAGCTTCCTCAGGATTGGGTAAGCATTTCGCGGATTGGGTGGCTGACCAAATTAGCGATTATATCAGTGGTGGCGACCGTGATCTTGTTGTGCAAACGACATTGGATTTACGGATGCAGACCATCGCGACGACTGAATTGGCAACTCTCCTGGATAATCGAGGTTCGGAGGCGATGGTAGGAGAAGCTGCCTTGGTTTCTCTTGCGCCCGACGGAGCAGTCCGTGCCATGGTAGGGGGGCGTGATTACGATCGCTCACAGTTTAATCGAGCAACTCAGGCCTTACGTCAGCCGGGCTCTGCTTTCAAACCTTTTGTATTTCTAGCAGGTCTAGAGGCAGGTATCTCCCCTGATGCAGAATTTGAGGATCAACCTATTCAAGTTGATGGGTGGAGGCCGGGAAATTTTGATGGTCGATTTTTAGGGCGAGTGACAGTGCGGGAAGCGGTCGCTCGTTCGATTAACACGATCGCGGTACAAGTCTCAGAGAAGGCTGGCCGGCTCAATGTTATCCATGCAGCCCGGCGTCTCGGTATTTCTTCACCGCTTCCACCTAATCCGAGTATCGCTCTAGGCACCGCGGAAGTATCGCCGCTTGAACTTGCGGGCGCCTATGCGACTTTCGCCGCGGGTGGTATGCCGGCACAGCCTTATGCCATTCAGGAAATTCGCGATGGTACGGGTGCTATCCTCTACCAACGACAAGGATCTCTTAAGCCGCGCATTATTACAGCAGAGGTTATGACGGATCTGAATGATCTATGGTAGGAGTCATAACATCTGGAACGGGAAAAGCTGCAGCCCTCGATCGGCCGGCCGCAGGTAAGACAGGAACAAGTCAGGATTTTCGAGATGCATGGTTTGCAGGTTACACCGCTGACCTGGCGACAGTTGTCTGGATGGGTAATGACGATAACAAGCCGATGCGCAGGGTAACAGGCGGTGGCTTGCCTGCGCAGCTTTGGCATAAATTTATGATGGCCGCCCACGCAGGCTTACCGCCGCGCTCACTGAGCGTTCCACCAGACGATGCGGTTGTGGCTGAAGTAGCACCATCACCATCAATCCTCCATCCGGCACCTCCTATGCGACCTGTATCCGAGAATGCCAACGATCGGTCTGCCTTACATATAACGACTGAAGGCTTTCTTCCTTCACGAGAATAGCTTCTCCGAGTGCTTTGGATTCTAGGGGTGAGTATCGGTAAGAGGAGGAGAATGCCGAAGGCGGTGAAGCCAAATCACTAAACAAAGGCTGCCCATAAGAGCGAGAGCGCTTGCCATAGGTCGTGCTGTCCCATCGTAAAAATGTCCTAGTAACGCTCCAAATAACGCAGCCCCAGTCATTTGCATAAATCCAAGAAGCGATGAAGCCGTTCCTGCCATATGAGGGAACGGGGCGATGGCACCAGCCTGGGAATTTGGCAACATCATTCCTACCCCTGCGGTGTATAGCATCATGGGAAGAACAATAGCAGCGACACCAAGCTTGCCATATAAAGGCGTGATCCAGGCGGTGCACGCCATGATCATGCCGCCAATACTAGAAATCCCTGCACCAAGACCGATCATTCTTTCAATGCCGAGGCGATGACCAAAGCGAATCGATGTCAAGGTTCCCAAGATATAGCCAACAACGACGATAGAAAAACAGAACCCATAAGCGGCAGGGCTGAGCCCGATAACATCCATAAGAACATAAGATGATCCAGAGATGAAAGCGAAGAGTCCTCCATAACAACAAGTGATCATCGCTGTATAGCTACGAAAGTGAGGTTGGCGCAGTAACGCTCTATAGTTCGCGAGAATAGCTGTAGGTCGAGTAGCGAGAGGATTAAGATGGCGATTGGTTTCTGCCAAGAGATACCAAATCCCGCCAAGGCAGCTTAATCCGAAAAAGATGAGAACTCCAAAATTTGCTCGCCATCCGAAGTGTGCTTCGATAGTGCCGCCTAAAACAGGGCCAATCATAGGGGCTATAGCCATAGCCGCCCCAATGATAGCCAATGCTTTAGCCGCTCCAAGCGGACCATAGAGATCGCGGACCATTGCACGCGATAAAGAAATTCCAGCACAACCACCCAAGGCTTGGATAAAACGGGCGGCTATCAAAAACTCAATCGTAGGAGCAAAGGCACAGGCAAGGGAACCCAAAACATAAACGCTCATCCCTGCAAACATAAGTGGGCGACGACCGAAACGGTCGGAAAGAGGTCCATAAAGTAGGCCGCCGATTGCAAAACCCGCCAGAAAGAAACTTAAAGTCAATTGTGCTTCTGCGACGGAAGCCCCAAGTAGAAGTCGTAATCGGGGTAAGGAGGGAAGATAAAGATCAGTCGAGATGGGGCCCGATGCTGCTAAAGCTGCTAGAAGAGCCAAAATAATTCCAGAGGCAGGAGGTTTTTTGTGGGGCAGTGGTGATGCACCAGGCTTGGGTATCGTCAAAAGAGGGTCCTTAAGGTGTTAACCGTACTGATGTAGGGAATCACCGTGGCTTCGTAACCAGGCTTTTGCAGTGACAACCGTACGACGATCGCCCATAAGCTGAATAACGAGATTCCAAAATTCTGGACTATGGTTCAGTTCACACAAATGGGCGACCTCATGAGCCACAACATAATTAGCAACCCATTCAGGTGCCAAGATTAACCGCCACGAAAAAGAAATGTCACCTGCTGCAGTACAGCTCCCCCATTGCTGGCGTGTTTCTGCAAAACGAATACGATGCAAGGATACACCCAAGGTACGAGCGTGCTGTTCGGCTATGGGTACGAGAAGCCGCCGCGCCTCAGATTTTAGAAAATCTTTAAGCCGACGCGGTACGTGTTCGGGTCTTCCCGCGATGCACAATAAAGGCATAGCCTCGGTCTCTCTTTGATCATACCAAGCAACGCCTCGCCCACAGGGCGCAGCTTCAGTTACACGATACAAGGTTCCCAAGATGGGGATTTCGGCGCCGATAGTTAAAGAGATAGGTTTTGGAATGTGGCGAAGTTTTTGACTAATCCACAAACGGCGTTCTTCCAAAAAAGCAATACCATCGCGTCGCGATACATAGGGTGGCAAAACCAATTCAAGATGACCATTTGGGCTAATCTTAAGAAGAAGTTGACGCGCCCGGTGATCAATACGCACCTCGACCATCTTCTCGACTTTATCCAAGACAATGGTTAAGGGTGCAGATTTACGGCGAACAGGCTGACGGCGCAACGCAGGCATAATCCTCGATAAACTCCTTACGCATCTTTGCCAAGGGGCATCTCGCAGTGATCGATTAAGTGGATAAAACTCCCAGCGATGCGGCCCTGGATGAGACCTGTAGGTCCTAAGACATTCTCAAGGCCGTCAGTCACAGTGAATAAGGAATTCGCGCCCGATTCGCGTAAAATAGTCGTATAATGGAATTCATGACCACGAAATGTTGCCCCCCTGGATCCTAAAATGCAGGAGGTGGTAAGACTAAGTTGCCGATATCCAAGATGGCGTTTCTGTTCTGCAAAACTTGTTTCAAGTGGTAATAGTCCGGCCATAGCATGGCGGTGACCTTTGGTATCCACTATCCCTCGCCCTAAAATCATATAGCCGCCGCATTCGCCATAGATGACTGCTTGGCGCGCTGCTGCAGTGCGCAAGCTTGGTAAAAAAGAAGATGCGGTGAGCGCAGGTGCATGCAATTCAGGGTAACCGCCAGGTAAAAAAACAGCATCAACGTTCGTGGGCACACTTTCTCCTGCTAAGGGCGAAAATGGCAAGATTTCGGCACCCGACTTTCGCCAACCTGCTAAAATTTGCGGATAGGTAAAAGCAAAGGCGGCGTCCATCGCGACAGCAATTCTCTGTCCTAAGGGAGGAAGTGGCGGTTCCGGTGCTGCAACTTCGGGTAAGTGACTTGGTCGTGCGAGGGAAAGCAGTTGGTCGATATCAAGTGCGGTATCGATTTGGTCTGCTGCTTTTTCAAGAAAGCTTTCAAGATTTTGCGTTTCGGTTGCTTGGATAAGTCCAAGGTGGCGCGAGGGTAGATGAAGATCGGGGTTGCGCGGAATGGTTCCTAGAACAGGAAAATCCGGGTAATGCTGTGCGATCGCATCTCTGAGCAAGGTAGCATGGGAAGATCCACCTACCTTGTTTAAAATCACTCCAGCAATATCAATATCGGCGCGATGCGATCGAAAGCCGGAAAGTAAGGCGACGAGGGAAGTGCCCTGTTTAGCAGCATCGATAATAAAAATAATAGGCCATCCTGTCAGAGCGGAGATATCTGCAGTTGATCCAAGGCCTCTAGAGCCTATCCCATCGAAAAGCCCCATAACGCCTTCACAAAGGACAATATCGCTCGTAGCACTAAGAGCCCTTACTTCTTGAGTGAAGCGCACCGATCTCATTGCCCAAAGATCAATATTTACCGACGAGCATCCCGCTGCGATGGTGTGAAAGGCAGGATCTATATAATCGGGACCGAGCTTTGCTGGATTAACGCGAAGGTCGCGCCGGCGCAATGCGCGCAGTATGCCAAGAGTAACCACGGTCTTGCCCGAGCCAGAGGCTGGAGCCGCGATGATAAGGCCCGGCGCCTCTCTACTCAGGACGCAGATCCTTTTTGCATATATCGATGTATAGTATCTGCCATGTCTTTCGGGGTTGTCGTTGCATTAAAATGCACAAGAAACTGACCACCTGGGTCCATGAAATAAATTACAGTCGAGTGATCCATCATATAAAAGTTTGGTTCATTAGTGGGAACTTTTTGATAATAGACACGGAAAGCTTTTGCGGCGGCGGCAACTTCTTCTGGGGTACCACTAAGACCGCGGATGCGTGGGTGGAAGTGGCTAATGAAATCTTTCATCACGGCAGGTGTATCTCGTTCGGGATCAACCGTAATAAAAAGTGGCTGGATTTTGTTAACATCTGACCCCAAAAGGTCCAGGGTATCGCTGATATTTTGAAGTTCCGTCGGGCAGACATCTGGACAAGATGTGAAACCAAAAACGATCAAACGATAAAGGCCTGGGAAACTTCGTTCAGTAACGCGATTTCCTTCTTGATCGATTAAAGAATAAGGACCACCGACAGTCGCAGTACCGGTTACCTTCTCCGTTAACTGTGCCAAGCCGTTCGCACTACGTATGCGCCATAACTCAACGGCACCTACCCCTAATGCAGCGGCAAGGACGAGAAAAGCCACAATCCATAAAGTGCGTTGCAAGGCAGGACTACGCATAAAGCCTCGAGATCAATTCTCAATTAAACACCATATTATATTGGTAAGACGATTAAGATCGAGGGCCAAATATCTTCGCCGCGACTTTGCGTCGCGCTAAGCCTAGCAATAGGACATCCGATAGTTCTAACCGATTGTTTTTTGTTTGCTTGGTGCAGGAAATTCAAAATCCAAAAGGTTGAGTAAAGGCTTTCCCTGAAGCGCCCCTAACCAATCAAGTGCGGAACGCAGGCGGACGACAGGCCCAATAACGATAATGGCGGGTGGCTGTATATGTTGTGCTTCCGCGTCGCTTGTGCAGCGAGAAAGAGTTGTTTCCACAACCAGTTGCCGAGGCGTGGATGCAGCTGCAATTATGGCAACCGGCTCAAGAGGATTTCGTCCACCATCCATAAGTCGTTCGCAGATTTGCTTTAAGTGCTTTAAAGCCATATAGACCACAATGACCTGAGCGCCCTTGGCTAAAGCTATCCAATCTACAGTGTCGGGAACATTACCCGATGTATTATGGCCGGTAACGAAGGCTACCGATTCTCCAAGACCACGATGCGTGAGGGGAATTCCCGCATAGGTGAGACCGGCGATGCCCGCGGTTAAGCCTGGAATAATCCGAAAAGGAATTTCAGCCCGAGCCAGGGCCAGGGCTTCTTCGCCACCACGGCCAAACACAAAAGGATCGCCACCCTTTAACCGCAGAACACGCCGCCCATCTTGGGCTAGCTCGATCAGCCGGGCGCTAATATCTCGTTGTTTAGCCGATGGCTTGCCGCCACGTTTGCCAGCATATTCGAGAACAGCGCCGGCACGGGCGAGGCGAAGGATTCTCTCATCAACAAGCGCATCATAGATGACCGTGTCTGCTTGGCGGAGAGCATGGGCAGCATGCAAGGTTAAGAGGCCCGGATCGCCAGGGCCAGCACCGACGAGCCACACCCAACCGGGTTTGAAATCTTCACCAACAAAAGTCACGAAGGTAATCCCAAGTTAAATCGGAACAGTGAAGGGTGAGTTTAAGAGATCAGAGAAGGAAATACTATGGCCTTAGAAAGTCAGTATGGCTAGCGTAAGACAATCATCTTCCGCATAATAACGCTATGACAAATCCTGCAGAGTTATCCTCAGAGAATAACCTAAATCTTCGGCGTGGTTGGACCACAGGCGCCTGCGCTGCGGCTGCTGCGCGGGCGGCCTATGAAGGTTTAATGACTCGTCATATTCCCGCAGAGGTTTCTATTCGTTTACCTAATGGCCAGTTACCATCCTTTCTCGTTGCAGAAGGCGAAGTTGCATCACATGAGGTCATGGCCGGGGTAATTAAGGATGCGGGCGACGACCCAGATGTTACCCATGGAGCGATGATCCGGGTACGGTTGTCCTTAGGGCGGTCAGGAGCAGGTATTGTCTTCCGCGCTGGGGAAGGTGTAGGTGTTGTCACACGGCCTGGGCTCCCTATCCCTGTAGGTGAGCCCGCCATTAATCCAGCGCCCCGTCAGTTGATTGCAGTAAATATTTTAAACGCAGCGGATCAATTCGATGGGCCCCGCGATCTTATCATAAGCATCGAGATTCCTAGAGGGAGAGTCTTAGCCACGAAAACGATGAATGGCCGACTGGGCATCGAAGGCGGTTTATCTATCCTCGGTACAACAGGTGTCGTAGTGCCCTTTTCCTGTGCAGCATGGGTGCATGCCATCCACAGTGGTATCGATGTTGCTCGGGCAGCTGGTTTGAATCATATCGGGGCAGCAACAGGCTCTACCTCAGAAGGGGCTCTAAAGATCCTCTATGACTTTCCAGAGATAGCTCTCATCGATATGGGAGATTTTGCCGGTGCAGTATTCAAATATCTACGGCGTCATCCTGTAGCACGGTTAAGTTTGGCCGGTGGGGTCGGTAAATTCGCAAAATTAGCTCGAGGCGCTCTGGATCTCCATTCTGGTCGATCACGAGTGGATTTCCAGTGGTTGAGCCAAATTGCTCAGACTCATGGCGCTACTCGTGAAATAGTAACAGCGATCGCTCAATCCGCTAGTGTAGGCGAAGCAATGAGTCATGCAGAGCAAGAAGATATATGCTTAGCGGATGTTATTGCTGTTGGAGCTCGGGATATTGCGAGGACCGTTCTAGGAAATGAAATGATCGTCGACGTTGTGATCATTAATCGTGCAGGTCAAATTATTGGCCGGTCAGATGCCTAACACGGTACAAAAGCGTTTACTCATGCTTGGAGGCACAGGGGAAGCAGTAAATCTTGTACAACATGTTCATAAAAATTTCTCGGCGCATATCGAAATCGTTACTTCTCTTGCCGGTCGAACCCAATATCCGACCATCACAGCGGGAACAATTCGGAGAGGAGGATTTGGCGGCATCGAGGGACTAAGTCAGTTTATCCGCGAAGAAAATATCACAGCACTTATCGATGCAACGCATCCGTTTGCCGCCCAGATATCGCGCCATGCACGTATCGCTGCCGAAATGACAAAAATCCCTCGACTGATTTTTACACGACCATCATGGGTGCATCATCCCGATGATCAATGGTTCATGGTCAAGGATATCGAGGCTGCATACGAATCCATACAAACTATAATCCAAAATCGTGGTCCATCGGCATCGAAGCTTCGAGTTTTTCTGACTATAGGCTCACAAGAGATAGCAATCTTTAAGAACATATCTTGTGCTGAGTTTCTTTTGCGGCAAATAGATCCGCCAAAAGAGAGATTGCCATCACATATCCATGTTATCCTAGGGCGCGGCCCGTTTACTCTTGTTGATGAGATGGGGTTGCTTCGCAAGCATACTATCGATGTTCTTATTACCAAGGCCAGTGGTGGGGAGGCGACTTATGCTAAAATTACTGCAGCCAGACAATTAAAGCTTCCAGTTATTATGATTGAGCGCCCGCCGCTTGAAAGTGGTGAAACCACCACAGAAATCACAGCAGCACTATCGTGGATAGCTGCGCATGTAGGGTTATCTTGAAGAATTAATCAAGTAGCGATTATGGTTACGAAACGGTACAATGGAGCCATGAAAAATAAATTTATCTTTGTCCTTATCTTAAGCGCAGTTGTAAGTGCGATAGCGCCTCTACCAAGTAGAGGGGAAGTCGCTTTAGAGCTGAATAATCCGTTTCTGGCGGCGATTAATAACCAAGACTATAATCGCACATATCAACTTTTGGTTCGAGGTGCCAATCCTAATGCGTCGGATGGGCAGGGACGTACCGCCCTTATTTTAGCAAGTCAGGTAGGGTTTGTTGCAGGGGTTACAGTTCTTCTTGAAAATAAAGCCAATGTTCGCATTGTGGATCGTCTTGGAAATACACCGCTGATGTGGGCTGCTGCGGGCGGCTTTGATGAAATTGTCGAAGCCCTCCTGACAGCGGGGTCGTCCGTCGATACCAAAAATAAAGAAGGTCAAACGGCTTTGATGCTGGCGGCGAAATATGGTCAACGCAATGTAATAGCTTTGCTTTTAGCAGCTAAAGCAGATCGTGATCTACGTGACTTAACTGGTCGAAGTGCTACCGATCTCGCACGACAAAACGGACGCAAAATAGAGGAGGAATTACTACGAGAGAAATCTCAGTAAGCTAGGCTGTATCATAGAGATTATTTTAGTTTAACAGCACGTAAAACGTGGCTATGATCGGCAGCGTAAAGCCGACTATCAGTAAAGCCCTTGCGGGCGAGAACATGGCCAACAAGAATCAAAGCCGTTCGTGTATAACCTGCGGCTTTAACCTTGTCTCTTATTGTCGATAAAGTTCCTATAGTCACTGATTGATCTGGCCAGGTGACGCGATGCACGATCGCCACAGGGCAATCAGATCCATAAGCAGGAAGAAGATCACGAACAACAGTAGCGAGGTTATTAATCGAAAGATGAATTGCTAAGGTTGCTTGTGTTTTCGCAAGATTGGCTAAGTCTTCACTTTTAGGCATAGACGAAGCACGTACAGCTGTTCGCGTTAGGATGATGGTTTGTGCAATATCCGGCAGGGTAAGTTCAACGGCCAAGGCGGCGGCAGCAGCGGCGAAGGCAGGAACCCCTGGGGTTACAGCATAGGGAATACCCAAATCATCAAGGCGGCGCATCTGTTCGGCGATCGCCCCATAAATCGAAGGGTCGCCTGAATGGACGCGCGCAATGTCAAGCTGCTGGTCGTGCGCTTCTGTCATCTCAGTGATAATTTGATCAAGGGTTAAAGATGCTGTGTCAATAACCCGCGCGCCTGCTGGTGCTTCGGCGACAACTTCGCGCGGAACCAAGGATCCAGCATAAAGAATAACAGGGCATCGCCGGATAAGATTCCGACCACGTACCGTAATCAAATCGGCGGCGCCAGGCCCTGCACCGATAAAATAAACGGTCATGATGACCGTAAATTAAGATGACGGAGCCATCGCCGCTCGACAAGGCGGAAACCACCGACAAGCGTGAAGGTTAGAACAAAGTAAATTGGTGCCGCCACTAGGAAACCCTCATAGGTATTAAACATACCGTTAAATTTTCGTGCAGCACCAAGAATATCAATCAAGGTCACAGTGCTTGCGACGGCACTAGCGTGCAGCATGAAAATTACTTCATTACCATAAGCGGGCAATGCGCGACGAAAAGCACTAGGTAAAATTATACGGCGGTATCGTAATAACATAGACATACCGCAAGCTTTGGCTGCTTCAATCTCACCCCGCGGCATTGTGAGAATACCGCCCCGTATAATCTCAGCGGTGTAAGCAGCGGTATTAAGAGTGAAAGCTAATAAAGCACACCACCAGGCTTCACTAAGGAATGGCCACAAGGGTCCGTTGCGGATTTGAGGAAACTGGGCCAGGCCATAGTAAATCAGGTAAAGCTGGATCAAGAGGGGTGTGCCGCGGAAGATATAGGTAAAGAGCCAGATGGGTCCATTGATCAAAGGATTGCGTGATGTGCGCATAATGGCGCATGGAATAGCGACAATAAGCCCGATCAATAAAGAAGCGCCAACCAATCGCAAGGTTGTCAGAATACCCTCAACAAATAGGCCAAGGTGACTTGCAATTAAAGGGAAATTCATAAGATCGGCCCTTTATGCTTCAAGGCCATAGTGGGCTTCTGCCCACCGTAAGAGAATGACGGAGACCGTTGTTAAGGCCAGAAAGACAAGGGCAACGGCTAGAAAAAAGTCAAAAGGCTGATGCAAAGATTTTCCAGCCATATCGCCGATACGCACAACATCTTCAAGGCCAATAATCGAAACGAGCGAAGTTGCTTTGATCATGACAAGCCAGTTATTTCCAAAACCAGGAAGCGCATGGCGCATCATCTGTGGAAAGAGAATACGACGAAAAGCTAATTTCTGAGACATACCTATGGAGAATGCAGCCTCCATCTGTCCGCGTGGAACGGCCATAATCGCTCCGCGGAAAGTTTCGGTCATATAGGCACCATAAATAAATCCAAGGGTCAGCACGCCAGCAATGAACGGATTAATATTAATATATCCCCATCCCAAGGCTTCGCTAGCTTGATTGAGGGCAATTTGCCCGCCATAAAAAATAATGAGCATCAGCACGAGATCAGGGATCCCACGAATAAGAGTCGTGTAAAATTGGGCTGCAAAGCGAAGCAATGTAATAGATGACAACTTTGCAAGAGCACTGAACATGCCAATCAGTGCCGCCACAAGTAGCGACAATAATCCAAGCTCAACTGTTAGCCAGGCTCCACTTAGAAGATGTGGCCCATAGCCGTGCAAGCTCATTGTGTTACCTAACTCTTAAAAAGGAAAGACCCGCCGATTTTCTGGCGGGTCTTTTCTCGTGTATTACGGTGAGCCGTAAATATCATAGTCGAAGTATTTCTTCATAACTTCGTTGTACTTTCCATTGCCACGGATTAGGGCAATGGCCGCACTTAAATTGTCCCGCAACGCGGAATCTTCCTTACGCACCGCAATTCCTGCACCTTCTCCGTAGCATTCCCGATCATCGCGGTCGCCACCGAGCCAGTCGAACCCAGCACCTTGAGGTGTTTTCAAAAGGCCTGAGTCCAGAGCCTCGCGGTCGGTAAGCGTAGCGTCAATTCGTCCTGCAACCAGATCAAGATTAGCTTCTTCCTGAGTCCCATAAAGAACGATTTCGGAATCAGGGAAGTATTTCTTCACGTAACATTCATGGATAGTGCTGCGTTGGACGCCGATCTTTTTACCGGCTAGCCCTTCTCGAGTATCGGTAAGACCACTATCTTTCTTGGCCGCAAGACGACCAGGGATTTGATAGTATTTGTCCGTGAAATCAATTTTTTGCTTACGTTCTTCCGTGATTGACATCGAAGCAACGATCGCATCGTACTTCTTAGCTAATAAACCAGGGATCATCCCATCCCAATCCTGCTTCACGAGCTCGCACTCTATCTGCATTTCCTCACAGATAGCCATAGCGATATCAACGTCGAAGCCTTTCAGCTGGCCATCAGGACCAATTTCATTGAATGGAGGAAAAGCGCCCTCGGTAGCAATCCGCAGCTTCTGTCCTGGTGCAGGCATCCCACTCGGAAAGCTGCTTGTAGGGGCAGCTGCAGTTGTTGCAGGTTCAGTTGTTGGCGCGGCTGTCGTCGAAGGTGTTGCCGCGGGTTCTGGTGTCGTTGCCGGCGCTGTTGTTGGCGCTGGCGCTGGTGTCATCGCCATTTCAGTCATTTGGGGTTTGAAGTAAACATACGCCAAACCGCCAAGTGCGATAAGGACCAGTAAAACAATAAGCATCGTGCCTTTATTTGATGACTTCACAATTGTCCTCCCGATGGTTAATTTCGGGCCATGGACCCTGGGTGGCCCATCGCATCCGAATAAGGCAGCCTACCTCTGCCACTTTTGTCAATGGTCAGGTCTTGCTCTTTTAGTTCCGGCCGACTTGACTAGCCAAAAACTGGCGTAACCGCTCAGATTTTGCCTGTGCAAAAATGGCCTTAGGTGGGCCAGATTCCTCAATTTTTCCTTGGTGCAGGAAAATAATCTGATCAGAAACCTCGCGAGCGAAGCCCATTTCATGGGTAACGACCACCATAGTTCGACCTTCTTCGGCCAGGTTTCGAATAACTTTAAGAACCTCCCCTACAAGCTCGGGATCAAGAGCGCTTGTGGGCTCGTCAAACAGCAAGGCCTTGGGTTCCATAGCTAAAGCCCGTGCGATGGCGACTCGTTGCTGCTGTCCCCCAGACAGTTGGCTCGGATAGCGACCACCGCAGTCTTGGGATAATCCAACCTTATTCAACAAGGCAGCGGCCCGTTCCAAGACTGCCTGACGCGGTTGCTTTAGGACATGGATAGGACCTTCAATAATATTTTCAAGGGCAGTCATATGCGACCAAAGGTTAAACTGCTGAAATACCATACCAAGTCGCGTACGGATGCGTTCCACCTGCCGAATATCCGCGGGGACGGTACGGCCTCCACGTTTAACGAGATCGATTGTTTCGCCATCCACAGTGATTCGCCCACCATCAGGGATCTCTAGGAGATTGATGCAGCGTAAAAAGGTGCTTTTTCCCGATCCAGACGATCCAATTAAAGCAATGACATCGCCTTGATGGGCGGTTAAGGAAACACCTTTTAATACTTCAATAGCACCAAAACTCTTATGTAGATTTTCGACCATGATGGCCGGTTGTTGCATAGTCATTACTTCCCCCACAGGTACAGTTTAACGACTTAAGCTGAGGGCGCAATCGCTATCCGTGCAGGAAGGCTCATTTTCTTAAGAGAGAACGGCTCGATTATAGTCAATGCACCATGCATAAACCGATAGAGCCCATGATCATCACCTCAAAACCATCTCGGTCAAGGGTTCGATAGTGATTTACGCCACGATGGGGCAATCGCTATCATGGCGAAATAAAACATATCGTGTGGAGATATCAGAAAATCATCTAGAATCGATTTTGATAAAAAGCTCTTCTAGGAGGTGCTTCTTTCTAAAATAGAGAGTATCAGATTTGCCAAGGGATAAATAGCAAATCTGACCATAGTCATGGTGAGTCGGTGATCAAAATAGAGCTCAAAAGAACTTAAGATATGTTAGGACTTATTCGTGGGCGCGGGTGATGGGGGCGGTAGTGCCGGTGCTGGTATCGGTGAGAGAAAAATTTCTTCCTCTACGAATGCTGTAAAGGCGGCCTTACGAATATCGGAGGCAATGCTCCCCGACGACGATATATCATCGGTATAGCATCGTAACTCAAGATCGATAGCAATGAATGTTATATTCTGAAGAAAGACAACGGGCTCGGGCCGCCGCAGAACTTTGCGATGCATCTTCGCACACCGTAAAAGAATATCTTCGGCTTTCTTTATATCTGTCCGCAGATGCATCGATATGGTGATATCGACTCGGCCACGGCTATTGCCATGGGTCCAATTAAGGACAGCTGTGGAGAGAAACTCGGCATTGGGGATAATAACGGTCGCCGATTGAAAGGTTTCAATCTCGGTAGAACGCACTTTGATTTTTCGGATATAGCCTTGATTATCTCCAACGACAACCCAGTCCCCGACCTTAACGGGGCGCTCAAATAGAAGAATAAGGCCAGAGACAAAATTATTGACGATGTTTTGGAGGCCAAATCCGATCCCAACAGACAGAGCACCTGCCACAATTGCCAAGCTGGAAAGGTCCAGCCCCATCACCGTAATAGCAAATAATCCAGCAAGAACAACACCGAGATAGCCTAATCCTGATGTTAGGGAGTTCTGGATTCCGCGGTCTAGCCGGGTTTGCCGGAGGACACGTTCAACAACCGTGCGCTGAAACAAACGCGTCAGTACGATGATGGCGAAAAACACTATAATCGCTAGAGCGATATCTTTAAGAGAAATCACAGCACCGCCGATGGCGATCCTGTCAAAGAATGACATTAAGTTGCGGGTAAGAGTCTCGGAGGGAACATCCCAAATCGGGGCTACAAGAAAAAGAGTAGCAACGGCAAGGGCAATATCCAGAGCGAGCCAAATCCAGAAAAAAACGGTGCGCCGCACTTCGCGACGAAACCGCAGTGAACGCCGGAAAGCGCGCCAATGGAAGAGAGCGATGAAAATTTCTCTAATTAGCCCGCGCATGAGCATGAGCGCGGCGATAGTTCCGGCCGTTATAACCAGGTTATGAATGAGATACCTAGAGAGGATACTGTAACCAACTAAGGCTGATAGGATTCCTGCGGCAGCGATAATAATAGCTGCGATCCGCAGCGATCGCCAAAGACCGTCACTGCTATTACCGAGAACAGCGGCGTAGCCTTCGCCTTGAGCTTGGGTGATACGGCGTCGCCATAAAGAAGGTTGTGCCAGCATTATAACCAATCCACCTTCGACACCGCTCATGGTCAGGCGGAAAAAGCTATCGAAGGCAGAGGAAGTACCAATGATATTCGTTAGATTGACGATAAAATAATCGAAAGCAAAGACGACAAGCAGTAAGCGAATCCAACGATTGAGATGAGTTGCAGCACTTCCTGTAACAGGAAGAACTCGCCACTCTGGCGCTCGCGGAGAGAGAACGGCGCCACTCAGAGCAACGCCTACTACAAAAAGAATAGCAGAAAGGCAGAGAAACTTGATGACTTCCTGAAACAGCCCTGACCCGACTGCATTGTCGGACCAAGCGCGAAATAAAAATACAGACAGCAGTAAGCCAGGAATCAATCCTCGGCCGATGGCCTCAGCAAGAGCCGCGAATAAAGCCCGAACGAAGTGGGGATGCTTAATATGAGGATCCCGGCCAAACCGTCGAACAATCCACCGTCGGGTAACAGCGCCAATAATAATGACCGGTAAAAGTAAGATACCGATCTTATAAAGAAGAAAATCCCGTAAAGGGGCACCATCCAGATCGAGATTAGCGAGCCAGTCGAAGGGAGCATCGATCAATTTCCCAATTAACATCAAACTATCGCGAACCGTCTGTTCAACGACGATCGCTGCGAGGGGGGGTGGATATTGCCGCAGAAGCCTGGCGATAAATTTACGTTGATCAAGAACGTCTAGAGCCATCAAAAGACTGTCGGCACGCGCTATTGCCAAAGCTGCTTGAGCTGCTTCACCTCGCAGAGTGGTTATTTGGTCTTGGTAGGTCTTCCGACTGCTGGTAACGGCGGGTGCCTCGGGGGCTGCGCTTTCTCCAGAGGTTGTTGGACCGAGAGCGCGAAGAAGACGTTCGACAGCTGTAGCTGCTACCTGCGCTTGATCGCGCGCCTCTATAGCTTCGCCACGAATACGTAGAAGATTGCTTTTAAATTTCTCGGTACGATCACTAGCTTGCTGTTTTCCATTCACATACTGGTCCGCAGCATTCATGCCGCGGGTCCAGTCGGCTATTCGCGCTGCAAAACTATCTGATGAGGGGGAGGGCGATTTATCGGTCTGAGGCTGATTAGATAAGGGCCGATCGAGCTGTGGCTGTGAGTGCGCCGGTGCGGGCTCAGTTTGCGCCCATAATGGACGCAAACTGAGCCCGGTAAAGCTCAGATTTAAGCAAATAGCGATAAGAACAAGATAACGGTACATGGCAATTCCAAGGCAAAAGAATCGTTAATCTATCATAGGATAGTCAAAATTTGAATCTCGAGTTCGATCTATCTTTCGCGCGGTAAAGGAAGAGTGTTTAAAATACGTTGCGCAGCCGTAGGCGGCGCTAGAATATGACGACGCACATCTTCTTCAATGCGAGGGATAAACAAGCGTAAAGAAGGGTCAACTTCAAAAAAATTCAATAATCGTTCCCGTAATTCTTCGCGGAACCAGAGGATATCCTGCTGACATCGCCGCCGATCACGTTCCCCCGATGTTGTGATAGCCGTTGCATGGGCCAGGATTGTTGACCAGACTATATCGATACCATAGCCGGTTAAAGCTGAGCAGCGGTGGACTTGCGGTTGCCAATCCGTTGAGACCGGGCGCAAGAGGCGTAGGGCATTGGCATAATCGGTCTCGCTTCGTTTCGCGGCAATCTCAAGATCTCCATCAGATTTATTAATCAAAAGAAGATCGGCAATCTCGACGATTCCTCGCTTAATGCCCTGAAGATCATCGCCGCCAGCGGGTGCTAAAAGCAAAATGAACATATCGACCATATTTGCAGCGGTGAGCTCGGACTGACCAACACCGATGGTCTCGATAATAACAAGATCAAAACCTGCTGCTTCGCATAAGGCGATAGCTTCTCGTGTCCGCCGCGCGACGCCACCCAAGGTTTCCCCTGCGGGAGATGGTCTTATATAGGCATTTGCATGACGGGTTAAGGTCTCCATTCGGGTTTTATCGCCCAAAATCGATCCTCCTGACAGACGTGAGGAAGGGTCAATCGCAAGAACGGCGATTCGGCGGCCTGCAGCAAGAGCATGAGTGCCAAGGGTTTCGATAAAAGTGGATTTGCCTACACCGGGAGGGCCACTAATCGCAATCCGGATAGCGTGGCCAGTCCGAGACCAAATAAGATTTAACAAAGCATCCGCTTCGGTGCGATGGTCGATACGCTGAGATTCCGTCAAGGTTATCGCAAGAGCCAAGGCACGCCGATCACCCGCCATAATTCTCGCGGCCCAATCTGTGATAGAAGGCTCTGTCATTAAGATTGCAGAGCGATAGGTTCAGACGCGAAGGAAGAGGGAGTGATTGGCGAACTTTCCCTTTGCTGCTGTTTTACCCACATCGCTGCATAGGCGCCTTCGGCTGCAAGTAGACTTGCATGGGTGCCGCGCTCAACAATCTGCCCCTCCATTAAAACAATGATTTCGTCAGCATCGACAACTGTTGATAGGCGATGGGCGATAATAAGGGTTGTACGATCACGGCTGACCTGGCGAAGGGCAGCTTGAATTTCTTTTTCTGTGTGAGAATCGAGGGCGCTGGTGGCTTCATCGAATAAAAGAATTTGTGGATTTTTCAGAATCGTTCTAGCGATCGAGACGCGTTGCTTCTCACCACCCGACAACTTTAATCCTCGCTCTCCAACCCGCGTCTTGTATCCATCGGGAAGCTTGATGGCAAAATCGTCTACGCGCGCTAGTCGCGCTGCCTGCTCAACCTCAGTTTGGCTGGCACCGGGGCGGCCATAAGCAAGATTATAAGCGAGGGTATCATTAAACAAAACTGTGTCCTGAGGGACAATCCCGATCGCAGCTCGAAGAGAAGCTTGCCGCACGCTGCGAATGTCTTGGCCGTCGACTAAAATAGCGCCGTCGTCGACATCGTAAAATCGGAATAACAACCGTGAGATCGTCGACTTACCAGAACCGGAAGGCCCGACAATAGCCAGAGTATGGCCGGCCGGGATTGTAAAGCTGATTCCTTTTAAAATAGGACGCCGCGGGTCATAACCAAAGACGACAGCGTTAAATGTTACTTCGCCTCGCGCCGTTTTTAGCTCCGTCGCGCCGGGAGGGTCATCGACCTCGGCATCTATTTTTAATAAAGCAAACATTTGCTCCATGTCAGCCAAGGATTGTTTTATCTCTCGGTAAACGAAACCCAAAAAATTAAGCGGCAGATAGAGTTGTACGAGGTAGCTATTAACTAAGACAAAATCACCAATGGTCATGGTTCCAGCTACCAAACCGCGTGCCGCTAAAATCATGACAATTGTCAAGCCGCCAGCAATGATGATGCCTTGCCCTATATTGAGTAGGGCGAGCGTTGTTGCCGACCGTATCGCTGCTTTTTCATAACGCTGTAGTGACTGATCGAAACGTTGGGCTTCGTGACGTTCATTGCCGAAGTATTTAACTGTCTCATAGTTAAGCAGGCTATCGATAGCCTTGGTGTTGGCTTCGGAGTCCATCTCGTTCATATAGCGGCGAAACTTGATACGCCACTCGGTAATACCGAGCGTGAAAGCCACATAAACTGCAATAGTTATGAAGGTTATGCCCGCGATGAGAAAACCATAAAGCCACCATAGAGTCCCGCAAACCAAGCCGATCTCAAGTAAGGTTGGAAGAACATTGAAAGTCATAAATCGAAGCAGAAAATCGATACCGTTTGTACCTCGCTCGATGGCGCGCGACAGACCGCCTGTTTGCCGGTCAAGATGGAATCGGAGGGAAAGGCGATGTAAATGTTGAAATACATTAAGCGCGGCCCGGCGGATAGCGCGTTGAGCAACATTAGCAAAAACAATGTCGCGAAACTCAGAAAAAGCCATTGCCAGAATACGCACCAGCCCATAGGCCAACAACAAACCTAGAGGAACAGTGACGAGTGCATCTTGCGTTTTACTTCCGCTGATGGCGTCGATCGCATGCTTATAGACAATGGGGACGTAAACATTGGCTAACTTACCTGCTACCAAAAGCAGCATAGCAATAATGACGCGAAGCTTCATTTCCGTCTCGCCGCGAGGCCATAGATAAGGCCAAAGTGATCGGACGGCGGCCCAATCAAAACGGGGCCTTCGTGCTTGAGGTTGCTCAGTAACAGAGGAAAAAGAGTGATTCGTCATAAGGCCTTAAAGTAGCGCGCCACTGCCGTCAGTCAAATCCAAGGATCTTTTCTGAGGAAGAATGGCAGAAAATAAGGTAAGTTGGAGCTATAATTGCCGAAGGACAAAAAGCGCTCGACCTCTAATGATGACACCAGCGGGTGCTAAATTCGTAAATTGCGGATGGGCAGGGTTATCTGCAGAAAGGACAAACTTCTTTTCGGAAGGATGGGCTACGAGCCGTCGAAGCTGCCATCCGCTACTCCCCATGAGAAGATAAAGGCCATCGCCGACATATTTACGAATACTCAAATCGGCTATAACAACATCGCCGCGCCCCACGGTTGGATGCATTGCATCGTCGGGAATCTGAACCAAGGCCAGTTCTGTTGGCGCCGTATGCGCCAGGAAATGATCAAGAAAACGGCGATCAAACTGGAAATGGCGTTCGGCCTTGGGCAAACTTTGCGTTGGGCTAACAGGATCGCGGGCGGTGAAGCGAAGGAAGGGGATCGAGATCAATGGCACAGCCCGATCTAGCTGTTCATTTTTGAAAAAATCAGCGGGATGGCAACCATAAATAGCAGCCAGCTCGTCGAGGCGGGCAGCCGGAAACCCGCTAATGCCTCGCTCAATTCGCGACATTTGTGTGTACGAAAGCCCCAAGCGCACAGCGACCTGTTGGAGGGTTAATCCCGCACGCTTCCTATACTCTCGCAAGTAGAGTTTCATAGGTGCACTATGCATCACGTGCATAATGTGTCTACTAGAAAATAGTCGAAAAGTGCATTAAATGCACTTTTTACTTGCCATAATTGTGCATATAACGCATGTTCCGTGTATGAGATTAAGGGCTTACCTAAGGCTGCATGGCCTAAGCGAACTTGCCTTTGCCGAGCAGATTGGCGTTGCCAGTACGACGATTAATCGGCTCGTTCGTGGCAAAACACGCCCCTCTTTTGATCTCGTCCAACGAATCTATGAAGCGACTCAAGGTGCCATTACGCCCAACGATCTTTTCGATATTGCCCATGAAAAAACGGCGAGCGGCAATCCCGTGAAGGGGCAAGGAGGAAGAAAACGCCTTGGAAAACTTCCATCTCAACTCCGGCGGCATTCTCAAAAATAAATGCATCAGAAGCCTTTTTCAGATCCAATTTTATCCGACAATATGATTGATCGGTTTGTGGGTCGCCGAATCCAAATCCGGCGCGTTATCTGTGGATATAGCCGTAAGGATTTAGCTAGAAAGCTAGGCCTTAGCTATCAGCAGCTCCAAAAATATGAATCTGGTCATAATCGGATTGGCGGACGATCCTTATGGCAAATATCGCAAGAATTAGAGGTTACGCCAGGGTATTTTCTTCAAGGCATTGAGAGTGAGGCGTTTTATGCGCCCTCTTCGGTGCGCTTTGTCGCGCTCTTAGCCCGTGAATTCTCGCAAATAAAAAGCCACGATACTTATCATCTGGTTGGGCATATTGCCCGATTACTTGTTGATGCTGTTTGTAGCTGTGAATCCAAGAATCAGCCCAGGAAATAAAGTTTTCCATAAGACTATAGCGTGTATAGCATCATTGAAAGCAATTGAAGCGAGATTATTAACTTTTCAATATAACCACAGCGCGCAAGCCAAGATAAATATTCTCGTTAATCGCGCATAGAGGATAAAGGATGATACTATTGAAAAGACAAAACAAGAAGAGTGGATAGCCGAGCGAGAAGGCAGATAAATGAAGCGGGAGGCCGATGTGAAGCAGAAAGCGGAGAGTTCAGAACCAGATCCCATCGATATTCAGGTTGGCGAACGTATTAAACGTCGGCGTAAACTTCTCGGGAAAAGCCAGACTGATCTCGCTGAAGTTCTGGGGCTAAGCTATCAACAAGTACAAAAGTATGAAAAAGGTGGTAACCGAGTTAGTGCGAGTATGCTCTGGCGAATCTCCCAAGCATTGGATGTAGAGGTCGACTATTTTTTCGCCGATCTCCTGGCCGGCCGGCCAGGTAACGTCGCCTTGGGGAAGGCGGCCGCGATTGATCCCCTAAATGATCCAGAGGTTTTACGGTTACTTCGAGAGTTTGAACGGCTGCCGACGCCAGATTTGAAACGAAAGATTATTGATATCGTTAGAATGATGGGAAATGCTTATTCGGAATCGGGCTGGCGCTCAGGTGCAGCAGCCGAAAACGCCGGGAGCAATAGGCAAGCCTCTTCAATGCGTAAAAGGGTTTGATACGATCTGACATCGCAATTCCAACGGCGAGCATTATAAAGCTGTGGGATAAGGCAAACATCCGCCATGGTTGCAGTATTGCCATGGCAGAATTTCCCTGTCGCTGCATCGCGGCTTAGCCGGTTTTCAAGAGCATCAAGTTCAACTTTTACCCAATGCTGGTACCATTGTGTTTTTCCAGCATCATCCTGACGATAACGATCACCGATAAAATTAAGGACGCGAAGATTATTTAAAGGATGAAGATCGCAAGCGATAATCATAGCAAGACCCCGTACCCGCGCCCGGGCTAAGGGATGTGGGGGCAAGAGCGTAGGATGAGGGTGGGTTTCTTCAAGATATTCGATAATAGCTAAGGACTGCGTAAGAATCGTTCCTTCATCCGTTTCCAGAGCCGGCACTAACCCTTGGGGATTGCGGGCAAGGAATTCGAGGCTACGCTGTGCACCCTGCCGGAGAGGGTAGCTTGTCTGTTGGTAAGATATTCGCTTCAAATTAAGAGCGATACGGACGCGATAAGCGGCGGAGCTTCGCCAATAACCATGCAGGATCATAGGATCCCCCCTTCACTATGGGAGGGTTGTAGAGTTAGTGAGCATCGTCCCAGTTTGCGCCACTTCCTGCCTCAACGACAAGAGGAACAGAGAGTGTTATCGCTGGGGAATGAGCTTCGGTCATAACTGATTGCATGACCGTGATTGTTTTATCAATTTCTACATCAGGAACTTCGAATAAAAGTTCGTCATGCACTTGTAGAAGAAGTTTACCATTTAGTCCGGCTTGCTGAAGTGCGATAGGTGTATGAATCATGGCACGCTTGATAATATCAGCTGCAGTACCCTGTAAAGGGGCATTAATGGCTTGCCGTTCAGCGCCATTTCGACGCGCATGATTGCGATCCTTGATATCGGGAATATGAATCTTGCGTCCAAATAAGGTACGAACGTAACCATCGCGTCGCGCCCTTTTCTTGCAGACTTCCATATAATCGCGGATGCCTGGATATTGTTTAAAATATGCATCGATATAGGCACGTGCCTCACTTTGATCGATGCCAAGTTGGCGCGCTAGGCCAAACGCCGAGATGCCATATACAATACCAAAATTTATAGCCTTAGCGCTGCGTCGGACAGCGCTATCTATTCTAGCAACAGGAATACCGAACACTTGCGATGCGGTTAGCGCATGAATGTCGACGCCATCGCGAAAGGCATTCTTTAAACTCTCAATCTCGGCTACATGGGCAAGGAGCCGCAATTCGATCTGAGAATAATCGAGCGAAACAAGTTTATGTGCGGGGCTAGCAATAAAAGCGCGCCGAATGCGCCGACCCTCCTCGGTGCGGATAGGGATATTCTGTAAATTAGGATCGGTTGAGGATAGTCGCCCAGTCGATGCAACTGCCATTCCGAAGTCAGTGTGGACTCTTCCTGACTTGGAATTTACCTGAGTTTGAAGGGCGTCAGTGTAAGTGCTTTTAAGTTTGGCAATTTGACGCCAATCCAAAACACGCGCAGGTAAATCATGCCCCACAGCGGCAAGATCTTCCAAGATTTCAGCCGAGGTCCCATAGGCGCCTGTTTTGCCTTTTTTCCCTCCGGGGAGACCAAGTTCATCGAAAAGGACTTCACCTAATTGTTTAGGTGATCCAATATTAAAAGGGTGCCCAGCTAAACGGTGAATTTCTTTTTCAAGATCATTAAGCCTGTGGGCAAAGTCCGTAGACATTCGCTTCAATTCGTTGCGGTCAACTAAGATGCCGCGCTTTTCTAGACTGGCGATTACGGGCACTAGGGGCCGTTCGATGGTTTCATATATTGTCATCATTTTTTCAGCAAGAAGTCGCGGTTTTAAAATGCGCCACAGACGAAATATGATATCAGCGCGTTCAGCCGCATAATCGCGAGCGGTTTCAAGTGGGATAAATTCAAATGTAGTTTTAGTACGTCCTGTACCCACGATATCCTTGAGTGGGAGCATTTGATGCTCGAGGTGTCTTTCAGCCAATCCCTCGAGAGTGTGACCGCCAAGCCCTGCATCCAGAGCATAGGATATCAGCATAATATCATCTAAGGACGAAAGGCGAATATCGTGATCGATTAAGCGCTCAATTGGACCCTTAGCATTATGCGCAATTTTCAAAATAGCCGTATCTTCGAATAAAAGTTTGAGGGCGCGCATAGCGGTATCTAGTGCGATTTGCTGCGGCGCAGGGGTAGGATTACTATCCAAAGCAAGCTTTTCTGCGGTCTCGGATGTACGATGTGCTACTGGAATATAACAAGCATCTCCAGAACTTAAGGCAAGAGCAATGCCGGCTATATCGCCTCGCGCGCTATCTATGGTCTCGATATCTAAAGCTACGAACCCAGCGGTTCGTATTCGTGCGAGCCATTGATCGAGCGTGGCGTCATCCTGAATAATTATATAGTGATCTCGTGATATGACTGGGGGCTCGAGAGTATGTGAGGCCGTACCTGACTCTATCGAAGATATAGATGGGGATGTAGCATGGTCCGTCGATGGTAATCCCTTGGTGCGCAGCCGTGTTAACAATGAACGGAAGCCTTGTTGCTCAAGCCAAGGGTAGAGAACATTTGGATCAGCATCTTTTTTGGCAAAATTATCAAGTGCAACAGGAACTGCTACATCACTTTTCAGTTCTACAAGCTGTCGGCTAATACGCGCTTTCTCTGCGTGGGTTACAAGGGCCTCTCGTCGTTTAGGCTGTTTGATTTCGTCAGTGTGAGCCAGAAGAGTTTCGAGGTCACCATATTCGTTAATTAACTGGGCGGCTGTTTTAACACCAATTCCAGGTACACCTGGTACGTTATCAACAGAGTCACCGATAAGCGCTTGAACCTCGATAACCTTTTCAGGAGGTACGCCGAACTTTTCCATGACCGCTTCGGCACCGAGCTTCTGATTCTTGATAGGATCCAGCATCCAAACATTAGGTTGGATAAGTTGCATAAGGTCCTTATCCGAAGAAACGATCGTGACTTCAGCATTTTGAGTGCGGGCTAATCGGACATAGGTTGCGATTAAATCGTCGGCTTCAAAATCAGTTAGCTCGACTGCAGGTAAGCCAAAAGCTATAGTTGCCTCACGGATCAATGCAAATTGCGGGATGAGCTCAGGCGGCGGAGGTGGTCGGTGCGCCTTGTAATCATGATAAAGGCGATTACGAAAGCACGTACGCCCTGCATCAAAAATTACGGCGATATGATCCGCATCATTATCCACCATAAGCTTCGCAAGCATATTGCAAAACCCGAAAACGGCATTCACCGGCGTTCCATCCGCCCGCGTCATGGGTGGTAGGGCATGAAAAGCGCGAAAGATAAAGCCGGAACCATCAACAAGGTAAAGATGGTGCATAAGAACAAGGATATCCACTTCATGAACATTAAGGAAGAGCTTAGCGCAAACACGCGTATTTCTATAAAGCGAAGCTCATTCAATAAACCTAACAAACCAGAAGAGTGAAAGTAAGATATTTAGTAAGAGATTATGCTTGGTTTTTACGTAAACGGTTTATTTGATTTGCTCATTAGGATAAATCCCCCACAAGGCAGTGCGTTCAAGCCAGCCTTTGTATCCAGCAGTGTTTATCTTACACCAAACACCCTCACATTTCTCTAAGCGTCCAATTACCCCTGGTTCAAGCTGTGCTAAAGTTGAAGCTGTTATTGCGGGTTCGGATTTTAAATCCTGAATAGTTCCACTGATGACAATACTGCGCCGCCCGGAGAGCATGGATTGATGCACCCATCCCTCTGCGTGATCGACATCTCGAACCTTCCGCCAGTTTTCAAATTCTGCCACAATCTCAACGGGTAGGTCGCGTTTGTGAAATACCCAATTAATAGGGTAACGGACACCCGGTCCTGTCCGCACATTAACCTCTTCGGATCGCAGTGAGACGAATCTCGGGAGGGGTAGTTTTTCTTCCGCTGCCCAAGCGTTATCAAAAGAGCTCAAAAGTATCACGCCGAGGCCTATGCCAATCGCAATTATGAAGTAAAAATAACGATATCCCATCACACATGCAGCACGTTCTAGGCTAAACATAGTCTTTATATGCAAGATATTATTTTTCATATAATTGACCCAGGCAAATCAGGTTAGGAAAAGTATCAAAAGCTAAAATCGCTGATACCGAGGACCATTCTACACGAAAAAGCCTGTTTTGGGGACTAGACAAGCCCCATCGTGGACTGATACCCAACACAACCAGAGGTCGGGGTAAAGCAATAGCTCTACGATCCGCCTATAACGTGCCTAAGGAGCCTTTTATGACGAAGCCACGGCCCAAAGTCATTGTCACCCGTAAGCTTCCTGACACTATCGAAGCGCGCATGATGGAACTTTTCGATGTGACGCTTAATCTACATGATGCGCCGCTAGGTAAAACGGAGTTAATTGAGGCTGTAAAGAATTGTGATGTTTTAGTTCCGACCGTGACCGATCGTCTTGATGAGGCTATTCTATCGCAATCGGCGCCCCGCTTGAAGTTAATCTCCAATTTTGGCACAGGGGTTGATCATATTGATCTTAAGGCTGTCCGCGCTCGTAATATAATTGTCACTAATACACCTGGCGTTCTAACCGAAGATACCGCAGATCTAACCATGGCTCTTATTCTTGCGGTTCCGCGCCGTTTGGTTGAGGGAGAATATCTAATTCGATCCGGTCAGTGGAGCGGCTGGTCACCAACCTTTATGCTCGGTCGCCGGATTACAAAGAAGCGCTTGGGAATTATTGGGATGGGGCGCATCGGGACTGCCGTTGCCCGTCGTGCTAGGGGCTTTGGTCTCTCAATCCATTACCATAATCGCCGCCGGATCTCGACGCAGTTGGAGCAAGAGCTGGAAGCGACTTATTGGGAAAGCCTGGATCAGATGCTTGCCCAGATGGATATTATTTCCATTAACTGTCCTCGTACGCCAGCGACCTATCATCTTTTATCTGCACGACGAATCAAACTTTTACAACCTCATGCTTATGTGGTTAACACCAGTCGAGGTGAAGTTATCGATGAAACGGCTCTTATTAAGGCTCTCATAAACAATGAGATCGCTGGTGCGGGTCTTGATGTTTTCGAGAATGAGCCAGCGGTTAATCCGAAGCTGTTAAAATTATCCAATGTTGTTTTAGTGCCGCATATGGGATCGGCAACAGTCGAGAGTCGGAATGATATGGGGCAAAAAGTCATTATCAATATTAAGGCTTTTTCTGATGGACATGCGCCACCAGATCGCGTTGTGGAGGCGATGTTCTGAGTACTGTTATCCCACGCTCTGAGTTTATTCAACCAACCAGCTTTTCTCTGCGGCTGCGCCAGCATTTCGGTGAACTAAGTCGATTAGCTATCCCCGTTATGGTTTCGCGTCTTGGACTCGTAACGGTGACTTTGATGGATACCGTCATGCTGGGGCGATATGCAGCAGATGATCTAGCTGCGTATGCGATTGCCTTTGCGCCCGTTGTTTTTTTTATGAGTGTTAGTATGGGTCTTATGGTTGGGACTTTAGTGTCAACTTCCCATGCGGTGGGGTCGGGGCAACTGCATACATGCGGTGCGATATGGCAGCGATCACTCCCTTATGCCTTGGTTTTAGGGTGTGGTTTTACCTTACTTTCTCAAGCAGCTGAGCCTCTTTTTCATTTTATTGGTCATCCTCCAGAATTAGCAATGCATGGCGCTGCTGTCATGCGGATCTTAAGTTTTCATCTACCAGCAACCACGCTCATGGCTGCTTGTATTTTCTTTTTAGAAGGATTTCGACAACCTCTCTGGGGGACCATGGCCTTGGTTATCGGCAATATTATTCATTTTTCCGTTAATTTTACACTGATCGATGGAACTATGGGCTTTCCTGCTATGGGTGCCGAGGGCGCAGCATGGGCAACAGTTATCGAACGATGGAGTATCGCGGCTCTGTTGTTATCTGTTGTTTGGTGGCATCCGCAGCGTCATGTTTTAAAAATTCGCGACGGCTTTAAGAAGTTATGGCAATCTGGGCGCCAACAGCGGCTTATGGGCGTAGCTGCAGGATTAGCGCAAGTTTCTGAATCGGGAGGATTCGCAATTTTGGCATTGTTGGCAGGTACATTTGGATCGCTTGCTGTTGCAAGTTGGTCGATCCTTTTTAATATTTTAGCACTTATTTTTATGCTTTCACTTGGAATTGGTGTCGCGACCTCGGTTCGGGTCGGTATAGCTCACGGCCGTGGAGATCAAGAAGAAGCTAAGTTTGCTGGGTGGTGTGGGCTTGGTATTAATAGTGCAATTATGATTGCGATGGGCCTTATTCTCTGGCTTTTTGCTGAGCCGATCACACAGCTCTATACAACGGATCCTCAGTTGATAGCCATGGCGACACCTATAGTAGCCTTTGGCGCTGCGCTTTTGGTTCCAGATGGTGGCCAGGGCGTAATGAACCAAGCAACGCGTGGTTTAGGAGATTCGTGGATACCTACTCTCATTCATAGTTTTAGTTTTTTTGGCGTGATGCTCATAGCCGGTGTTCTCTTAGCTTTTCACTACAATCAAGGGACATTTGGATTAGCTATGGCCGTTTTTCTTGCGACAACCTTAGCCATGCTATGCCATTGCTCACGATTTTTTTGGTTAACACAGTGTTCCGCTAGGAAGGTTAGTGAAGATCAAGTAATCATTGGTCACCACGATTATACCCACACACAGGACAATCCGGATCCGCGCTGAGAGCAATACTGGCGATCTGTGCCTTTAACCCATCATAAAGAAGTAATCGTCCGGATAAAGAATCGCCAAAACCAAGAATTTCTTTGATAGCTTCACCAGCTTGAAGAGCGCCGATGACGCCTGCTATAGCCCCCAAAATGCCAGCTTGAGCACAGCCTGGCGCAATATTGGCAGGAGGGGGTTCGGGGAAAACACAACGATAACAAGGGCCATGCTGTCCTTGGGCATCGATATCATAGGCTTTGAATAAAGAAATCTGACCTTCGAAGCGCAAAAGAGATCCCATAATGAGAGGGCGTCGTATCTGATAACAAAGATCGTTCAGTATGTAGCGTGTTGCGAAATTATCAGATCCATCAATGACTAGGTCATAGTTCTCGATTAAGTGACGAGCAGATTCTTTCTCGAGACGTCTCTGATATCGCTCAACTTTAACTTCAGGGTTGAGGGCCTTAAGAGCTACAGCGGCGCTTACGACTTTAGCGGTACCGATATGAGAGGTGGTATGGATAATCTGCCGCTGAAGGTTTGAAAGATCCACGATGTCATCATCAATAATCCCGAGCGTACCAACGCCAGCAGCCGCTAAATACATAAGAACAGGAGCACCAAGGCCACCAGCTCCTACGACTAAGATGCGTGCTGTAAGAAGACGGGCCTGACCTTCCTCACCAATCTCAGGTAGGACGATGTGGCGCGCATAACGATGGATCTGTTCATCAGTTAAGTCAGTCACAGCAACGGTTACAATCCTTCAAATAGTGCCGTCGATAAATAACGCTCAGCGGAAGATGGTAAAATAACGAGGATGCGTTTCTTTGCCATTTCAGGGCGCCGTGCTATCTCGAGTGCTGCGGCGAGGGCGGCTCCGGAAGAGATACCAGCAGGCAAGCCCTCGAGCCGAGCAACGTCACGTGCTGTTTTAAAAGCAGTTTCGTTGGCAACAGTAACAACCTCATCGTAGATTTTTGTATCTAAGATCGCGGGAATGAATCCTGCGCCGATGCCTTGGATTTTATGAGGGCCAGGAGTTCCTCCTGACAAAACAGGGCTATCTTCAGGTTCAACGGCAATCACGCGCAGTTTTGGGAGTCGTTTTTTAAGTGCTTGTCCTACGCCCGTGATTGTACCCCCAGTTCCTACGCCAGCTACGATGGCGTCGAGTTTTCCACCTGTGTCCGCGAAGATTTCCTCAGCGGTTGTTTTGGCATGGATGGCAGGGTTAGCGGGATTATCGAATTGCTGAGGCATGACCGCTCCAGGTGTCGCTGCGACAATTTCTTGCGCCTTGGCAACGGCCCCTTTCATACCTTTCGCTGCCTCAGTAAGTACCAATTCGGCCCCAAGCAATGCTAACATTTTACGCCGCTCTAAGGACATACTCTCTGGCATAGTCAGAATAAGACGGTAGCCCTTAGCAGCGGCAACAAAGGCTAAGGCAATGCCGGTATTCCCAGAGGTAGGTTCCACAAGTACATTGCCAGGTTTAAACTTGCCATCGCGTTCCAAGGCCTCAATCATAGCAAGACCGATCCGGTCTTTAACTGAGGATAAGGGGTTGAAAAATTCACATTTGCCTAAAAGCTCAACATCTACACCCATACTGCGGGCGAATTTGCTCAACCGGACGATAGGCGTTACCCCGATGGTGTCTATGATACTGTCGTATATGCGATGACGGAAAGTGGAGATTTTCTCATTCATGGTAGTGCTCCCGTTCGTTATTAAATTACGAAGTCGCTAGCTTCCTTTGGTGAGGGCAAGACCGTTGGCGCGAGCGCGCTGACATAAGGTTTCTAGAGTTATATCGTTGAATCGCTCAATCAGCGCATCGGTTTCAGTTGCAAATAGGGGCCCGACAATAGCGCGGCCTAACGGCGACTGACAAATACCTTCGGGATGTGAATCTCCATCGACAGCCTGGACAACACGAAGGATATCTCCAAGGACTATATAGCGACGTTCTTTCGCCAACCGGTATCCACCCCGAGGGCCACGAATACCTGTCAGGATTCCTGTGCGCACAAGCTGCTGTAGAACGGGTTCGAGATAGCGCGCTGGAATCCCTTGCCGCTGAGTTATCTCTCGGCTTTGTACAGGGCGTATGCCCGCATGAAATGCAATATCGAGAACAGCTTCGACGGCGTAGACCAATTTCTTGGTGGGGCCAAAAGCGACCATAGCTACGACTTGTGAGAATGAGTTTGAGTGCCAGTCGATCCAAAACCTCTTGCACCGCGATCAGTGGCCTCTAATGCGTTAACCTCAACCCAAGCTGCACGTGTTACGGGCGCTATGAGAAGCTGAGCGATTCGCATGCCGCGTTCAACGATAAACAGATTTTCACCAAGGTTCGCTATGATGATACCGATCTCTCCCCGATAATCGGCATCGATTGTGCCTGGGGCGTTCAGAACGGTAATGCCATGCTTTAAAGCAAGGCCTGAACGCGGGCGTACTTGAGCCTCAAATCCTGCAGGGATAGCCATGGCAATACCTGTGGGGATAAGGGCCCGGGCGCCAGGATTCAAAGTCAAAGGCACTTCGATCGCTGCCATAAGATCGCAAGCCGCAGCATCTTTTGTAGCGTAGCGAGGAAGATCAAGTCCCACACTGTGGGGTAAGCGCTGTAGAGGAATTTGGAGAGAGTGATTAAGGATGTTGGTCATGCGATACACCAAAGGTTTCTGCGATACGATCAACAAGGCGCAATGCTACGCTATCTTTCGACGCCATCGGCCAAGCTTCGGTCGTTGTTGCGGTTATAAAATGTACAGTGTTCAAATCCCCACCAAAAGTTCCCCGTCCTTTATTTGCAGAAGCAGAAACATCGTTAGCGATAATCCAGTCGCAACCTTTGCGGTACCGCTTTTCTTGTGCTGCACGGATAAGATCCTCGGTTTCGGCTGCGAAACCAATAACAAGTCGAGGCCGACGATTACCTTGTTGGGACAGATTTTCTAGAATATCTGGATTTTCAGTAAGCTTTAACTGAGGTGGCCCTCGGTTTCCTTTTTTCAATTTCTGAGGAGCGACATCATCGATCCGCCAATCAGCAACCGCTGCGGCGCATACCGCTATATCTAAGATAGGTCCACGATCCCGTGCTATGATGCAGGCAGCTAACATATCACGTGCAGTTTCTACGTGGATGACCTCCAAGCCCTGAGGATCTCTCAAAGCTGTAGGACCCGTAACTAGGGTGGTTGTGACACCAGCCGAGGCTAGGGCAGTAGCGATAGCGTGGCCTTGCCGACCTGATGAACGATTAACAATAGCGCGAACAGGATCGATAGGTTCCCAAGTTGGGCCTGAGGTAACAAGGGCTCGGCGCCCATGCAGTCGTCCGCTCAATTGGAAATGCTGTGCAATAGCAGCAAGAATAACCGATGGTTCCGACATGCGACCGAAACCATATTCACCGCATGCCATGTCACCTTCTTCTGGTCCAATCACCTTAATCCCACGGCTGCGCAAGGTTGCGATATTTGCGACTGTGGCAGGATGCTCCCACATCCGAACATTCATAGCGGGGGCAATAACCACAGATTTATTGGTTGCTAAAAGCATGGCGGTTGCCAGGTCTCCAGCTAGGCCCATAGTCATTTTGGCAATTAGATCGGCCGTTGCCGGAGCAACAAGAAGAAGATCTGCCCAGCGCGAGAGTTGAATGTGGCCCATTTCATGTTCGTCGGTAGGATCGAAGAGATCTTTATAAATTTTATTGCCGCTTAATGCTGCAAGGGATAAGGGGGTTACAAACTCAGCGCCACCTGCGGTTAAAACACAACGTACCTCATGTCCGACTTCCCGAAGTCGACGAATTAAGTCCAAGACCTTATAAGCCGCGATCCCACCTCCGACGATAAGCAGAATTTTGCGACCAGAGCCTATTTTTACATTATCGGTATCCATAAGAATATTATTTCACTTTTTGTTTGCGTAAAAAAGATGAATCTGAATTATCGTAGGAAACCCTAGGCCCTTAAATGCAAACTCTTTGTTTCCTATAGCGAAAATCTTTTAGAAATAGGGGTGGCTTAGTTTAGAATTTCAACGATCAGTCAGGGAGTTTCTGGCTGTCATGCGTACACAGATAGGATAGGCGTAGCTGCGTGATAGAGTAGCCGTAGTTGATTATATGTGCAGGCGCCCTTGGGTT
>JAWKYA010000014.1:0-45001 GCA_041396725.1 Alphaproteobacteria bacterium
GGCGATTAATGCGCCCAAGTCTAGGGCGAGAAGCCGCTTATTTTTGAGAGATTCAGGAACATCACCATTCACAATTCGCAAAGCCAAACCTTCGACAATTGCGGTCTTGCCTACACCCGGTTCGCCAATCAAAACCGGATTGTTTTTGGTGCGCCGCGATAGTACTTGCATGGTGCGGCGAATTTCCTCATCACGCCCAATAACCGGATCAAGTTTATTATTCTTCGCTTGTTCGGTCAGATCACGCGCATATTTTTTCAATGCATTATAAGAATCTTCTGCCGTCGCACTATCGGCGGTACGACCCTTGCGTAAATCTTCGATCGCCTTGTTAAGAGATTGGGGTGTTATCCCAGCATCCTTTAATGCCTTAGCTGCAGGCGTGCCCACAGCCATCGCCAATGCCAATAACAATCGTTCAGCTGTAACAAATTTATCGGAAGCTTTCTCCGCCAGTTTTTCCGCCTGTTCAAACAACCGCGCCATCTCCGGCGCCAAGTAAACTTGGCCAGCACCAGTGCCCTCTACTTTAGGCAACTTAGTTAAGATCGCTTCTGTTTCTTGCAAAGCCAGCGCGGGATCGCCGCCTGCAGCACGGACGAGTCCAGCCGCCAAGCCATCATCGTCTTGAAGAAGAGTGCTTAACAGATGCTCGGGCGTAAAACGTTGATGACCCGAGCGAACAGCCAAAGCTTGAGCCTCTTGCAAGAGGCCGCGCGCACGCTCCGTATAGACATCAAAATTCATCGATAAAACCCCTTTTGGCGATCGTGTTCAAAGATTCGAACTCCACGTCGTTTGCTAGTTCTTATACGGGCAAACTCTGTACCTGCGAATCGAACCCTATGAACCATAGCCACATATGGGGTTGTTTTTCATAGCTACAAGAGAGCGTAACGATAAATTTTTAGCGCAAATTTTTCGAGAAATTAACATCTTAGCATACAACCCCTTCAGAGGTGGCTTGGCAGATCCATCTCTCTCCGCCACATTTAACCCCATGGCCCATTTAACAGACTATTCTCTTACCTCTACATCAACGAGAGGTCGCCCCAGAATCGCTCTTGCTCTGCAAGGCGGTGGCGCTCACGGTGCTTTTACATGGGGTGTCCTAGATCGGTTGATGGAAGTACCGCACTTTGATCTTACAGCATTAAGCGGCGCCAGCGCTGGAGCGATTAATGCCGCTGTTCTTTTATCTGGGATCTTACGGAACGGTCCCCAGGGCGGACGCGAACGTCTTACCGCCCTCTGGCAGCGCGTGGGACGCATGGGTCGTTACAGTCCGCTTCGTGCCAGTCTTCTGGAACGATTTACACATGGATGGAATTCTAATTGGGCTGGCGGTCATTTAGCTTTTGATCTGCTGACGCGATTTTTCTCACCTTACCAGTTTAATCCCTTTGACTTAAATCCGTTGCGTATCGTTCTCAGTGAGACAGTCGATATCGATGCCTTACATGCAGAGCAAACACCAGCTTTGTTTATTTCTGCAACAGATCTTCACAACGGGTCTGCACAAATTTTTACGGGCAAGGATATAACGCTCGATACTTTGATGGCCTCGGCCTGCATCCCCTTTTTGCACCAAGCTGTTTCTATTAATGGTCGCTATTATTGGGATGGAGGATATTCATCTAACCCACCCCTTCTTGCCTTAGCAGAGTCTGGCTTTGCTGATGATATTGTCTTAGTTCAAATTCATGCTGGCTATGAGCCCAGTTTGCCGACGGAAGCGCGCGGCATTCACGATCGCTTAAACCAGATCATGCTAAACGCGCCTCTGGCCGGAGAATTGAAATCTTTCGATCTATACAATCGCCTGCGCCAAGCTCAAGAAAAGAGCCCGCTGCGGTTACATCGAATTGCCGCCGAAAAAGAGCTCCGCCCCCTAGGATCATCAAGTAAACTAAATGCGGAACCGGGATTTCTTGATCATCTTTTTTCGATTGGCCGCGATGCTGCGGCTCGATGGCTTGAGACCGACGGTGCGCAGATTGGCCTTCGATCAACCTATGATCCCTTAGACGATACGGATGGAGAGGCAATAGAAACCCCTCAAAAATCCCTTCGCAAAACCAAGTCTATAAGAAGAAGGGCCTAATCTAGACCCTTCTTCTTACCTTCTATTTTACCTTTGGATTTATTCAGAGTCATCACTGCCGGCCCCGGATCGAGCACGGTTTTCAGTATTATTAGCCTGACGTGGGCGTCGTCCTCGGCGATTCTCTACCGATTCCCTGCGACCGTCACCTCGATCTTCTCCGCGAGAGATATTGCGTTCCGATCCTGCGAGAGATGAAGAATCATCCGATGCTCCAGTTGCTACGCCAGATTCTGGGGTGTTACGATCACTTCTTCGATCTGGCGTTTGATATCTCTCGCGACGGGGGCGGTCACTATTGAAGGACTGACCCTGATGCGATCCATAAGACTCAGGACGCTCGTTGGTGTTGGGTGTCTGAGCTTGTGCCTGCGCTGGCCCGTGCGATCCCGTAGTATAGGGTCGATCGCTGTGGTTTGAGGGACCTCTCTCCGACCCAGGGCCATTATAAGACCCACCTGAAGAACCTCCACTCGACCCATTCGAGGGGTGCCGCGGTGGTTGCTGAGCGAAGAATGGGTTCGGATTCCCTGCAAAACCAATGCTCTGGTCAAACGGATTGTCTGCATCTTGGTTGAAGCCACCTTCATTTCCAGAAGCTGGCTGCCCTTGTCCGTTATTGAGCATTCCTGGCTGAGGTTGATCGAAATTGCCTCTTGCCTGACGCTCGGCCTCATTTTGCGCCAAGATGATCCGGTAGTAATGCTCGGCATGCTGCAGAAAGTTTTCTGAAGCAACCCGATCACCGGATCCTGACGCATCGCGCGCCAAGCCGAGATATTTTTCATAAACCTGATGAGCTGTGCCTCGAATTCGCACATCTGGACCATTCGAGTCGAAGACATGCATGCGCGGCGGCAAACCTTTTCTATTGTTATTATTGTTGTTGTTACGGCCGCGCGACCGTTTATTAGGACCTTGTCGCATTCGTATCTTTCATTCTGTTATCTCGTTTTATCCCTCACAGTGGCTAACGATTAACCGCTGCGACCCGCAATGCGGTAGGGTAGCAAAAACCTCTGGGAATTTAGAGTGGCGATATCCGCCCGGAGCCTTCAGCTCTTTCGTATTGGAATCACCCTAGTCAAACCAATCGAGCTTGCCAAACAATTTTTTCACATAAAGAAACTTTTTCTTCCTCTGTGACTTAAAAGCCAAGGACATCAATCTCATGGTTGACCCAAAATAACGGCACGTTTATGGCCCGATAAATCATAAGCCATGCGATAAACCCTGAGATTATACCGCTCGGCCAGACCAGCCACAGCCCCGGACTGCCTATAACCGATTTCAAAAATCGCACGTCCTTCCGGCTTTAGGCAAGCCTTTACTTCAGGGAAAAGTGCCCTGTAGCATGCTAGACCATCTATCCCGCCATCGATTGCCTGATAGGGGTCATACTGACAAACCTCGGGATCGAGCAGAGGAATCTCATCCGTTGCAATATAAGGAGGATTACAGACAATTAGATCTGCTTTGGCCATTATGGTCGTAAATCGATCTTTTTGTACAAAGTTCCCTATCTCAAATCGTGCACGCGTACCGAGATTTAGACTCTCGGCGTTAGCCTTCGCCATATCTAAGGCCTTCTCCGAAATATCGATCCCCACCCCCGTCGCCTTGGAGTGATGATGGAGAATGGAAAGCAACAAACATCCCGTGCCTGTCCCAAGATCGACAATAAATTTCTCTGGTTCTCGATCCGCTAATATTTCTAAAGCTGCCGCAACAAGCACTTCGCTATCTGGCCTTGGCACTCAAGTCTTTTCGTTTATGCGAAAGGGTAATCCCCAAAATTCACGAATACCCACGATTCGAGCAAAAGGTTCACGATTTTCTCGGCGCTTTACGACAGTCATAAATTGATCGGCTTGCACGGGAGTTAGTTCTTTTTCTGGATCCCGAATGAGCAATTCAACACTGAGATCGCTGACATAGCTTAACAAGAGCCGCGCTTCTCGACGCGGATTCTCGATCCCGGCCGTCAATAACCGCTGCGCACCAACTTGAAGAAGCTGGTTAATGGAGATTCGGGATAGGGTCGCGGATGGTGCCACGCGAGACTTGGTGCACAAGCGTTAATTGATTGGCATTTTTTGATGTGGGCTATCGAGTGAGAATGCTGGGATTGCCACATCAAAGGTTTCGCCCTGATCCGTCTGCATCTGATAGGTACCGACCATTATCCCTGATGGCGTATGTAAGGGAGTCCCTGATGTGTACTCGAAGATTTCACCCGGTCGCAGAATAGGCTGCTCACCCACTACGCCTGCACCACGAACTTCTTGTGTGTGACCTAGAGCATCCGTAATGCGCCAGTATCGTGTTCGTAGTTGCACTACTTCCCGACCCTGATTTTCGATTCGAACTCGATAAGCCCACACGAAATGGCCCTCATCCGGGGATGATTGATCCTCGAGATAATAAGGCTCTACCTGAATAGCAATCGAATGGGTCGTTCGCGCGTACATTTCTTTCCAAGAGTTTACCTTGCTAGGGTTAAAAATATATCCGTATCGACCCTTTAACGTTTCACACAAAACGCTTTTTCGCGAGAAAAATAGGATTTTTTATGACAATTCAAGCTTTCTAGCATGTAATCCCGTATTTTTTACGCGCCTGCCGACGGTCTCCGAGCCCTAATACCGCTTCCGATTGTCTTGGTATCTTCATGGGATAGGTATATAAGCCATTTTGGCCGCGGGTGTAGCTCAATGGCAGAGCAGAAGCTTCCCAAGCTTACGACGAGGGTTCGATTCCCTTCACCCGCTCCATAATTTTTATTACGCTTCTCTGACCGTGACGATCCCTGATCTTTCCGTACATTCATGACCTTTCTTATCAAGAAGCTCGATAGATCTATGATCGAAGATGAAATCGAGTCCTTGATAGATTTACTGCGTGATGCTGTCGATAATGGTGCTTCAGTGGGGTTTTTATCTCCCCTTGAGGATAAAGAGGCAGAGCTTTTCTGGCAAGAGACCAGTGCTATCGTTTTGCAGGAGAATCGGCTTCTCCTTGCCGCTTATGATCATGGAAAAATCGTCGGCTGTGCCCAACTCGACCTTATCAAAAAGCCTAGCTAGCAACATCGTGCCGAGGTCATGAAGCTTCTAGTCCATAGCGCTATGCGGCGGCGTGGGATTGGGCGAATGCTGATGCTACACCTTGAAAAAGAAGCACGATCTCTCGGAAGAAATGTTTTAACCCTCGATACTCAAATTGGCGAGCCTTCGGAGCTATTATATGCTTCTCTTGGCTATACGCGTGTCGGTGAGATTCCCCGCTATGTTCGCGATGCAACAGGTGCCTATTATGGTACTGTGTTTTATTATAAACACCTTGGAAAATAGAGCATCGGCAATGCCATGGATGACAGCTAAAGCCTGATCGTGCTATGGCAGAGCCATGCATCACTTTCTCGACTTCGAACAACCCATTGCTGAGCTAGAAACTAAAATCGAAGAACTACGGCACGCCGCCGATAGCTCCTCCGTGAATATCGCTGAAGAGGTTGCGCGCCTAGAGAGCAAAGCTAATCGACTTCTCTCCACTGCATATGGTGCCCTAACCCCATGGCAAAAGGTGCAGGTTGCACGGCATCCCGAACGGCCCCATGCCAAGAACTATATCGAGACCCTTCTAACAGACTTTGTGCCTTTAGCTGGGGATCGCACCTTCGCCGATGATGGGGCTATGATCGGTGGGATTGGCCGCCTCCAGGGTTATCCCGTTCTGGCCTTGGGTACAGAAAAAGGAATGGATACGGCGAGTCGCCTTAAACACAATTTTGGCATGGCCAAGCCTGAGGGTTATCGTAAGGCGCGCCGCCTGATGGAATTAGCGGGACGATTTCATCTTCCAATTCTTGCCTTTGTCGATACAGCGGGTGCTTATCCAGGCATTGACGCCGAGGCGCGGGGGCAGGCTGAAGCCATCGCTCGCTCGATCGAAGCATGCCTTGCAGCCCCGGTTCCTGTTGTTGCAGTCATTATTGGTGAAGGTGGATCGGGCGGCGCTATTGCTATCGCTGCAGCCGACCGCGTTCTAATGTTGGAGCATGCAATCTACTCTGTTATTTCACCCGAAGGATGCGCATCCATTCTATGGCGCAGTGCGGATAAAGCCCGTGAAGCTGCGGAAGCCTTGCGCCTAACAGCACAGGATCTCCTAAAATTGAAAGTAATTGATCGTATTATTGACGAGCCTCTAGGTGGTGCGCATCGGGATCCCAGATTGGCCTTGGCAACTACGGCTCAAGCGATCACTGAGACGTTGCAAGAATTAAAAGGGCAGAGTCAAGAAGCCTTGCAACAGAATCGCCGAGAGAAATACCTTGCTATAGGTACTCATACTCTTTGATTTTTTCCCGCGGAAGTCATCACCCTTATCTGCCTTAGACTAAGGGGCATTGATCTAGCTGATTATGTTATACGACGCGGCCATGACAAGCTTTGAATTTCTTTCCCGAACCACATGGACAAGGCGCATTACGAGCTACCTTACCCCATGTTCGTGGATTCTGTGGGTCAATCTCATCAGCACCCGGTTTCTTTACGGCATGAGCGTGCTCAGTAGGTGACGATGTATGTTGTATTCCTTGCTCAGGGTTCGCTCGAGCGGCTGGTGGCTCGACCCGTAATTCGACATGCGCTAAAATCGCTGTTACGGTTTCGCGGAGCCCTGATAGCATCGCCTCAAATAAAGAAAAGGCTTCGCTCTTATATTCATTGAGTGGGTCACGTTGGGCATAGGCGCGCAATGAAATCCCTTGGCGAAGATGATCCAATTGTAAAAGATGATCTTTCCATGATTGATCGAGAAGCTGTAGTAACAAGCTTTTTTCGGCCGAGCGCATAATATCAGGTCCAAAATTCGCCGTCTTCTCAGCCATCTTACGGGTTGCCTCAGCTTCGACCCGTTCAAGGATTTCTTGATCGGCAATACCTTCTTCACGGGCCCAATCTTTGATCGGCAAATTAACACCCGTCAACCGCAGGGCTCCGGCATGCAAATCATCCAGCGCCCATTGTTCAGCATAAGAATTCGCGGGGATACACCGTGCAACGAGTTGTTCAAGAGCTTCGTGACGCATAGCCTCGATGGTATCTGATACATCGTCCGCCTGCATGATTTCACGACGTTGTTCGTAGATCACCTTGCGCTGATCGTTCATAACATCATCGAATTTCAACAATTGCTTGCGGATCTCGAAATTGCGCGCTTCAACTTTTTGTTGAGCTTTTTCTAGGGCCTTATTTATCCATGGATGGATAATGGCTTCGCCCTCCTTTAATCCTAATTTACGCAAAATCACATCCATGCGTTCGGAACCAAAAATGCGCATGAGATCATCTTCGAGCGATAAGAAAAACTTTGAAGCGCCAGGATCACCTTGACGGCCTGTACGCCCACGTAGCTGATTATCAATCCGGCGGCTCTCATGGCGCTCGGTACCAATGACATAAAGCCCACCGGCTGCTAAGGCTTCAGCTTTCTTTTTATCGATATCTGCATGAATGGCTGCGCGACGCGCGTCACGCTCGGATCCTTCGGGTATGCCTTCCAGCTCTCGCCATTCGCGCATTTCTTTATTTCCACCGAGCTGAATATCGGTACCGCGGCCCGCCATATTCGTCGCGATTGTTACGGCCCCAGGAATTCCTGCCTCAGCAATAATAAATGCTTCTTGTTCGTGATACCGCGCATTTAGAACGCTATGAGGGATGCGTCGCTTTTTTAGTTCCGCCGCTAATTCCTCGGATTTTTCAATCGACACTGTGCCAACTAAGACGGGCTGACCGCGTTTATGGCAGTCTTCGATCTGATCAATGAGCGCTTTTACTTTTTCTCTTTTCGTCCGATAAACTTCATCATCATAATCTTTACGAATCATCGGACGATGGGTCGGGATTTCGATGACTTCAAGTTTATAAATTTCCTGAAATTCACCTGCCTCGGTCATGGCGGTGCCTGTCATGCCTGCGAGTTTGGGATAAAGCCGGAAATAATTTTGAAAGGTAATTGATGCAAGGGTCTGATTTTCTAGCTGAACCTCGACTTTTTCTTTGGCCTCCAAAGCTTGATGCAGACCCTCGGAATAGCGGCGGCCTTCCATAATACGGCCCGTAAATTCATCGATGATCAGAACCTTACCGTCTTTTACGATATAATCCGTATCGCGTGAAAATAACTTATGTGCGCGCAAAGCTTGGGTGACGTGATGCAGTACCGTCACATTATCGATATCGTAAAGCCCTCCTTCGGCAATTAAACCGGCACCACGTAAAAGTTCTTCGACTTTTTCAACGCCCGCATCCGTCATAGTAACGCTGCGCGCTTTTTCATCCTTTTCCCAATGGGGCGGCGACAGGTCCGGGATAATAACGTCCACACGCCGGTAGAGTTCAGAGGAATCCTCGGCCGGTCCAGAAATAATCAGGGGAGTCCGTGCCTCATCAACTAAGATGGAGTCAACTTCATCGACGACAGCATAGTTAAAGGGGCGTTGCACCATCGAATCCAGGCGAAATTTCATATTATCTCGAAGATAATCGAAACCAAATTCGTTATTAGTCCCGTAGGTGATGTCCGCCGCATAGGCAGCGCGGCGCTCTTCGTCGGTCAAGCCGTGAACGATGCACCCAACCGACATGCCCAAAAATCGATAAAGGCGACCCATCCATTCAGAATCGCGTTTAGCGAGATAATCATTGACCGTCACGACATGAACGCCTTTACCCGGGAGAGCATTCAAATACGCAGCTAATGTCGCGACAAGAGTTTTTCCCTCACCGGTCCTCATCTCGGCGATGCGCCCCTGGTGCAACACCATGGCACCCTTTAGCTGTACATCAAAATGCCGCTGTCCTAGTACGCGCTTACCTGCTTCGCGAACCGTAGCAAAAGCTTCGGGAAGCAAATTATCAAGAGTCTCACCCTTAGAAAGGCGCTCCCGGAATTCCAGAGTCCGTCCGCGTAAAGTATCATCGGATAAAGCGGCAACCGAAGACTCTAAAGCGTTAATACGGTCGACAGTTTTCTGTAGAGAACGAATAAAGCGATCATTGGCGGAACCAAAAACCCGCTTAGCAAGAGCACCGATCATACATTCCTCGAGGAAACCGAGCTATTACCTTATGAATAGCCCGCGCGCTGGAAAATTAAGTCTATGGTACATAGGTGGGGACAGCGTCTCTGTCAACGCACCCTATGCCGCAAGGCGGTCTATCCTCTTGGTTCATAAGGCCAAAGCGGCAAGAATGCCAGATTTGTTCCCTGAACATTCTCATTTCTTAACCCTGCCCTTGCACCAACTTAGAAGCTATGCATGATCGCTAGGCGGTTTTCTCCTTTCAATAACGTTGTTTGCCATGACCTCTGTCTCTCGTCTATCCGCTCTTGGCTGCATTCTGTGTCTTTGCAGTGTCTGTGCCATCGTCCGAACAGGGATAGCGCAACAACAATCACCTGCACCTCACACTTCGACGCCACCAGCTGTCTCTCCTTCGGCTTCGCCTACCAAGGCAGGGAATGGTAACGAGAGCAAAATCGCAGCCGTTGTCGATGGAGCTGTGATCTTTCAGTCGGATGTTGAAGCGGAGTATGCGGCCCTTCCTGCAGACTTTAAGGTCGTTCCTTATACCCGGCTATACCCCTCATTGGTAAATCGACTGATCGATCGCCGCCTCCTCCTCAATCGTGGCAACGCCCAAGGACTGAAGAACGATCTAGAGGTCCGGCAAAAAGTGATGGCCGCAGAAGAACGTGCCATCCAGGAGGTTGCTTTGGCGCGAGAGGTAAAACGTTATGTGACAGAAGATGCCTTAAAAGCCAGGTATGCCGATTATGTAAAGGCAAATCCACCTCAAGAACAGATTCGTCTACGGCTTATTCTGGTAGAAAGCCGAGTGATCGCCGAGGAGGTCATTACCGCTCTGCGACAAGGACAAGACTTCGGTAAATTGGCGCAAGAGCGCTCGCGCGCACCGACGGCCAAAAATGGTGGCGACATCGGCTATGTCACACGAAGCAGCGGTATGCCTGAGACCTTGATTAAGGCAGCATTTCTTCTAGAGGCTGGGCAATTCACGAAGACACCGGTTGAAAGCCCCTTCGGATGGAATATTTTGAAGGCTGAAGATCGGCGAATGATTAAGCCTGGTACCTATGAAGAGAAGAAACAAGAGATTGCCAACGAACTTACAGGTAAAATTGTTGAGGAACTCTTGGCCAACCTCCGCAATAGTTCCGCTATTGAGCGTTATAACATCGATGGCAGCCCTGTACCCCCTGAACATAAACCTGCAGCTGCAACGCCTACCGGTCAAAGCTCTACACCAGCCCCTGGGACAACCCCAGCCAAACCATCGACATCACCGGGATCCTCTCTGGCTCTACCGAGCTCTTCAGGCTCATCCTCTACTGCACCCGGCCGTCCGCCGATGCAGCCTTAAGCATCACGAAGTGCAGTTATTCTTCTGCTAATTTAAGGATTGTCTATGCCCAATCTTTCTCCGCTTGCGCCAAAAAAACAAGCCAAATTGCCCTCTATCAAGGGGGTGCGATTGGGGGGTATTGCCTGTGGTGTAAAGAAAAACGGACGCAAAGATCTGTGCCTTGCTGTCTTCGACCCCGGTACGACTGTTGCCGGCGTGTTAACCCGTTCTCTTACAGCATCAGCACCCATTTTATGGTGTAAGAAAAACCTGGGTAAAGGTTTTGCACGGGCCCTTGTTGTTAATGCTGGTAATTCAAACGCCTTCACTGGCAAACACGGCGAACGAGCGGTCGATCAAACGGCTAAAGCTGTTGCCAAGATCGTCGGCTGCAAACTAAGTGAAGTGTTTATCGCTTCAACAGGGGTGATCGGCGAACCTTTACCAATAGAGCGCATAGTAACTGCGGTACCCTCCCTTGCAAAGTCTATTGCTGCCCAAGGGTGGGATGACGCGGCCGAAGCTATTATGACGACAGACACTTTCCGGAAAGTTTCTACCCGCAAAATTAAAATTGGCAAAACCGTCGTCACCCTTAACGGTTTTGCCAAGGGGTCCGGTATGATTGCTCCCGATATGGCCACTATGTTAGCTTTCGTCGTGACTGATGCCGCTTTGCCGGCATCTATTTTACGAACTCTTCTCAAGGAAGGGGTGGATAAATCTTTTAATTGCACGACCGTGGACGGGGATACTTCAACCTCCGATACACTCCTTGTCTTTGCAACAGGTATGGCGCGTGGCCAACCCAAAATTAAAACAGCTGCGGATACTAACTTAAAAGCCTTCCGCAAAGCTTTTGATTCGGTCTTGCTTGATTTAGCCCAGCAAATCGTCCGCGATGGTGAAGGTGCTTCAAAGTTCGTCACCATCAAGGTGACCGGCGCCGCTTCAGATCCCGCCGCAAAACGGATCGCTCTTGCTGTTGCCAATTCGCCCTTAGTGAAAACAGCAATCGCTGGCGAGGATGCCAACTGGGGACGCATTGTTATGGCTGTTGGTAAAGCTGGTGAGAAAGCTGAGCGTGATCGCTTACGCATCCGGATCGGTGGTGTTGCCGTTGCTGCTAAAGGCCAACGTGTCGCCGATTATGATGAAACACCTGTTGCTCGCCATATGAAGGGGCAGGAAATCTTGATCGAGGTCGATGTCGGCGCCTATGCTGGAAAAGGCCGCGGCAAGGCTGTGGTATGGACCTGTGATTTAACCCACGCCTATATTGCAATTAATGCCGATTACCGAAGCTAAAGTTCACACGCCATTGACGATCAAGCAATGGATAGAGAATCTGCCACTGCTGAGTGCGCGATTGCGGCTACGCTTACCTCAAGAGAGAGACGCTCTTTGGATCGAACCCGCTGTGAGCGACCCGCACGTTTCCCTTATGACAGGATCTATCCCGCATCCTTATCCTCCAGGTCATGCAGCCCTCTGGATTGAAAACAGCAAGACTCAGCTTGCCGCGGGGACCAGCCTCAACCTGATCATCGAACGCCAGGCCGATAATATCGGCTTAGGCGTCATCGGTCTTCATTTCAACCACGACACTGAGATTGGTTATTGGTTGGCACCAGAGTTTTGGCAACATGGGTATGCTACCGAAGCCGCCGACCGCTTGCTGAGTTTTGCATTCGATCATCTTGGCATTCATACAGTTATCGCTGGCGCTTTTATGGAGAATTTCGCCTCTCTCGCCGTTCAAAAAAAGCTTGGCTTTCGCTTCTTACGCGAAGAAGAGAAAGAGTTTTCTGCTCGAGGAAGACGCCGGCATCTTGTACAGGTGATTACCCAAAAAGACCACCTGGATCATCGCAGTAAAAATTCCGGCTGCGCAGGAAGCGCGGGACTAGATGCTGCACCAACGAAAACTATTTTCGCCGTAGCGGCGGCATTGATCGATGCGGATGGCCGGGTTTTGCTTGCCCAGCGGCCCCAAAATAAACCTATGGCTGGTTTGTGGGAATTCCCCGGTGGCAAAGTTACTCTACAAGAAACACCCGAAGCTGCCCTGATCCGAGAACTTAAAGAAGAACTTGATATTGATACCTCAACCAGTTGCCTAGCGCCGATTGCTTTTGCATCCCATCGTTATCCCGATTTCCACCTCCTCATGCCTCTCTACGCTTGCCGTGTTTGGCAGGGAACCCCTCGTCCTCAAGAAGGTCAAACTCTTGCTTGGATTAAACCCGCGCGCCTGATGGATTATCCTATGCCACCCGCAGATATTCCTCTTATTCCCTTACTGCGCGATCTCCTGTAAGAAATCCAATGTGTGGAAATCATAGGAGAGGAGATCGCATTGAATAGCATCGGAATTTCGGGCGATTTCCTCATGGATATAGGATTAATCTTTCTTATCCTTATTTTTCTTTTCATCATTGGGGTTTTAAGTTTTTTACTGCTGCGTGAGCGGGCCGAACATCGCCATCGCGGTTTATTCGGTCCATGGCCGATCCGAAAAATATCTCCTGCAGACCTTGATCCGATTTTCGACAAAGGACCACATGGACCCAGTCTTGCAAGTGAAGTCGTTTTTTTAGGGCGTGGTACCCTTCATGTCCCAGGCGGTACCACTGATAGTGAGACATGGATTTTGGCGACTCTCGCTAAAAACGCACGATGCGCATTTGAATTTGGGACTTGTACTGGAAAGACAGCTTATCTTTGGGCACGAAATATGCCAGCCGACGGTCAGGTCATCACTCTGACTTTATCACCTACTGAAATGAAAGATTATCATCCTGCTTCAGGGGATGCGGCGGCGGCTTTGGAAGCTGCGCGTGAGGAGTCTGTCTTCAATAATTTTCTCTATAATGGGACAATAGTAGAAACAAAGATCGTTCAGCTCTATGGGGATAGCAAAGCATTTGATGAAACTCCTTACCGTGACCGCTGCGATCTTATTTTTATCGATGGCAGCCACGCTTACTCCTATGTGAAATCCGATACACAAAAAGCGTTACGGATGGCGCGCCCGGGTGGGATTATTCTTTGGCATGACTATCGCGGAGCGCGACGCGCGCCTGATGTTTTCCGTTATCTCAACACCCTAGCGCAGCAACTCCCTTTGATGCACATCGCGGGTACATCCTTGGTTGCTTACCGGGTGCCCACAACAAAATTATCTTCCTCGGTCCCTTAGGATTTTGGTGAGACTGGTTGTTGCGCTTCCTGGACGTAGAGGCTTTGGCTGATCAGCGTGGGGGGACCACGCCGTCATGGTTATAATCTGAAAGCTTGCAGGAATACGGCCACTTTGATCACCGTAACGTTCCGTATAAAGCGCGGCGGCCTTTAGAAATATACTGCGCCGTGTGAAGAGTTTCTGGCGATTGAGAAGGGCGTTAGTCTCGCCCATTCCTCGTAAATCCGACATCAATTTAAAAATATTTGCATAGGTAACGGTGATCTTGTCTACATCGACAACGGGCAAGGCGAACCCTGCTCGTTGTAGTAATCCTCCAAGTTCTCGAACCTCGGCAAAAGGTGAGACACGAGGCGAGGCACCTCCCGTCACAGCTATCTCAGCTTCCAATAGAACCTCGCGCAGTTCCGATAAAGTACCTGCACCAAAGAGGCTAGCGCAAAATAATCCATCGGGGCGAAGGCTTTGCCTGATTTGGATAAGACTCCCTGGCAGATCGTTGACCCAATGGAGTGACAAGTTACTGAGAACCAGATCAAAGACCGTCTCGTGAAACGGGAGCGATTCTTCATCGCAGATCAGATTTAACTTCACCGAGGCCAAGCTTGATATAGGCACAGCAGAAGCTTGGATAAGGGTCTTAATACCAAAATGTGTGTGCGAGGCAAGAGCGGTGGTAATCGATGAGTCGCGACAACCCAGATCAAGCACAGTCGCATACTGGCGTTTAATATCGTATAGCCTTTCAACAAGCTGGTCTGCAGAAAGACGAAAAAGAAAATCATGATCGCCGAACCTATGGCGCGCTCGGCTACGATGCTGGCGGTGCACGCGTCGATCGAAAACAAACGAAGATACAGGGTTAGGAATGTCCGATTTCATGAAAATACTATGGACCACAGAACCTTTACCTGGCTAGGCTTGAGGTATGGTAAACTTTAAAACGATACTGCAACAAACGCAGACAGAAATTGGCACTGTAGGTGCCTGGCTCATCGATACGGTTCTACCCCATCGCTGTCTTGCTTGCCGCACGATTCTTAATAGAGGAATGAATCGCGGGTTATGTCCAGAATGTTGGCAAAAGATTTGCTTCCTTGATGAAGGTGGTTGCGTTTGCTGTGGGCGACCCTTCACTGTTATCGAAAACAATCGACTCTGCCTTTCCTGTATCGCCGATACGCCACCTTTTGATCGTGCTCGTGCGGTCTTTATTTATGATGAGGCTAGTCGCGATTTGATTCTCGCGCTCAAACATGCTGATACTTTGCATGGCACTCCGGTTTTTGGGCGATGGTTGGCACGCATCGGGTATCGAATGTTGGCTGATGCGGACTTTGTCGCCCCTGTTCCCTTGCATCGATGGCGGCTATTTCTTCGGCGCTATAACCAAGCAGCGCTCTTAGCGCTATCTCTTATCAAAGCTTCACCGAAGACTGCTGCCCACTACGTACCGCAACTCTTGCATCGCCAGCGCGCGACACCCTCGCTCGGTCATTTTAATTCTGATACACGGCACGCGTATTTGCGCGGTGCAATTGCCATTAATCCAAAGCTCTCCGTGAGAGATAAGAAAATCCTTCTTATTGACGATGTCATAACCAGTGGCGCTACCGTCGGAGAATGTGCCCGCGTTTTGAAAAAAGCCGGCGCGCTGCGTGTAGACGTTCTTACTTTAGCGCGAGTCATATATAGGCAATGAAACGTGCCTGAGGTTCGTTTCTGATTATCCAAAACTTATTGTTCGGCCAAGATCTCCTCGCCACCCTTGGGCCCCCAAAATACTACCCAAAGATCGAGGTTATCGCTAAAGCTTTCAAACTTATGCTCCCGCCCCGCCGGCACAAATAAGACATCGCCGGGACCAAATACTGTTTGCGCGCCTCCATTATTAAGGATGCCGCTCCCATTCATAACAATATAAATCTCATCTTGATCGTGCGGCGTCTGCACATCTTCCCCTCGAGGTGCAAACCACCGAAGCGACATGCTCCCTCGTTGCATAAGCAAAGACGAGCGGCGCCCTGGACTGAGAGGTGCTGACTTGGCTTGCGCTACGGTGACGTGATCTTCATTTTCATCCATGAGTTGTCCCCTCTTCTTAATTTTCTTCTTTTCACTGCTCCTTCATGCCTATCTAAGAGTGGTAAATCCGATGTCTAGTAAGGAAGTTTATTGCCCCTGTGTCTATAGCATATCAGAACAAGGCCTTAGCTCTTCACCTTTACAGGAGCTTGGCGCATACTGATCTCACTTCCCCGTGAACAGAGTATAATGGTACATGGTAAAAGTCGAAATTTACACAACGCCCTTATGTGGATTTTGTTTGAAAGCCAAGCGTTTGCTTGATTCTAAAAATGTTACCTACATCGAAGTCGATCTTTACCAACAGCCTGAACGACGCGACGAAATGGTCCACCGGAGCGGCGGACGGCGCACTGTCCCACAAATCTTTATTGGCGAGACATACATCGGAGGATGCGACGATCTTTATACCTTAGAAACAGCCGGTGCACTTGACCCTCTTCTTACGGGTATCTTGTAGCTATGACTACTCCTCTTACCATCGCTTGCGTTCAGCTTTCTACGGGGTCTGAGCCCGAGAAGAACCTTACGGAAATCATTTCTTTAATTCATGCTGCCCATGAGCGAGGGGCTGATCTCATCGCTTTACCCGAAGTTCTGGATATGATCGAGCCAAACCGTGCAGCAGCATTTGCTAAGGCGCAACCTGAGGAAACGCATCTTATTCTGCAGGAACTCCGTCGGTTGGCCGTAAAAATCAATCGTTGGATTTTGGCTGGATCTATTGTCGTGAAACTCGGGCCTGAGAAACTCGCTAACCGGTCTCTCTTAATCGATAATCGTGGCGCCATTGTCGCCCGTTACGACAAAATTCATATGTTCGACGTCGACTTGCCAGATCAGCCAATTTATCGTGAGTCGGCGGCCTATCAACCAGGGGACAAAGCCGTGATCGCTGCGACGCCATGGTTCACCTTGGGGATGAGCGTCTGTTACGATGTCCGGTTTGGATATCTTTACCGTGCCCTAGCTAAGGCAGGGGCTGAGGTCTTATCTATTCCTGCGGCCTTTACCAAGTTCACCGGCGCAGCGCACTGGCATATTTTAGTCCGCACTCGTGCCATTGAAACTGGTTGCTTTGTTGTTGCCCCCGCGCAGTGTGGCAATAACGCACCAGGCCGTCAGACTTTTGGCCATTCTTTGATCGTTTCTCCTTGGGGGGAGATCTTGGCGGAAGCTGGTCAGGAACCTAGTGTTATTACTGCGCAGCTCGATCTTGGACAGATCGCCCAGGCCCGCTCTATGGTCCCAGCTTTAAGCCACGACCGTTCCTTTACCCTCGCAAATAAACAGGGAAATCCTTGACAAACAAGGACTAACCCGTGCTTGTTTCGGCCATGGCCAAGCCACCAAAATCCTCTAGCGAGAAGATATCATCGCCTCATAGCCCTCAAGATTCTGCCAATCCTATGTGGGGTGGTCGGTTTGCGAGCGGCCCGGCCGCCATCATGGCCACCATTAATACATCACTCGATGTCGATAAACGTCTTGCACGCGAGGATGTCCAAGGTTCTATGGCTCACGCTGAAATGTTGGGGGCTCAAGGAATTATTCCAGCCGCTGCAGCAAAATTAATCGCTGACGGTTTAAACAAAATTCAAGATGAGTTGACACAAGGAATTTTCCCCTTTCGATCTGATATAGAAGATATCCATATGAACATCGAAGCGCGATTGGCTGAGCTTATCGGTGAAGCTGCGGGATATCTGCACACGGCCCGTTCGCGTAATGATCAAGTCGCGACGGATTTTCGTCTTTGGATCCGTAATCAGATCGATTCTCTCGACATTTCCTTAAAAGAATTACAGCGCGCCTTGATTAACAAAGCAGAAGCAGAGGCCGCAACCATCATGCCTGGGTTCACCCATTTGCAAACTGCCCAACCAGTGACCTTTGGTCATCACCTTTTGGCCTATGTTGAGATGCTGGGTCGAGATCGCGGTCGGTTTCGCGACGCTCGCCAGCGCTTAAATGAATCCCCTTTAGGTGCCGCCGCTCTTGCTGGCACCTCGTTCCCTATTGACTGCCATCGAACGGCTAGGGCCTTGGGCTTTAGTCATCCTATGGCCAATAGCCTTGATGCCGTGGCCGATCGCGATTTTGCTATAGAATTCCTAGCAAGCGCTTCGATCTGTGCCATGCATCTCTCACGCTTTGCGGAAGAAATCATCCTGTGGTGCTCGGCACAATTTCAATTTATCCGTTTGTCGGATGCCTTCACCACCGGCAGTTCTATCATGCCCCAGAAGCGCAATCCTGATGCGGCTGAGCTTACGCGTGCCAAGATCGGGCGCATTCTTGGTGCCCTTACGGGACTGCTTATGGTCATGAAAGGCCTGCCTCTTACTTATTCTAAGGATATGCAAGAGGACAAGGCACCAACCTTCGAAGCTCTAGATGCTTTAAATCTAATTGTCGCCGCGGTGACTGGAATGGTTCTTGATATGGAACCAAATCGTGATTCTATGCGAGCAGCAACGATGGGCGGATTTCCCACTGCTACCGATCTTGCTGATTGGCTGGTCCGAAAAAAAAGCATTCCTTTTCGAGAAGCTCACCATATTACTGGCCGAATTGTCCGTTTAGCTGAAGATAAGAATTGCACACTTGCTGATCTTGATCTTCGTTATATGCAGCAAATCGATTCACGAATCGACCAAAGTGTTTATGATGTTCTCAGCATCGATGCATCAGCCAAAAGCCGTACCAGTTACGGCGGTACAGCCCCTGACAATGTCCGCGCGGCTGCCATCAAAGCCCGGGAGAGATTCTTATGACGATCAAGCAAGTCTGCCACGGTCTTTTTGTGATGAGTTTCCTCACGCTTTTGTCCCTATCCTTGGCAGGATGCGGCAAAAAAGATTCGCCTGTATCACCTGACGAAAGCGTTCGATACCCCCGCCAATATCCGAAGCCTATGTAGATCTTATCTCATCATGGATACAGTGCGCCGTATCTCGTGTTTTTGCTATCGAAATGGCCAGCTCTGGGCTGAGAATGTACCAGTGACGCGCATTGCCGAGCACGCTGGAACGCCGACCTATGTTTATGCTGCGGAGGGGCTACGCGCACAATATCGTACCTTAGCTACAGCCTTAAGCAGCTTACCGACTACAATCTGCTATGCACTCAAATCTAATTCTAATTTGGCGGTTATTCGCATTTTTGCCAAACTTGGTGCGGGTGCCGATGTGGTCTCCGAAGGTGAACTACGGCGCGCCTTAGCAGCTGGGATACCTCCAAATAAAATTGTTTTTGCCGGCGTCGGTAAAACGAAAAGTGAAATGGCGGCAGCACTTACAGCCAGAGTGCTCCAGTTCAATATTGAATCAGAACCTGAGCTTATCGCTCTTTCGGAGGTTGCTGGGACGATGGGGCTAACCGCGCCCGTTGCCTTGCGCATCAATCCCGATGTAGATGCAGGAACTCACGATAAGATTTCAACAGGACGCAAGGGCGATAAATTTGGAATCGATATTGCGCAAGCACTCCACGTATCTCAGCTTGCCACCAAGCTTCCGGGAATTTCCCTTGAGGGAATGGCCGTTCATATCGGATCGCAGCTTACACGGCTCGACCCTTATCGCACAGCTTATGCTCGGCTTGCTGAATTGGTAATGGCTTTACGTCAGAACGGCATTCCTATCCAACGGCTCGATCTTGGGGGTGGGCTTGGCGTTCCTTACCGTAATGAAGTTCTACCTTCACCGGCTGATTACGCCACCATGGTTCGCGAAACCGTTGGCCAACTAGAATGCGATCTGGTGATCGAGCCTGGACGTTATTTTGTAGCTGAGGCTGGTATCCTTCTAACAAAAGTTATTTATATAAAAGAAGGCACCTCTCGCCGCTTTGCCATTGTCGATGCCGCCATGAACGATCTTCTGCGGCCAAGCCTATATGGGGCTTATCATCCTATACTTCCTGTAAATGAAGCGGAGCCATATACACCTTTATCGCCGATCGATATCGTAGGACCCGTTTGTGAATCTGCAGACATTCTCGCTACACAATATTCTCTGCCCCCTATAGCAGCTGGGGATCTTCTTGCAATCAGTATGGCGGGAGCCTATGGCGCTGTTATGGCTTCAACCTATAATAGCCGGCCTTTAGTCCCTGAGACTTTGGTGGATGGCAATAAAATGGCCATTATCCGGCCACGCCCGTCTTTAGAAGCGCTTCTGGCGGCAGATCATATCCCTACCTGGCTAAACTAAATCGCTACTAACCGCATAAATACCCTAATTCTTTAAGAATGATATTTTTCCATACTTTAAGGCAAAATCTTGATTTTGTCTTAGGCTTGGGATGCAATTCTAGAGCAGCGCCCTAAGTTTATAATGCTCAGACGCAACCACGTTACGGGCGGCGCCCATAGGAAAAGCGATTGGCTCTACTAAAACAAAAAGGTCAAAATAAATTTTCTCCCGGCGCGCGGAAGATCGCCTGGACTTATCTTGTCTTGATATGGGAGCGCTTGCTTTCTGCCTTCTGGCCAGCCACCACGCTGATTTTAGCCAGCCTAGCTTTGGGCCTAAGCGACCTACTCCCTTTGCTTCCAGGAGTAGTGCACAACGCCGCACTTGTCCTAATCTTAGCGGGACTTAGCGTAACCTTCATATGGGGTATCCTCTGTTTCCATCGACCTCATCGACTTGATGTCGAGCGCCGTTTGGAAATGGATAACGCTTTATACCACCGCCCTCTGACGGTGGTTGCCGATAATCTCGCCTTGGGGCAAAGCGATCATTTTACCACCGCTCTTTGGGAGGCTCATCGCCGCCATGCATTGGAGACTCTGAAGCAATTACGGTTTCCTACTCCCCATGTTATTCTAAGTTACTGTGATCCAAGGGCTTTACGCATAGCAACCATGCTTCTTCTCGGCCTATCTATCATCGCAAGCTGGGGTGAGATGGGATCAAGGTTAAGGCGAGCACTGATACCTGCAGTTTTCAATAGTAACGAAGAAATTGCTCAGCTCGACCTTTGGATCGACCCACCCCATTACACTGCTCAAGCTCCAATTTTTATAAAGGCAGAAGCGATCGATAAATCTTCCCCAACATCCTTAGCTATTCCCATCGGAAGTAAAATCGTGGCCCGCTTCACGGGCCCAGGGAAAGCTCCGATCCTAAGCCTAGGTGATACTAGACTTGCTTTCGATACCATCTCAGGAAACGGAACCAGTACCGAGAATAAAAATTTTAGCAAAGAGACCCTCCTCGAAAAAGATGGGCGATTAACCATCTATCAAGGCTGGAAAAAACTCCTCACACTTAACTTAACAGCCATTCCCGACAAGATTCCCGAAGCTACTTTCACGGCTCCCCCTGCGGCAACACCACGCGCTGCTCTCAAGATCGACTGGGGCGCGAAGGATGATTATGGCCTAAGGGAAGCATATGTCCGTATCAGGCTTAAAAATAAGATCGCAACAGAACCTGCCTCTGGAGATACTTTAGATCTCCCTCTTCCATTACCGGCCGATGATGCCAAAAATGTAACCGGGGAAGCTTTCCCTGATTTAACTGCACATGAATGGGCTGGTTTAGACGTTGCCGTGCAAATCATTGCGGTTGATGCTCTCGGTCAGGAAGGTCATAGTGAGATCTTAACGACGACCCTGCCAGTGCGGCATTTTAATAACCTTGTCGCCCAAGCTTTGGTCGATCAACGCCGCGAACTCACACGTAATGAAGATGCCGCGGAAGATGCTGCTGATATCTTAGATCAGCTTGTAGTTCATCCTCAACTTTACTATGAAGATCCCGTTGTCTTTCTAGGTATGCGGATTGGCTCTAAACGCCTACGTCAGTTGTCGACGCTTGAAACATCGAAGCGTCACACAGAGCTGGCTGAGATACGTTCTTTATTGTGGGATCTGGCCTTGCGTATCGAAGAAGGTGATATGCCTCTTGCGATGCAAGATTTGCGCGCTTCTCAAGAAGCGCTACAAAATGCGCTCGAGCAAAATGCCAGCGACCCTGAAATCGAACACTTAATCGATCAACTACAGCAGGCCTTACAGCGCTATATGCAAGCTTTAATGGAAGAGGCAGCGCGACAACTAGCGGAAGGAGCCGACCTGCAACCCGTCGATCCTTCGCAAACCATAGATATGCAAGATATACAAAGCATGTTGGATACCTTGCGCGACATGGCACGCAGCGGTGCCAAAGACAAAGCAAAACAGCTATTATCGCAAATGCGAGATCTGCTTGAGCGATTGCGAGCGGCACCTTCTCTGGCTTTCGATTCACGACGACAAAGTGCGGCGGATTCTATGATGCGCGAGATGCAAGATCTTATCGAGCGACAACGGCAACTTATGGATAAAACCTTCCAGGGAATGAACGGCCAGCAGGATGCGCAGCCCGGACCGATGGGGCAACCTCAAGGAAAAGGAAACCCAGGTACCCAACCAGGTGACCCTACGTCTGGGCAGCTTGGAGAGATACAACAATACCTCCGTCAACGTTTAGGTGATATTGCGCGACGCATGGGTGAAAGGGGTGCAGAAATTCCCCATGCCTTCGGTAAAGCCGATCAAGCTATGCGGGATGCTGCGGATGCCTTAGGTCGCGGTGATCCTGGGCAAGCTGTGGATCCGCAAGGCCAGGCTCTCGAGCAACTCCGCCAAGGAATGCGTTCGGCTATGGAGGCTCTACAGCAGCAAGGGCAAGATCCTGGACAGGCTTTTGGGCAAGAACCAGGTAATAGAAGTGATCCACGAATGGGATATCCAAAGGATGACCGCGACCCCCTCGGACGACCTCTTTCTGGCCAATCGGGAATCAATAATGGCGATGTCGTTGTTCCTGAACACGGAGAGCTTCAGAGATCGCGTGAAATCTTGGATGAATTGCGGCGCCGCGCTGGCGATCCGAACCGCCCTACCCTTGAGCGCGATTACATCGATCGGCTATTGCGACAGTTCTAGCGCCGCTTTTTCTTCGATCGTTGCCGATATTGAATATTTTTACCCTTTTGGGGTTCTTGCGGGATGAAAGTACCAGCTTGTCCTGCGGCTACCACGCCACGACGCACTTCACGCGTTTGCGTAAATAGCTCCTGCAGCATCTCCCCATCACCCCAACGGATCGCGCGTTGTAATGCGAGCAAATCTTCGATAAACCGGCCGAGCATTTCTAATACGGAGTCTTTATTATGCAAGAAAATGTCGCGCCACATAATAGGATCTGATCCAGCTATTCGCGTAAAATCACGAAATCCTCCGGCTGAGAATCGGATAACCTCCGAACGATCGATTTTCATATTGGGCGAAGGAGCGCTACGGCCACGCTTTGCGCTTACCTCGCGCTCAAGATCAAATATGGTCCCTACAATAGCATAAGCGATAAGATGCGGGAGATGGGATGTCATCGCCAAAACCCGATCATGATGATCGGGATCCATTCGAGCGACGCGGCTACCAAGGCGACGCCAGAACGCTTCAAGACGAATTGTTGCACTGATCATGACATCAGGTGGGGGGGTGATAATACACCAACGATCCTCAAACATTTCTGCGAATCCTAACTTAGGACCCGACTGTTCTGCACCCGCTACCGGATGTGCTGGGATGAAGTGTACACCGATAGGAAGATAGGGAAATAGCTGGCGAATAACGGAGCCCTTTACTGATCCTACGTCGGTAAGAATGGATCCTTCTTTTAAATGACGCGAGATGGCTGCACCAATCTTGGCATAGGTCGAGACCGGCGTACAAATGATAACAAGATCAGCATCATCAACTGCCTTAGCCGCCTGTACCACGGCCTTATCAACCAAACCCAAGGCCTCAATGGTGCGGCGCGTCTCAGCATCCTTATCACAACCAATAACTCTTCTGGCGAGTTTGTGTTTTTTAATCGCTCGGGCGATTGACGATCCGATCAAGCCCACACCGATGAGGGCGATCGTATCAAAGGTTCCATCAAAGGTGCTCGACTTTGTCATACGAATTCCTATCGACAAAAATCGGTTAAGGCTTCCACTAGCGCCTTCAGTGCAGGTTCGTCACCGATAGTGATCCGTAAATAATCACCAAGGCCATAGGCCCGCATCGGCCGCACTAATATGCCTTTCTTGGCCAAAAACTCAGCGGCAACCGTTGCGTTTTTCTCTGCGGTAGAAGGAAATTTTGTCAATAAAAAATTACCGACGCTCGGCTTAACCTCAAGACCAAGACTTTGCAGATTCTTTTCTAACCACGAGCGCCATTTATCATTATAAGCTTTAGCTGCATCCATTTGCGCAACATCTTCCAGAGCTGCGATCCCTGCTGCCTGAGCAGCAGCACTAACATTAAAAGGACCTCGCACACGATTCAACGCATCAGCAATCCGTGTCGGACAATACGCCCAACCTAAGCGCAAACTCGCTAATCCGAAAATTTTCGAGAATGTTCGAGTCATAACGACATTCTCGCCAGCATCCACCAATTCTACCCCCGACGTATAATCATTGGCGCCAACATATTCGGCATAAGCAGCATCGATAACCAAAAGGATATCCGAGCGGAGCCGCTCCCGAAGATTGCGCATTGTTTCTGATGACAGGTAACTCCCGGTCGGATTATTCGGATTGGCAAGAAACAAGATCCGTGTGCGATCTGTGACATGTGCGAGCACAGCAGCGACATCTACGGTCAGATGCCGCTCAGGTACAGCGACAGGTGTGGCCCCACTGGCACGGGCAGCGATTGGATACATGAGAAACCCATACTGACTATAAAGAACCTCATCTCCTGGCCCTGCATAGGTATGGGTAATAAGAGAGATTAACTCATCGGAACCTGCTCCGCAGACAATACGAGCTGGATCTAACCCCCACCTCTTTCCTAAAGCTACACGCAGCTCTGTCGCACTACCGTCGGGATATTGATGAAGATGTGCAGCCACTTGACGCACAGCCTCCACCGCCTTTGAGCTTGGTCCTAAGGCGCTTTCATTAGCAGAAAGCACATGAACCTTACCGATTCCTGCAACTTTATGGGAACCAGGAACATAGGCTGCTATCTCCATGACACCCGACCGAGGTGATGGAGCGCGATGGGTTTTAGGAGAGATCGTCATCTCTGACTCTCCGACGGCATTTGATAAAGAGGTGTTGCATAACTCCCCAGGATAGCAATATCAGAGCTACGGGCGCCTGCAAGCATCTTCAAGGCCGGAGGAACCTCGGGAGCATGATCAAGAAAGCCTGGGCCATCGATAAGGCAAAGATAATCCTCGTTCGCTTCGGTCACTAGCGTCGCGCCCGGCCAAGCATCTCCGATTATCTGCGCAAGATGCTGGCTATTCTTCGGTGGTATTTTTAAGCGAATAGCGACCATGGTTCGATCTTGCCCCGATGGCTCTGGAGGAAAAGCTGCAACGACGAGGCCTGTCTCTTCTAACATGACGCGATGATTTTCGGGCACAAAAAATGGCAAGCGCGCAACGATCCTTAACCTGTCGTAACTCGGTTCCCGCAGCAACTTCCACCAAGACCGCATCTTGGTAGGATAGGGTAAAACCGTTAACGTATTTTTATTATCCCTGATCGCTCCTAGGGCAGTCTCTGGGGTTGGGTATTGAGTAAGCGCCGTATAGCTTCCATAATGATCGCGGGTTACATCGCGCAACGTCGGTCCATCAAGTGGCCCCATAAATAACCCGACTGAAAATGGAGCCTGGAAAGCAGTCAAGGCATTTATCATTTCGCGCCACATATGCAAAAGGTTAGCAAGAGCAATCCCATCCTGAGCATAGGGCGCATGGCGCTCAGCCAACTGCCGGAGAATCTGTGCCTCACGGCCTGGGCGCAAGGCAGGGCTATCCCCTTTGACTTGGCGAATCTTAGCCACGATTCCTACCCGCTTTAGGAGAAGGTCGTGTAAGGTTTTATCGACAGCATCGATCTCTTCTCGGAGCTGGGCGAGCCGTAAAGTGCCAGGGTGAGAAGATGATCGCACAGCCATAAGACAGAGACTCCTTGGGATTCCCCAGAAAACCCAGGTAAGCTTCTAAATCAGATGTTACTCTTAAAGAGGCAACTGCTCCCTGCCAAGAGAAAACCTTAGAAAAATTAAGCCCTATAGAAATGGTTGACAGGGACAGCCCCTATGCTTCTAGCTGATACTTCTTTAAACCGCTTGGGTGGCGCTTTAAGAAAAATGGATGCCAAAAATCTAAGATTAGCCAGCGGATCAGCCTTAAGTTTAACAGGGATGCGCGTCGGCGGCGCGGCCTCAAGCTTGCGCGCCCATGAACTTCCAGGCCATCGGATAGTTCTTGGCGAAACAACACCCTTACACCTTGATTGCGGGGTTGAAATCGGTCCATTCGCTATGGCTTATCAAACTTATGGTCAGCTTAATGCCGATAAAAGCAACGTCATCCTTGTTTTTCATGCTTTAACTGGCGACCAATTCTGTGCGGAGCATCACCCTATAACCGGCAAGTCTGGATGGTGGGCGAATATCGTTGGGCCAGGGAAAATTATCGATACGGATCGTTGGTTTATTATCTGCGCCAATGTCTTGGGTGGCTGCATGGGGACGACAGGCCCCTCCGATATCGATCCGCGTACCAACAAGACTTTCGGACTATCCTTCCCCGTTATCACTATCGGTGACATGGTACGCGCGCAGACCATGCTTCTGGACCATTTAGGTATCGATAAGGTTTTTTGCGTGATCGGCGGCTCTATGGGCGCCATGCAAGCCCTTAAGTTTGCGCAAGCCTATCCGCAACGAACTTTCGCTGCTGTTGTCATTGCCGGTGCAGCGCGTCATTCTGCGCAAAATATTGCCTTTCATGAGGTAGGCCGTCAGGCCATCCAATCCGACCCAGAATGGCATGCTGGCCATTATCTCGAGTTCGGTACGCAGCCAACCCGAGGACTCGCAGTAGCACGGATGGTTGCACATATCACGTATCTCTCTGAAACGGCATTGCACCGAAAGTTCGGACGTTCCCTCCAAGACCGCAATACTATTACCTATGGGTTCGACGCTGATTTTCAAGTCGAGAGTTATTTACGCCACCAAGGTATCAGCTTTGTCGATCGGTTCGATCCCAACAGTTATCTCTATATTACCCGTGCGATGGATTATTTCGATTTAGCAGCCGAACATAAGGGTATTCTTGCTACCGCATTTCGCAACACACCTGTACGGTTCTGTGTGATTTCTTTCACCAGCGACTGGCTTTTCCCCACTGCGGAAAGTCGCGCCATTGTCCACGCTCTTAATGCTGCCGCTGCAAATGTTTCCTTCGCTGAAATTCCAACCGATAAAGGCCATGATGCTTTCCTCTTGGATGAACCAGAGTTCCATGCTGTGCTGAGCGGTTTCTTAGAAGGATGCCGTGCCCATAGAGAAATCTTGGGGATGCAGCTGCTATGAATGGACGTCCCAAACCCAGGCCAACCAATGATATTCGCGTCGATTTAGGGCTGATTGCCGAAATGATTCCTCCACGGGCGCGCGTTCTTGATGTCGGTTGTGGAGATGGTGAGTTGTTAGAATACTTAGCGCGCGCGAAAAATGTCGATGGCCGTGGAATCGAGTTATCTCAGAAGGGCGTGAATCAGTGCGTCGCTCGAGGCTTATCTGCAGTTCAAGGCGATGCTGATGATGATCTAAAAGATTACCCTTCAGATGCTTTCGACTTTGCCATCCTTTCGCAGACCTTACAGGCTACGTGGGATCCGAAGGGCGTTCTTTCTAATCTCGTGCGTATTGGGCGGCATGCGATTGTTTCCTTTCCTAATTTTGGATATTGGCGGGTGCGCGTAGATCTTCTGTTAAACGGACGGATGCCGCGAACGCGGCAACTTCCCGATGCCTGGTATACAACGCCGAATATCCATCTTTGTACGTTCACTGACTTTTTTGAGCTTTGTCACGAGGTCGGCGTCATCGTCGAGGAAGGTTTAGCCCTCGATATCGAGGGTGGCCGTAAGGCTTTTCCCGCTGCAGGATGGCGCGCAAATATCTTAGGGGCTCAGGGTGTTTTTAAACTGCGTCGACAGACATGAGTGATACACTTTTATCTTCGTCACGCGCCGATGCCGTTCGCGTTGAAAACCTTATCTTTGATTATCCAGGCCGCCGTGCCCTTAGTAATCTTAGTTTTCACATTTCTTATGGCTCTATCACCGCCTTGGTAGGTCCTAATGGCGCTGGCAAGACAACTCTCTTACGTTGCCTTGCCGCACTCGATTTACCTTTTTCAGGTAAAGTCTCTATCCTTGGCATAGAAACAAATACAGATCCTCGCGCCGTGCACCGGCGATTAGGATATCTTGCTGACATCTTTGGACTTTATGAGGGCTTAACCGTACGTCAGTGCCTGATTCACGCTGCGAGCTTACGTAACCTTCCTTCGCCTGAGATTCCTGCATGCGTTACCCAGGCTGCGGCAAAGCTTGCGATCGATGATCGCCTCAGTGCTATCGCCGGTACTTTATCGCGGGGCTTACGTCAGCGCCTGGCCATTGCTCAGGCTATCATCCATAACCCCGAAATCTTGTTGCTGGACGAACCTGCTTCAGGCCTAGATCCTGAAGCACGCCAGGATCTATCGAAGCTTCTACGTCAACTGCAGGCCTCTGGTATGACCCTTGTTGTATCATCGCACATCTTAGCCGAGCTGGAGGATTATTCGACAGATATGCTGATCCTGGATAAGGGACAAATTATTGATCATACATCTATGAAGGATCATGCCATGACCGCACTCTCAACGCGGCGCTTAGTTCTTGAAGTGAACGGCAACATCGATGGAATTGCCGCTAAACTTACTTTAAGGGACGAAGTATCAAAAATTAATGCAATAGCCGAGGGGATCGAGTTTCAATTTTCCGGCGATATAACAGCACAAGCTAATTTGTTAAAATACCTCATAGTCGAAGGTATCTCTGTATCGGCCTTGTGGGAACGGCGAGCAAGTTTCCAAGATACCTATGTTACCCGCGTACGCCGCGAGCGAGGAAAACCATCGCCATGACCAATCCTATTTTCTTGCGTCATTTATGGAGTGATTTCTCTCTTCACCGACTTTTAATTACGCCCATTGTTCTTGCTGCCCTCTTTATCTTGGGCAGCCTAACGATCGGTAAGTCACCCCAGGGTCTTTGGCACTTCGTCGCAAGTACTGGGCTTGGCCTCTTTGTAGTCATTGTCATTATTATGGGAACTTGGCGTGCCTGCCGCTCTATCCCGGAACAAAAGGTAACTCGAACATGGGAAAATATACAATTGTCGTCTCTTTCATCATGGCAAATCGCTTGTGGTGAGGTTTTTGGAGCGACAGCCTACTATTGGTATGGAGGTTTTATCTGTTTAGCGACGGTCGCTCTTAGTCTTGGCATCGATACTCACACAAACAAAAATATCGAGAACATCACTCTTATTCTTTTTCTCGCAGCTATTCTGATTCACGCAACAGCTATGCAGTTGAGTCTTGCGACATCATCGACCATAGAGCGGATGCGCCCCACCTCTACGGCCGCTTGCTTCTTCATGGCTATCATCGTTCCCTATCTTATTAAGGATCTTATCGACTGGAATAGTGCAACCCTTCTTGCCAGCTATCCTTCTTCACAAATTCCTGATTTTCACCCTGTAGCTTGGTACGATCTTCATCTTACCCAAGCCAGTGCCACCATCCTCAGCTATAGCTTAATGGCTATCTGGGCGCTGATTGGCCTTAATCAAGCCATACGGCGTGAGCTACAGATGTCGACTCCTGTCATTGTTTGGGCTGTTTTTATTTTATTTTGTTTATTTTATTTTTCAGGATTCACGTATGGCATCATCAGCATTTCTACTTATCGCAACTCTATTTTTATTTGGCCACTGAATATTATTTTAGGGATGTTCGCTCGTACCCTCCCGTACTCTAACGAGTCACTATACTTTAATGGAAATTTTTTACCTCTCGCTTTCGCTTTCTTTTTAAGCATAGGATTCTCTTATTTCATGGCCCTATGGGAACCGAAAGATATTACACAGTTGCGGCGTTTCGGTTGGGCGTGTCAGAACCGTGACTGGCATAACATAAATTCGTTATTCCCGCGCTGGCTTATGACAGCCAGTATCACCGCTATCGTCGGTATCGTTTTTCTGATCGCCATATCTTTTGAACGAATAGCCAATCCCTTTACCTTGACTATCATCGGTCTTTCTTTATTCGCGATGCGCGATTTTGGACTTATTCTATATCTGTCGCTCGAACGTAAGGGTCGACGGACGGTGACCGTTTTTGTCTATTTTTTTATTTTATACTTTCTCGTTCCAGGTATTTTGAGTGCCACTGGGAAGCAGAATTGGTTATTCGTTTTTATTCCTGGACAAGCTCCTTATTTAAGTGCCGCTATTATCCCGCCCCTTCTTCAAGCTTTGATCATATGGCCGGCATTGACTCTGCGCTGGCGGCAACTATCGCATGTTACACTGGAAGGGCTGGCTCTACGCTCTTAAGGTCCTAGTGCCTTACAGCGGTTGGGCGAATTGGTGTTGGTAGCGGTACTAACAGCGGCTTACGCCGTCGTTCCGTTCGCGATGTTAAGGCGTAGATTTGCTTTTCTGCCTCAACTACCACAACACCTGAAAAAGCCGGAAAGAACGCCGACCGTTATTTCTGAAAGGTGGCGCCGCACGGTAGTATAGACCTGCACTGGTCGGGGGTAAGAATAAGGCGCCACCAATTTTGCCAGGAACAAACATCGTCTCCCGCAACAGGCGAGACAATTGCCCCGCCGTATACGGCTGACCTGATCCAAACGGCGTCGTCTCTATCCGCGACCAAACCCCACGTCGATTGGGAACGACAATGATTAATTTTCCTGACTCCGATAATACGCGCCAGACCTCACGTAACATTGGCCGTAACCATTCTGTCGTCTCAATTGCATGAATAAGGATTACACGATCAACGGAAAAATCGAAAAGAGGAAGAGAATCTTCCTCAGCTAGAGCCGCGAGATTGGCTCCTTCAGCTGGCCAACGGAGAACGCCTTGGCTAGCCGGCATAATAGCGAAGGTTCGAGCCGCTTCACCAATAAAGGGCCGCAGATAAGGTGTTGCAAAACCAAGCCCCAGAACCGTCTCACCTTTGACATTCGGCCATAGATCGCGGAGGCGCTGCTGAATCAACCGCCGCACCGTTCGCCCCACTGTACCGGCGTAAAAATCGCGAAGATCGATAACATCCAAAGCCATGGGCAAGCTTAGCACACAACCGCGCAGAAGATAAATATGAGCGCTATCACCTTACACCAATCTGGCATAACATAAGATATGGGCCAGCTTATTATCGATCTTATCCCTGCTTTGCGGGACAATTACATATATGCTTTGCACGATGCACAAAATCGTGTTGCCGCCGTGATCGATCCGGCAGAGGCTCAACCTGTGATCGATTGGCTGTACAGTAAAAACCTAACCTTAACGCATGTTTTAAATACCCATCATCATCCTGATCATGTCGGCGGCAATCTCTCTCTCAAGAGTAAGACGGGGTGTCTTATCGTGGGTGCCGTCTTCGATAAGGATCGTATTCCGGGAATTGATCTTTTTCTCGAGGATAATGATTCTTACGATTTCGACGGTCATCGCGCGACAGTTCTCTTCATTCCAGGTCATACGCGCGGCCACATCGCCTATTGGTTTTCTCAGGATCAGGCCCTGTTTTGCGGTGATACCCTTTTTGCTTGTGGGTGCGGTCGTCTGTTCGAAGGCACACCTACACAAATGTGGTCATCGCTTAAACGTTTGCGGAGCTTACCGGGTGATACGCATGTTTATTGCGGTCATGAATACACCGAGGCGAATATTCGATTTGCCGAGACTCTTGATCCGAAAAATCCGCTTCTTATTCAACGTCGCGATCGGGTGCAAAAATTGCGCACAGCAGGTGAGCCTTCTTTGCCGTCGCTCCTAGAAGAAGAAAAGGTCACTAATCCATTTTTACGATGCGATGATCTCGAGTTTGCAACAAGTCTTGGCCTCGAGACAAAGACCCCTGAAGAAATTTTTGCAGAAATACGTTACCGCAAAGATTACTTCTGAAAATTCATATTATTTTTAATTTATCCAGAGCAGCCAGACTTGCGCCACCGACAATCAAAATGCAGCCTATCACAATTGTCCAACTTGGTACTGCTTGTCCAAAACCGATCAGTAAAACTGTCGACAAGGCTGGAGCAACGTAACTTAGAACACCGAGGAGACGGATATCACCGCGCTTCATCCCTACATCCCAGGCAAAAAAAGCAAAACCAACAGGCCCTGCACCTAAAGCGACGATGGCGACCCAAGTTGCACCCTCTATAGGCCATACAAGTAACTCAGTCAGTCGATGGCAGATCAGGGCAAGGATTGCCGTAGCGGCACAGAATCCTCCAATAATATCTGAAGGCACCTCACGGAACCCGCGACTCAAAACAGAATATCCGGACCAGATAAAGGCGCAGACTAAAGCAGCCATATATCCAAGACTCGCTGCATTCCCTAACTCGAAGCTATGTTGCACGAACAATGTCGCTGCACCCAAAAAAGCGATCCCGGCACCCGCTATGTGGAACCACCGCAATTTTTCTCCGGGCAGTAAGCCAGAGAATAAGACCAGTAATAGAGGCCATAGATAAGAAATTAGACTCGCTTCGGCTGCCGGTGCCTTCTTAAGCGCGGTAAAATAGAAAAAATGATACCCGAACAGCCCACCAATCCCAACCAACCACACACGCCAAGGCTGGCGTAAAATTTTTTGAGGAGATTGCCTAAGAACAATCCATTTTCCTATTGCAATCAGCGCTGCAATAGAAAAGGTCATGGCTGTCAGCTGAAATGGGGGGATACGGCCAGTTAAAGTCGTCAGAAGCGCGAGGCTCCCCCATAAAAGAATAGCTATAACCCCCAACAAGGTAGCAGCTGGTTGGGTCATGGTTGCGGCTGTGTCGTGATTTCTTCCAGACGTTTCATAGCTGAGAGTCTGATTATTCGTACCGTTTCTTCCCAGAGATTAAATTTCTTAAGATCATCTAACCTTGCCCAAGCAATCTCAGAAACGCCCTCTCCGGGCCTTGCATTCCCGGATCGCCATACGGCAATGAAATCAATTATGGTATAATGATATCGATAACGGCCTTCTTCATCCCGTTCGATTAGATCGATGACATCGGCCAATGCACTAATCTCCACATCGATGCCTGTTTCCTCAAATACTTCACGGCGCGCGGTATCGCGGCAAGTTTCCCCTATTTCTTGCGTGCCACCAGGTAAACTCCACTCACCTTGTCGGGGCGGTTGCGTCCGCCGCACCAGTAGAATTTCGCCCGAATCTATCGGGCCGCGCCACACTAAAACGCCAACCCCACACAACGGCCATTCTGGATAGGCCCGGCGCTTCTCAGCCATGATTACCAACCCCTAAAGAAAGACAGATCGAGTGCCCAACCGACACCCTCTTGGCATCTATTTGAGCTATGCCATACAGCCTTTTACCCACAGCGCTAGACAATTCGATCCGCATATCGGAGCATCAGAGAAAGATACGTGAGACTACACCCTCTCTAATACATATGTTGGCCGCCGTTAATCGATAAAGTCGATCCCGTAATAAACCCGGCATCGTCGGCCACTAAAAATAAAACGCCCCGTGCAATCTCCTCGGCCTTACCGAGGCGTCCAATTGGAATCTTAGCTACAATTTTCTCAAGAACATTCGCTGGGACGGCACGCACCATATCTGTGTCGATATATCCTGGTGCAATGGCATTAACGGTTATACCCTTGCTCGCACCCTCTTGAGCTAGAGCCTTCGTAAAGCCATGGATGCCCGATTTGGCAGCGGCATAGTTAACCTGCCCATACTGGCCCGCCTGACCATTGATCGAGCCAATATTGACGATGCGGCCGAAATTGCGCTCGCGCATACCGTCGATTACAGCGCGGCACATATTAAAACACGATCCAAGGTTCGTATCGATGACAGCATCCCAAGCCGCCCGATCCATTTTTTGCAAAGTGCTATCACGGGTGATCCCGGCGTTATTCACGAGAATATCGATTGGCCCCATCTCTTGGGTGATCTTGGCAACACCATCGGTACAAGCGCGATAATCGCTTACATCAAATTTATAAGCGGCTATGCCCGTCTCTTTATGGAAACTTGCGGCCGCCGCGTCATTGCCCGCATAAACAGCAGCAACTTGATATCCTGTTTTTTTGAGCGCTTCGGAAATAGCACCACCAATTCCACGCGTGCCCCCTGTAACAACTGCAATACGACTCATAAGACTTTCCCCCTTCGATAGACGTTTCTCAAGAAACGTTCTTATAAATCTATCAAAGCACAGGCCAGCGGGGGCGGCTAGGGTCTTAAAGTGGGGTTAGCTCTGAGAACCTATACCCTACTTAGATCGAGGCTCCGAGGGTGCCTTCCTGGGGCTCGGAGGGACACTGGATTCGGTGATCCCTATTGGGCGGCCAACTGCAATAATACTGAGCTGACTAGGGTCGAATAGACGTCGTGCCACCCGTGTAGCATCCGTGAGGGTTACACGATTAATCTTCTCTTGACGCGTATTCGCATAGTCAATGTCCAGTTTTTCATGCTGAATCCCCATCAACTGTTGAGCGATATCGTTCGTGGTCGTAAACCGCAAAGGATAAGATCCAAGAAGATAGGTCTTGGCAGCCGCAAGTTCGGCAGCCGTTGGTCCTTCATGTCCCATACGAGCCCATTCGGCTCGAGTTAAATCCAAGGCCCTCCCTGCCCGAGAATTTTCGGTTGCGAAAGCTCCACTTATCAAAGCCGACTTATCGAGGGTCGCCAATCCTGCACCGATCGAGTAAGCGAGGCCATTTTTTTCCCGCACCGTTTCAGCTAACCGCGACGTAAGTCCATCGCCACCCAAAATATAAGAGACCAGTAAGGCGGCGAAGAAATCCGGGTCACGCCGGGGAATACCTGGCGCCACAAACCGGACTACCGTTTGAGGAATGTTACGATCGATGACGGATATGCCGATAATCTTGGGCTCGACTTCTGGTAGATCTATGGTCCCGCCTTGTGCCGGCAGATCGCCGAATGCTTTGTCGAGCAAGGGTTTGAGGGTCTCAGCATCGATATCGCCGGCAATACCGACGATCAGGCGATCGCGTGTAAACCGGCTGTGCACAAAGCCATGAAGGTCGTCGACCGTAAGCGTTGCAAGGGATTCGGGTGTGCCCTCGCTCGGCCGACCATAGGGATGGTTTGGGTAAACCGCTTCCCACAAAGAGCGATCGGCAATGTGCTGAGGACTCGCCGCATTACGGCGGATACGCGTTTCGATTTGCTCACGGATGCGCCCGACGGGCTCAGGATCGAATCTTGGCTTTGTCAGAGCAAGACGCAGAAGATCGAAGGCGCGGTCTTGTTTTTTACTTAAAATTCGCAGTCTACCGGAAAAGATATCACGATCTGTATCAAAGCTAAGGTAGATAGATTCATCTTCTAAAAGTTTCTGAAAGCTCTGCGAATCAAGATCGCCAGCGCCCTCGTCTAATAAACCGGAAACCATTTCCGACAGACCTTCTTTTCCAATGGGATCAAGCGCCGATCCTCCACGAAATTCAAAGGACATCGATATGACAGGAACTGAGCCATCGTGCACAAGCCAAGCTTCTATACCTTTTGCGCTGGTGACGCGTTCTATTTTAACGGCGGCCATACCCGAGGAGGCAGCCAAAACACCTACACCGCAGATCAACCCAAAAGTTACCCCTCTAACTCGAGGCCAAAACTTCATGTACATTATGGCTTTCCTTCAGATTGACTTGGCATGAGTTGGCCCACTACTGAATTTTCCTCAACCAGAATCGATCGGGCCATTTTATTGACACGCTCTGCCGTTACTGCAGCAATCCGTTGTGGCCAGCTTGCTATATCCTCAATGGTATCCCCTGTTGCCAAGGCTTCTCCTATGATGCGCGCCGCACTTTCAAGATCGTCGCGAGCAAAAGCTGTCGATGCAATCAGGCGCTCACGCACTAAGCGAACCTCCTCTTCTGTCACGCCATTCTTAATAAGATCCTCAAGTTCTTCGGTTAAAGCGCCATCGAGTGCCATCATCCGTTGGGTGATTTCTGTATCGCCGCGTGGCGTTAGGGAAAAATTTAGAACCGTTTCACCTAAGAAATTTCCTTCATAATATGCCGCAGCCCCAATCGCCACGCTTTTCTCGAGCACAAGCTTGCGATGTAATCGACTCGTCGCGCCGCCGCCCAAAATTTCTGTCAAAACTTGAATCGCACAAATATCGAGTGGGTCAACACTTCGCGGACTTGGAGCTAAATACATATGCCGCAAATTTGGTTGGCGAACATCAGCAGAATACAAAATAACACGGCGTTGCAGTCCGCTTTTATTTTTGGGTTCGGTTGGGCGAAGCCGTACCGGAATCGAACGTTTCGCTATACCCCCATAATACTTCTCTGCAAGTGGCTTTAGTTCTTGCGCATCGATATCGCCAGCTACGATCAAGATCGCATTATTAGGCGCATACCAACCATGATAAAAAGCCGACACATTCTTAAGACTTAGCGCCTGCATTTCATGCGCCCATCCAATAATCGGCCGACCATAGCGACTATTTCTAAATAAGGCGGCATACATTTGTTCGGATAATATAGCGGCTGGTGAATTATCGACCCGGCTCCGCCGTTCTTCCAAAATAACGTCGCGCTCGGGAAGGAGACGCGCTTGATCGAGCTGTAGGTTCGCCATCCGATCCGCCTCCATTTTCATGACTAACTCCAGACGATCGCGGGCAATGGTTTGATGGTAGGCCGTATAATCCCAAGATGTGAATGCGTTGCTGGTACCCCCATTTTCAGCAATTCGATGCGCGAAGGCACCCGGCGGTACAGCCTTTGATCCTCGAAACATCATATGTTCAAGAAAATGGGCGAGGCCGGATGTTCCCCAAGGATCATCAGCCGCCCCTACTTTGTACCAAACCATCTGGGTGACAACTGGCGCCCGGCGATTTGTTAAAACCACCACTTGCATCCCATTTGATAGATTAAATGTTTCTGGCCGGAAAAGCTCGGCTGCGGCCGGCCATGAATGTCCTATGAGGAGAAAGATGAAAAGAAAAAATGCCAACGCCACCTGGGATCTTCGTACAGAAACGATGTAATCACGTCTTTCGGTGGCGGCATTTTTGCGCATCTATTGTCCTTTTCGGTTAAAGAAGAACCGCGTGCATTTCAGCCAGAACCATTCGGCCTTTTGACGATTCTAAAATTTATGACCGTTAAGTCTTAGCCGCCTGATGGGGCCGGTAGAGGCGCTCCCGTCGACGAATTAACAGGCCGAGACCCGGGGAGTGCCGGAGGTAACGACGATGACGCCGGGGAGGGCGAAGATGTCGCCCCTGAGGGATTCTTCGTAGACGGAACTTCCGGTGGCAGAGGCGGTAATGAGGCTTCAGCCGCCGGTGTTAATGCCGGCTCCTTCGATGTCTCCGCTGTCGGCGCCAACAAAGAGGGTAAAGGTGCTCCTGATCCTGAAGCAGTTTTATTGGTTTCCGTCGCAGGTCCCGGCGGTGTCGCTGCAGCAGGTGTCGCTACAGATGCAGATGTTGGCGCATTGTTAGCCGATGATACTGCCGAAGCTGTACCGACGGAAGGGAGCGGAGCCCCTGATGCAGCCGTGGGGGCCGGTGTGGAGGTAGTGGATGTCGGTGGCGGCGCCCCAGCCGGTAAAGAGGCATTTGTGGACGGAGCTTTGGATGTCCCGACAGAGGCCGGGACTGTTGTAATCGCTGGCGGTAGAGGCATTGTCACAGGCTCAGCCGCAGGGATCGGAATCCTTTTTTGCGGCGTGGACGTCGCGGTCAAACCATTCGCAGGCATTGACGTTGTCGGCACAGATGCGGGAGCCGAAGTCGCGGTGGGCGCCATAGCAGGAGCTGGAGTAGGCGCTGGCGCCGGTATTGGTGCCGCGCTCGCAGATCCTGGAGCAGCGACAGTCGGCAATGGCGCGCCCGACGGGGCGCGCGGTGCTGGTGCAGGAGGGGCCACGCTTGGTATAGGAGCCAAGGCAGCGGACGGTCCCGTCGGTGCAGCTGGAGAAACAGGGGCGGATGCGACCGGTGCTGTAGGGGTCGCTGATGGTGAAGGTGCTAACGAAGGCAATCCCGCAGGAGCAGTTGTCGCACTAGGAGATGCGGAGGCCGATCTAACAGAGGAGGGCTCGCCCGATCGACTGACTCCAACAGTTTTTAATTTTACGCTTTCTTTGGAAGGATCGATCACATCGCCCTTAGGCTTGTCCTTATCCCGCCAGAACATCAGATTTTCGACAAAGCTTTCATCCTGCACTTCGCCGCCACCTGACTCTTCGTGTAAGGTTTGACGGATATTCGGATCAATGCTCGACGCTCCAGCTCGCGACAACAGGGCATTCTCACCCGTCGTCCCTACGCCCGGAGGATTGCCAGGGATCCCAGCAGTCGCCCCCGCTGTCTGGGATACAGGCTGACCCAAGACAGCCGCCTTCGCCTGTTCTTGTGCCCGCGAATCGCCTGCGGGTACTGCACCTGGCTGGGGTGGGCGCAGTTCGAAATCGGGAGGCATGCTTAACGGAGCACGGGTCGCTACGGCAAATTCATCTGGGCCTGAACTACGGCCCATACCAAACTCTTCACTGAGCTGGTTCATAGCATTGGAGCAACCACCCAAGGTCAGAGCGAGTAATCCAACACTTGTTAAGAAAATTAATCGTAACTGAGCTTGTCGCGACTTAATGCACGTCGTGTGGGAAATGCAAAACTGGTTCATTAACGGGCCCCATTGCCTGATCCTAAGATCCGGATATTCCCCAATTTTCCGGCCCCTTTATTTACCCGATCCTGCCCTGGGGAACAAGTTGTTTAGGATAAGCCCTAAAACCCCAATAGTTATGGCCGAGTCGGCCATATTAAAAGCGGGCCAATGATATCCGAAACTATAGAGATCTAGGAAATCAATCACAGCCCCAAATCGGATTCGATCCAAAACATTTCCCAACGCACCCCCGATAATAAGCGCCAAAAGTATGCGCGTTGGAGATTCTACTGTCTTGACCGCCCAAACTCCCAACCCTCCTACAATTAAAACGGAAGCAAGAATGAACGCGTACGGGCCTAAGATATTATAGTTATTAAATAATCCGAAACTTATCCCAGGATTGAAGACAAGAACTAAATTCAAGAAAGGAGCCAGAGGTATGACTCGAGGCCTCGTTTGAAAATAGTCGAGAATGAGCCATTTACTGACTTGATCCAAGGCTAGGATGGCCCCTGCTACGCTGAAAAGGATCAAAACCGTCTTTATAGAAAACCCTGACTTCGGGATAACGATCTTCGATGATAGGGGCGCCATATAACTTAGCTTTCCTGCTGAATCGCATCACCACAGCGCAAACAAACGCCGGGAACTTTCGGATGTGAGCCCACCTCAGGCAAAACCGTCCAGCACCGGGCGCATTTTGCACCGGGTGCCGGTGTGGGTACGACAGCAACACCGGGTACATCGACTAAAGTAAAGCTTTCTTGGGGACCTGTACCTTGATCAAGGGTTAAGGCTGAGACGATACAGATTTCGGCAAGGTCAAGTCCCTGGCATGCCCCAATATAAGCTGCATCTGCATAAACATGGGGTGATGCCGCTAAGGATGAGCCAATCCGCTTTTCTGCCCGCTCTTTTTCCAAGGCGCCCGTTACAACACGACGCAGGTTACGCACCTTTTCCCATTTGGCCGCTAGAGCATCGTCACGCCATACCGTTGGCACATCAGGGAAGAGTCTCAAATGAACCGAATCCTGTGCGGCCCGATCAGCACCCAATCGTGCGAGCCAGGCTTCTTCCGTGGTGAAACAAAGAACGGGAGCAAGCCATGCCGTTAAGTAAGAAAACACCGTATCGAGCACAGTGCGGCAGGCGCGGCGGCGCGGCGCCATCAGAGCATCGCAATAAAGGCTGTCCTTCCGGATATCAAAATAGAAAGCGGAGAGATCCGAAGTACAGAAGTTATGAACTGCTGTCGCAAGGCGATGAAAATCGTATTCGGTTACAGCCTTACGCACGAGCGCATCGAGTTCCACAAGGCGATGCAAAACCCAACGTTCCAGCTCGGGCATAGCGGCGATCGATACGCGTTCGGTCTCACTGAATCCAGAGAGGTTGCCAAGCAGATACCGGAAGGTATTCCGGATACGGCGATAAAGATCGACATGATGCTTGAGAATTTCAGGCCCGATACGTAGATCCTCAGAATAATCCGATCCAACGACCCATAGCCGCAGAATATCGGCACCATGTTCCTTGATGACTTCTTGAGGCGCCACCACGTTACCAATGGACTTGGACATTTTACGACCTTGTTCGTCCAAAACGAAGCCATGGGTTAACACCGCATCAAACGGTGCGCGCCCGCGGGTTCCGCAAGCCTCTAGCAATGACGAGTGAAACCACCCACGATGTTGATCGGATCCTTCAAGATAGAGTGACGCCGGCCAGATTAAATCTGGACGCTGCTCCAAAACAAAGGCGTGGCTCGATCCCGACTCGAACCACACTTCGATAATATCGCGTATAGGTTGCCATTCTTCTGGATCGTATGATGGTGTAAGAAAACGTGCTGGATTATCTTTGAACCATGCATCACCTCCTTCAGTTTCAAACGCATCCGCAATACGTTTCAGAACCTCAGGATCGCCTAAAATTTTTCCAGTTTTCTTATGCATAAAAATCGCAATCGGCACACCCCATGTACGCTGACGCGAAACGCACCAATCTGGCCGCTGTGCAATCATACCATGAAGACGATTACGGCCTTGCGGTGGGTAGAAACTTGTCGCTTCTATAGATGCTAAGGCCTTATCACGTAAGCCATTGGCTTCCATCGAAATGAACCACTGTGCAGTGGTACGGAACAACAAAGGTGCTTTAGATCGCCAGCTATGCGGATAGCTATGGGTCAGTTTATACCCACCCAAAAGCGCCCCTGCTTCACGCAAGGCATCGGTCACTGCCGCATTCGCATCTCCTTCCTTACCTGCTGGCGTCAAAACGCGCTTACCTGCAAATAAGGGCACATAGTCGTAAAAGATGCTATCTTCGTCGATGGTTGCAGGAATCTCTAAATCGTTCGCGCGGCCAAGTCGCCAGTCGTCTTCGCCGCCCCCAGGCGCAATGTGAACAAACCCTGTGCCTTGATCCGTTGTAACAAAATCGCCGTGAAATAGACGCACAGCAAAATCGTATCCTTGACCGCGCAGAGGATGATCGCACACCGTCATAGCAAGGCGATCTATCGTAACGGTATCGATACGTTTCCAGCTTTCGATATGACCGACTTTACGAATTGCCTCCGCCAGCGTGTCGGCAACCACCAATCGCTCCCCAACTTTTAAAGGGGATTTTTCGTTCACCGTTTCAACTTGATAAAGTCCATAAACAGCATCTGTCGTATAGGCCAGAGCACGATTACCAGGGATCGTCCATGGTGTAGTCGTCCAAATCACAATGCTATCGCCCGGCTTTAAGAGAACCTCGGCACTATCGCCGCCAGCGGTACGCACCGGAAACTTCACAAAAATCGAAGGGGAAACATGATCATGGTACTCAACCTCGGCATCGGCCAAGGCTGTGCGTTCGGCGACCGACCATAGAACAGGGCGTTCACCGCGATAAAGACCCCCGTTAAGTGCAAACTTATGAATCTCGCGTAGAATCTGGGCCTCAGCGGCAAAATGCATTGTCGCGTATGGATTATTCCAATCGCCGATGACACCAAGGCGTTTGAATTCTTCGCGTTGAATATCTATCCAGTGTGCGGCGAAGTCGCGGCATTCTTTTCGAAACTCAAGAACCGGAACCTCGTCCTTATTCTTGCCAGCTTCGCGATACTGTTCTTCGATTTTCCACTCGATCGGCAGACCATGACAATCCCACCCCGGAACATAGATCGAATCCTTACCCAACATTTGTTGCGCACGACTTACGACATCTTTTAATATTTTATTTAAAGCATGGCCGATATGGAGATGACCGTTCGCATAAGGTGGTCCGTCGTGCAGAACAAATTTCTCTCGACCTTTTGAGTCTTTCCGCAAGCGGTCCCAGAGGTCGATCTTTACCCAATGGGCAAGGATTTCAGGTTCCTTAGCTGGCAGCCCTGCTTTCATCGGAAAATCTGTTTGGGGGAGACGGATCGTACTTTTGTAATCCAGGCTGGTCATTGGGGCCTTCATTCAACAAGTGCCGGAGAGAACATGGCCGGCGTGAAACTAACAATCGCCGCCAAGCGGCGCATGAAACAAGTATGCATCAAGCAACACAACTTCATGCATACCCTAAGGCGGGCTTCTTCGGCTGTCAGGACAGAGGGACGACGCGAAGCCCAGCGCAAAAGCGTTAGGCAATAATTCGCGAAAGGATTATTCGGCGGTAAGGCATCGTCATGGCGGCGATCCTATGCGGAGGCTCGACCCCGGTCAAGCGATGAAGGTTTATCCTAGAGAGTCGCTATAGGCGGTGGATAGGCCTTAAAACCGGCTTGGGCCATCTTGCAGTCCTGGGCTATTTGCTCTTTCAGTGCAGAAAGATCGGGAAATTTTCGTTCGGGACGAAGAAACTCAACCAAAGCAACACGAATTGTCTGCCCATAGAGATCACCCTTAAAATCGAAGAGGTGCGCTTCAACGCGAGCCACCTGCCCGCTCACCGTCGGACGGCGGCCAATATTGGCAACACCGTTCTGCCAATCCCACCGATCCTTGTTGGCGATACCGACACAAACTGCGTAAACACCGTAGGCTGGGTGTAAATGATCGCCCAGCTCAAGGTTCGCCGTTGGAAAACCGAGATCGCGACCACGGCGATCGCCAGGAACGACAAGTCCTTCGATATCCCATGGCCGCCCCAAAAGGGTTGCCGCCCCCTTTGGATCGCCTGCTTGCAAAAGAGCACGAATACGCGATGCAGAATAAACGGTTCCATCTTGAGCCAAGATTGGCGCTAGGGCGGTGATGGAAAATCCGCGACGTTCTCCCGCCGCTCGCAAAAAAGTCACATCGCCTGCACGATCATGGCCGAAATGGAAATCTTCGCCGACGATCACATGGCGCACATCAAGCGCATCCACCAACAGTTCATCGATAAAGGCTGCTGCGGTTCGCTGACTGAAGGGTCGATCGAACCTTTGCTCCCAAACAAAATCTACGCCGCACTGAGCCAAACGCCGCCGTTTTGCAGCGGATAACGTCAGACGAAAGGTTTCACCTTCAGGCCGAAAAACCTTGCGGGGATGAGGCTCAAAGGTCAACACACCTGCCGCTGATTGCCGCGTCTTGGCCTCTCTTTGCAGTTGCGCTAACAATGCCTCATGGCCTCGATGCATCCCATCGAAATTACCAATAGCAACAGCTGCACCTTGCATTTTCGGTGTGATTTCGGCTCTGTTTTTGATGACGATCATCCGGACCCCTTAAGCCTCTTCTTGCGAGAAGCTAAGCCCACCATAGCCTTGGTAAGGGTGATCCCCAAGGCCGAAATTCGGCTCTTGATCAATAGCGTTTTGTACTGTTCGACGACCAGATTAACCGGCGCGAGATGGCAGCATCAATTTCGCTTGCCCTTCTAAAACCACCTTGCCATCGACACTACAAGCTGTGTGCAAGGTCACGCGATTTTTCTCCGGGATCACATCGGCGACCGTAACCTTAGCCTCAACCGTATCGCCTGGTTTCACAGGAGCGCGAAAGTTCAGCTCCTGACTTATATAGATACATCCCGGGCCTGGTAGCTTGGTGCCCAGCACGGCCGAGATCAACCCTGCCGTCAGCATGCCATGGGCGATCCGGCTTTTAAACATTGTCTTGGCTGCATAAGCTTCACTAAGATGAACGGGGTTAGTGTCGCCAGAAATTCCTGCGAACAACACAATATCCGCTTCGGTAATTGTCTTGGCAAAACTCGCCGTCATGCCAACGACGATATCCTCGATGGTATAGCCGTTAAAATCAGCTTTATAAGCACCGGCAACTGCGTCCATAACAATCCTCGATCCCCAAGATACAGCACAACAGAACAGATGATCCCCTATTCATTGTGCGATGCATTAAATTTGTGTGCGCCGCAGCATAATGTCAAGATCGCTGTTATGGCAGAAATCCTTGAAAAAGGGACATAAACTTGACCCGGTAGGGTTTTATCCCCATTGTACGTCTTGGGGACTGAATGAAACGACAGGTTATTAACGACAGGTTATTCCGGCGCGGCAGGATGGCTGGGAATCTTTTGGGAGGTTGGTTATGCTGCCCGTTACACAGCCTTGGCGCGTTCTAGATTGTCCGTCGCGCCGTTTCATGATCGCACTTACAGTTGCTATTCTAAGCGTAGCTTTACCCTACCCAAGCTACGCCGCCGACGGCGAATTGAATGCTGCCGCCTACGAGGCTATCCCGGCTGGTGCCCAGGTCAGTGTCCGGTTACTCGATAACACGATCGACAATACCGAGCTTAAGCATCGCTTCGAAGATGAATTGGTTGCGCGCGGGTTTCGCCTCAGCGAGACCGACGCGCAATTTATCCTATCCTTCGCCACCCACGGATCGTACCGACCCGGGCGCAACGGCGAAGATCGTACCAATGCGTACTACCTCGATAAGCGAGATAATTATCGACCTATGGACGACCGCGATAGTCGGATCAATTTCTTCGATCTTGGCGCCCACGGTGGCAATACGGAAGAAAGTCAAGCGGAAGCCAAGGTGCGGTTATTTTCATCCCAAGGCGGCAGTGTCATCAACCAAGGAACCCGGCGTCAGCAATTCGGCACTACCCGTCATTCCCTCGAAGCGACGGTCAAAGATACGCGCAGCGGGCGCCGCGTTTGGCAAGCGAACGCCTTTGCAATGGTCAGTGGCGGCGATCCTGCGACGGTTGCAGAATCTCTGATCCCTGTGGTTATGGGTAGCTTCGGGCAAACTGTACGTCAGCAAAAATTTAGCCTGGAATAGCTATCTGCAATCGAAGGCATGGCGTGGCAGCGTGCCGCCGATATAGAAAAGAGAGCCGATCTAGAAGATCGGCTCTCTTCGTTAGGGGTAATGCGTAGAAATTTTCTAAAACGACAG
>JAWKYA010000015.1:0-44044 GCA_041396725.1 Alphaproteobacteria bacterium
TTGATCTGTCTTTGCAAGGTTAATGGTCATGAATCAACTCTCTTCAATGGTAATGCGAAGTGAAAATCTGCAATCGCCATTTTTTGACGAAAATAAAATTTATGCACCGCCACACGATGTATGCTCGAATCTAAACGAATATACGAACAGCCCGCTCTCTCAGTACTGACTCTTATAAAGTTAAACAATTGCTGGCTATATCCTGAAGATCTATGAGCTACCTTCGTTACCAGACCGTCCATATAGCAAAATTTATCGAAAGCCAACATTTCAATGAACCGATACCCGACATAGGCGATAACCTCACCTTGCAGAATATAGCAGCTAGCTTATATCCAGCTCTCAGCTGTCGTTGAGCTTGATTGATGAACTCTCGCGGTTACTCGCTTTAAATCGAAAATGAAATCGAGCATCATTGGGGAGTAAGCGGGGATTTCTTCTTCCGTTGTCACAAATGAAACAACCGTCATACCCCACTGCCTTGTCTATGTATTTGAGCAAGCTCAACATAATGAGCGGCCGACCAACGAAACATTTCAAAATCGGTATCGGTAAGACGGCGCAGGAATTTAGCGGGATTACCGGCCCATAACTCGCCAGAGGCAATCTTTTTGCCCGGCGTCAACAGCCCTCCAGCAGCAAGCATTCCCCACGACTCAATAACCGCACCATCCATGGCACAGGCTTTCATCCCTACAAAGCCCCAATCTTCAATCGTACAAGCATGAAGCATGGCCATGTGACCAACCGTAACATCGTCTCCGATGTACGTACCTTGCCCATGAGTGGCAACATGGATCACTGTTCCATCTTGAATATTGGTACGTGCACCGATTTTAATGTCGTTCACATCACCCCGAACGACGCAACCATACCATATTCCACTCTCTTCCCCTATAGCAACATCGCCAACAATCACTGCAGTTGGCGCGATAAAAGCCGTCGCAGAAATTTCTGGCTTTTTGTTTTCATACGGAAGACTAAAGAATTCTGTCATCACGAAATCAGGGGAATAATGGCGCTTGTTCGAGCCCTAGCGTTTCCGGGAGTCCCATCATAAGATTCATATTCTGAATGGCTTGCCCAGACGCCCCTTTCACCAAATTATCCAAAACAGACACAATGACGGCACAGCCTGGGCGCCGGTCCGGTGTCAAAGAGATCAAAGTCATATTTGATCCTCTAACATGGCGTGTCTCTGGAGCAGTCCCTGGGGGAAGAACTCGGATAAAAGGTTCATTCGCATAAGCCTTTATCAAGACTTCGTGTGCGGCTTCGGCCGAATAATTTTTGGAAAGCCGAACATAAATGGTTGATAAAATTCCCCGATTCATAGGCATGAGATGAGGGGTGAATGTAACTGTCACGGGGCGTCCTGCAGCCAAGGATAGCTCCTGCTCAATCTCTGCGCTATGGCGATGACCCTTAAGTGCATAAGCGTGAATCCCTTCGGCAACCTCGCAGAAAAGAGATTCCTCTTTCAGAGAACGGCCAGCGCCACTGGTACCCGATTTCGCATCGATAATAATATCATCAAGAGAGATAGCCGCTGCCTTTAGCAAGGGGATAAGCGGTAATTCTGCTGCGGTTGTGTAGCAACCGGGATTAGCTACAAGCCATGTTTTGCGGATCTGCTCGCGATTGACCTCCGTCAACCCATAGACAGCATCCTTCTGAAGATCTAACGCTCGGTGCGGATGGCCATACCATTTATTATAAGTTTCGGAATCTCGGATACGAAAATCTGCAGAAAGATCAATGACTTTTAAGTGACGTGGTAAGGCAGAAACAACCTCTTGCGTTGTGCCATGGGGCAAGGCACAGAACACAACATCAACATCCTGCCACACTACATCTTCGACCCGGACAAGGGTTGGTAGCGACCAGCCACTAAGATGCGGAAAGATACCTGTAATGAGTTTACCTGCATGGCGATCAGCCGTTAATGCACGAATATCCGCAGCAGGGTGCGACTTCAGTAACCGCAGTAGCTCGGCGCCCGTATAACCACTCGCACCTAATATCGCGATCCGAATTTTATCTTTGCTGCTTGCGATCATTTGTTTTTCTTAGTCGTCACACAATGAACAAGAGGACGAAGTAGATCGTCCTCTTGTTCATTTGACAATAAAAATTTGCCCTGATTATCTGAGCTTAAATCTTAGGCAGCGCTATTCTGTCGCTTCTGATAGGCCATCTGGCAATGAGCCGCACAATAAGGACGACCCTCAGCCGCTTCCGTTCCACAAAACATGAAGCCCGGTTGACCAGGAATGCCAATCGGCCACCGGCAACCATTTTCTTGTAATGTCATCACAACAGGTGGTGGACGCCGAATAGGCGAAGGACGCCCCTTCAAACCTAAACGATGCGCCTTCCCGATAACAGCATTGCGCGAGATCCCCCCTAAACGCAGAGCAATCTGGCTTGCCGAAAATCCATCGGACCAGAGATCCCGTAACTTTTGTACTCTTTCTTCAGACCACTCCATACTGCGACCCCCGTCCTATATGTAGTGTAGTTGTCCTATATAAACACACAATATCTCGTAAGACAAGAGCCGATGCCCTGTCGATAGTGAGGAACGAGGGGATAAGTCAAAAATCTATCAACCGAACGTAACCATACCGAAGGCTACGCCATCGTACAAAAAGGGCGCCGCTAGCGGCGCCCTTTTTACCTCATAGAGATGATAGCAACAGCTATCGTTTCGAGAATTGATAGCTGCGACGTGCTTTCGCCCGTCCATATTTTTTACGTTCGACCGTTCGAGAGTCGCGAGTTAAGAATCCACCCTGTTTTAAAGTTGGACGAAGCCCCGGCTCATAATTGGTCAACGCCTTGGCAATCCCATGACGAACAGCACCAGCTTGACCGGACAAACCACCGCCATTTGCCGTGCAAAGCACGTCAAATTGTCCCAATCGATTTACTGCCACAAATGGTTGATGGACAAGCATCCGAAGAACGGGGCGCGCGAAGTATTGTTCGAGCGGCCGGTCATTAACGATGATCTTCCCACTCCCTGGTTTAATCCAAACCCGCGCAATCGCGTTCTTACGTTTACCGGTCGCATAAGCGCGCCCTTTAGCGTCTAAGACTGGCTGTTTAGGTGCAGGAGCGGCAACCGAAGCTGCCTTGCCAAGATCAGCAAGATTGGAAATAGTTTGTTCAGCCATTAGGCAACCCTCTTTACCTTAGAATTCAGCGCAGCGAGATCAAGTTTCTGGGGATTTTGAGCTTCATGAGGATGTTGCGTACCTGCATATACACGCAAATGCCCCAAAGCCTTCCGACCAAGAGGTCCGCGCGGCATCATCCGCTCAACCGCTTTTTCAATAACCCGCTCAGGATGTTTACCGGCCAAGGTTTCAGCAGGTGTTCTTCCTTTGACTCCCCCTGGATACCCTGTATGCCAATAGAAAACTTCACTTTGTGCTTTATTGCCCGTTAAACGAACTTTCTCAGCATTGATCACCACAATATGGTCACCGCAATCGATATGCGGTGTGTATTGCGGTTTGTGTTTGCCGCGAAGACGCTTTGCAATCTCGGTTGCCATTCGGCCCAAGACCAGCCCATCGGCGTCGATGACATACCACTTCTTTTCGACTTCGCCTGGTTTGGCGGAATAGGTTCTCTGCATAGCTTTTATCCCAGAAAAGGCCGCCTTGGATTCAGCGGTCTAAGTGCGCGCGGAGTTTGCCACAAAAGGCTGCACTGTCAACCATAGTTAAATGTTATAAATCAATAGCTTATAAGAACGGTATCCGGATACCGTATCCTATAAACTCTTCTTTTCCGTACTTTATGGGTATTTTTCACACTACAGAGAGGTCGGCGGAATTGAATAAGTTGCCGTTATATGGGCAACGAGATCCTCGCCCCCTTCACTCCTCAGAAGCACCTCCCCGTAAGCTAGCCGTTTCCCAAGCTTAATTATCCGTCCTTCCGCTAATAAATCTACGGGACGTGGCTTAAGTAAAAAGTTACAGGTAAGATTCGTCGTTACAGCCAACTCAACCTGGCCGATAAGACTTAAGACTACTGCATACATCGTATAATCCCCTAGAGCCATGATGGCTGGTCCCGAAAGGGTTCCTCCGGGTCGAAGCTGGCGAGGATCAAAGACCATCCGCCCGCGCGCATACCCTGCATCCAGGTGCTCGATACAGAATTTAAAATTTTCTGCAAAAGGGAGAGCTGTGGCAACGAGATTGTGAAATTCAGTAATTGAGATTTTTGATGGTAATGCCATTTTCTATAAATCTCCCTAGAATTTCCTATATGCTTTACCAGGCCTATCGTAGATTAAACATTGTGCGTACAGTGTGCATAGCTTTGCTCTGTTCAGGAGATAGAAATGCCGACTTCTCGCCAGTCATCGTCGCAAAGCCTCCAGAATGAGCCCGTGCTTCTGCGCGAAAATCGTGACGGCATCGCTTACTTAACATTAAATCGCCCTGCCCAATTTAACGTACTTTCTGAAAACTTATTAACTGCCCTACAAGAAACCCTCGATGCTCTTAAAGAGGATCGCCGTATTCGCATCGTTGTTCTTGCTGGCAGTGGAAAGGCTTTTTGTGCTGGCCATGATCTAAAAGAAATGCGCGCTAGACCCGACAAAGCTTATTATCGCGACTTATTTGCGCGGTGCGGCCGCATGATGCAAACCTTATCTCTTATTCCGCAACCTGTCATTGCTTCTGTTCACGGTATTGCCACGGCCGCAGGGTGTCAGCTTGTGGCTGCTTGCGATCTCGCCGTCGCTAGCGAAGAAGCGCGTTTTGCAACCTCGGGCATCAATATTGGCTTGTTTTGCTCAACTCCAGCTGTCCCTTTAAGCCGATCAATCGGCCGTAAGGCTGCTTTTGAAATGTTACTTACTGGGGATTTTGTTGATGCGAAAACCGTTATGGAGTGGGGTTTGATCAATCGCGTCGTGCCGACTATAGAACTTCAAAATACCGTATACGATCTTGCGCAACGCATCTCCCGCCACAGCAATGTCGCTACCTCTCTCGGTAAAAAAATGTTCTATAAGCAATTAGAGCAATCCCAAGCTGCCGCCTATGATTATGCTGCCGAGGTCATGGCTGAAAATATGATGGCCAAGGATGTTGGCATTGGCATAGATGCTTTTACTGCCAAGAAGAAGCCAACGTGGTCCCATAGCTAGCTTCCTAAGCCGACTTCATGAATCTTGATGTACTGATTATTCAGGTCTTGCCCCACGATATCCCGCTTGGGATAGCCTTATTTCTTATTGTTCTTAGTTTCTTTACGTCTGCTTTGACCGCAGCCGTTGGGATTGGCGGTGGTCTGTTGATGCTTGCCGCCATGGCCTCTGTTTTACCTACACCCCTCGTTATACCTACCCATGGCGCTATTCAATTTGGGTCGAACATTGGTCGTGCGACATTGATGCGGCGACATGTGATTTGGATTTATCTGTGGCCTTTTCTTATCGGCTCAATCATAGGCGCTTATGCAGGAGCAAGGCTTTTTATTAGTCTCCCGGTTACCTTACTGCAGGTTATTCTCGGCCTCTTTATTCTCATCATTGTTTGGGCACCTAAACTGACACCCCATAAGATTAACAGAGTAGGATTTTTCTTTGTTGGGGTTGGCGCTAGTTTCTCTACTATGTTCATAGGTGCAACGGGACCACTTGTTGCTGTCTTCCTTCCACCGGAACGATTTGGCAAACATGGCACTGTGGCTACCCACGCTACCTTCACCGCAATTCAACATCTTACCAAAGTTATCGCTTTCAGTACTCTTGGCTTTGCCTATTGGGATTGGCTTCCCCTCCTCGCGGTGATGATTTTTATGGGGTTTCTTGGCACAAACCTCGGCAACCATATTCTTAACCGCTTGCCGCAAAGAGCCTTCGCCTATAGCTTTAAAGTTATCCTTACCCTCTTAGCTATGAACCTTTTGTGGGAAGCGGCGCGTAACCTTATTTAGCTCATGCATCAAACATATTCGGGAATGCCTCATGGCTAATCACGATTCTTACACTAACGATGAGCTGCGTGACATTCTCAGCATGGTGAAAACCATTGCGATGGTCGGTGCTTCGGCAAATTGGAACCGACCAAGTTACTTTGTGATGAAGTACCTCCAAGCCAAGGGTTATCGTGTCATCCCCGTTAACCCCAGTGCTGCTGGGCAAGATATTTTGGGCGAAACCTGTTATGCCAATCTTGCGGATATTCCTGGTCAATTCGATATGGTAGATATCTTTCGTAATTCCGAGGCAGCTGCCGGTATCGTGGATGAAGCAATCCAGCTTAAATCCCAAAAAGAGATTAAGGTCATTTGGATGCAGCTTACAGTCCGCAATGATGCCGCTGCGCGGCGCGCCGAAGCAGCCGGCATGAGGGTCGTTATGGATCGTTGTCCGAAAATTGAATATTCACGGCTTTACGGCGAACTTTCTTGGGGCGGAATTAACTCAGGGATTATCACTAGCCAACGACGGAAACGCGGATCATGAGTAAAGACAAGTTTTCAGATCGCCTTCATCTGGCCAAGATCGATGGTAAATCTGCAGGTTTTGAAACGCTTCTTCTCCATGCAGGGACGGCACCCGATCCCATGACAGGCGCACGTCAATTCCCTATCTATCAGACGACCTCCTATGTCTTCGAAAGCGCTGAGCATGCGGCTACTCTTTTTAATCTCCAAGCTCCGGGATTCATTTATTCTCGGCTGACCAACCCGACCGTCGCTGCCTTGGAAGAACGTCTTGCCACCTTAGAAGGGGGCCGTGGTTCTACCTTCTGTGCTTCAGGCCATGCGGCGCAGATGCTTGCGTTCCTTCCTTTAATGAAACCAGGCGATAATTTCATCGCATCGCGTTGCCTTTACGGCGGATCGATTACGCAATTCGGCGTAACCTTTAAAAAATTTGGTTGGGAGTGCACTTTTGTCGATATCAGCGATCATGATGCTGTATCTAAAGCCATTACCCCCTCCACCAAAGCCATCTTCTGCGAGAGCCTCTCCAACCCCAGCGGTATTGTTGCCGACATAGCGCCTTTAGCAGAAATTGCCCACAAGGCAGGAATCCCTTTGATTGTCGATAACACTATCGCGACGCCCTATCTTTGCCGACCCATTGAATACGGCGCCGATATTGTCGTCCATTCTACGACGAAATTTCTTTCGGGCCACGGTCAGGCAGTGGGTGGGGTCATGGTCGATAGTGGACGCTTCGACTGGACAATATCGGGAAAATTTCCTGGCCTCGCTGGACCGGATCCTGCCTATCATGGGCTTAATTTTCACGAAACCTTTGGTGATCTAGCTCTAACTGTTCACGGCCATGCTGTTGGCTTACGTGATCTCGGTGCTGCAGCTTCGCCTATGAATGCTTGGTTAACCTTGCTGGGAACGGAAACACTTGCTGTCCGTATGGAGCGTCATATCGCGAATGCACAAAAAGTCGCTGAATTCTTGTCGACACATCCTCAGGTTTCCTGGGTTTCCTATGCTGGTCTACCCGATAGCCCATATCACAATCTTGCAAAACAATATCTCCGCAAAGGCGCTGGATCGATTTTTACATTTGGCGTTAAAGGTGGATATCATGTCGGAGTGCGGCTGGTTGAATCATGCGAATTAATTTCGCATCTCGCTAACGTCGGCGATACACGAAGTCTTATTCTGCACCCTGCCTCCACCACCCACCGCCAATTAACAGCCGAGGAGCGCACAGCAGCAGGTGCTGGTGACGATGTCATTCGATTGTCGATTGGGCTTGAGACACTCGAAGATATTCTTACCGATCTTGATCGCGCTTTGACACGAACTGCTACGAAGAAAGCCGCTGAATAATTACGTAGCGGCCTGCTCTTTCATCCCCTGGTGGCGCTGTCGCATCCGACCTGCAAAGACAACCGTTGCAATCCCTGATATCATAATGGCAGCCGATAACCAGTAAATCCATTGTGGCCCGCCATGATCCATAATCCAGCCATATAAAAGCGGCGTTGAAATACTGCCAATATCTAATCCCACCGAGACAAAGCCAAAAACCTTTCCTGTTGCACCTGGCGGTGTTACGGAACGCACTAAAAGATCACGGCTAGGCGCCACTGCGCCATGACCAAAACCTGTCACGGCAAGAGATCCCGCTAAAAGCAACCCTGCTGGACCAAAATATCCAACCAGGAGAATACCTAACGCACTCGCGCCAAAACCAAAAGTTGCTATAATGACAGGTGTAATACCACGATCGGCCGCTACACCGCCTAATAAAAGACCTGTTGCACTACCGATAAAGAAACAGGTTAAGCCAAGATTGGCATCGCCAATTGGCGTGTTATGCCAGGCATGAGCAGCCGACACGAAAAAGCTTTGAAAACCCGTTAGCGCCATCGAAAATAACATAAAGAAAACAAAGCACGCTAAAATCGGTCGAGTCAGGATCTGTGCAAGGCCAAAGGAACTTTTCTTACTGCTTTGCGTGGGCAGCGCTGTTAGTGCCCCCATTCCCAATAGCCTACGGTTTGAAAGAAGAAGAGTTGCTGCTATAAGGCCGCCGATCCCAGCAACAATGAGTGCCATCTGCCAGCCATAGTTAAGCGCGATGAATCCCATCGCAACAGGTGCCGCCGCCCATCCAAGATGGCCAGAAAAAGTATGGATACTAAAAGCTAGCCCCAAGCGCTGCGCAGGAACGCGGGCGGCTAATATGGCGTAATCTGCTGGGTGATAGACGCTATTCCCTGCACCGAGAAGAAGTACCAAAATAAAAATTATCCAATATGAGGATGCCATCCCCATGAACAATATAGCTATCGCCTGGATTGTAATCCCCAAGATAAGGACTTTAGCGGGTCCAAATCGATCGACAAGAATGCCCATTGGGACTTGAAGGCTGCCGCTTGCGAGATAAAAAGCTGCCACCAAAACCCCAAGATCTGCGAAGCCAACATTCAGTGCCGTTTGAAGAAAAGGGAATAGCGGCGGAAGAGCGATCCCATAGAAATGACTGAAGAAATGACCAATGCCAATCACACTAATAAGTTGGACCCCTTTACGGGGCGACAAGGTTTCAAGCTGTCCGGTCATTGTCTCTTCCAATCTAAGTTTCCAGCTTTTCCTTATATAGATCTTATGTCAAGAAAAGCCCAAGCAACCGAGCCATACCAATCTTTCCTATGCCCCTATTCTTTTATGTATGCTGTCTCTTGATAAATCCAACGCTGAAAATCAGAATTACCGCCATGGATAGGTATGGCAATGATACATGGTATTGTGTAGTCATGAAGAGATTTTACACGCTGCGTTAAGCGATCGACTAAGTCTGTCTGGGTTTTTGCAATAACAACGACCTCCTCACTCGTCTCAATCTTATCTTGCCAGCGATAGATGGATGTCATTCCCGGCAAAATATTAATGCAAGCAGCCAAACGCTCCTCCACGAGCCGCGCTCCCAATTCCCTAGCCTTCGAAACAGAGTCTATTGTTATATAAACCAAGCTTACATCCATACCATCCCTCACAATCCCCGTTTCTCTTGCAGAGACTTAGCATCGCCATTAAAGAAAGATAGAAAGAATATACCTGGGGAGGTATGGGGGCATGGTTCAAGTTAAAGAAGAAACTCGGATATCACCAACCCCAATCCAGCGGCGATGGCTGGTTCGCGGGCTTAGTCAGCCGGGGGGCAAGCTCCCCCTATTTGATCTTGAAGGACAAAAAATTAGTGCACGAACAGTTCGATTTTGCATCGAACATGGGTGGGCTGAGCCCTGGTTTACAAACCCTATAAAGCCTGACTGGCTTGTTTGTCGACTTACCCATGTCGGACGCCAAGCACTTGGCGCAAATATAGTGCGCATACCGATAGGAAATCGACCTACTTCGCTACAGCGCGACTGGTAATTCTACAGCAAAGATAAATCTTATAATCGTCATTTTAGCATGAAAATCATGGATAGATTGATTATAGCTTGCTGAATTACCTATAAACTCCTAGGTTCCGCCCATCGGACCGTAGCGCAGCCTGGTAGCGCATCAGACTGGGGGTCTGGGGGTCGTGGGTTCAAATCCCGCCGGTCCGACCACCCTCGCTCCATTAAATCGATCGTTTATAGAGCTGCAGAACGCTGCTATACTTCCAAGCTTTCCACCAGTTTATCGTCGAGAAAGGCTTCTAGATTGCTAGCCGCGATGAAGCCTTGATTTTAAAAGGTCTCGAACTTCGACCAACTCCCGCAAGAGACGCCGTAGCTGGACCTGAGTCTTAATGTCTTGAGTCTCGGTTACTTCTCCCTCGGACTCAGCTTCCAGCTCGACGACCGCAGACGCCACGCCGCCAACCAGAGCGATATCGGTAATCCGCCCTCCTGTCTCGCGTAAAAGCTTCTGCACCCCACGAATGGTATAGCCATTCTCATATAGGAGAGTTCGAATGCGGCGCAGCAAGTCCACATCCTCTGGCCGATAGTATCGCCGCCCTCCACCCCGCTTTAAAGGCCTTACTTGGGTAAACTTCGTTTCCCAGAACCGTAGTACATGCTGCGGCACGTCTAAATCTGATGCAACTTCACTAATGGTTCTGAATGCAGCCGAAGACTTGCCATTTCGGCGTAATTCCTCGACAGAGGCCATCTCTCCCATGGCTATCCCTTGCTCTCAAGCGCTGAAGGGACTCCACCAGCTTTACCGCTCAAGGATTGATTAACCTTATCCTTTAGAACATGGCTGGGACGAAAAACCAGGACGCGCCGTGGAAAAATCGGCACTTCCTGTCCCGTCTTAGGATTGCGGCCTACACGTTTGCCTTTTTGACGTACGGAAAAGCTCCCGAAAGAAGAGATCTTAACCATCTCTCCTCGCGTCAAGGCGTCAGCCACTTCGTTAAGCACAGTTTCAACCAACTCGGCGGATTCGTTACGAGACAGCCCCACTTCTTGGTAGACTGACTCACTCAGATCCGCCCGGGTTATCGTTTTCCCGGTCATTTGTTGCTCCCCCGATCCGAGGGAACGAGCCTAGCGTCTGAAAATTATTCCGTCAATTCCAAAGGCTTGGAAGATTTTCTTGATGGCAGTTTCAGGGCGGTCTGCCAAGCCCTTTAAACCCCTAAATACTAGCGTTTACCAGCGTGCCAGGGCTGCCCCCCAGGCCAGACCCCCACCAATAGCCTCCATCAAAATAAGCTGTCCTTTACGGATTCGACCATCGGCAACTCCACTAGCCAAGGCTAAAGGGATAGAGGCAGCCGAGGTATTGGCGTGCTGATCGACGGTTGAAATAAGCTTATTGTGGCCAATGCCAAGCTTGCGGGCCGTCGCATCGAGAATTCTTTGATTGGCTTGATGTGGGACTAACCAGTCGATATCCGAACCCGATAGATTGTTATGCGCCAAGGCTTCTTCCATGACTGAGGACAACTTGTCGACAGCATGGCGAAAAACCTCTCGGCCCACCATTTTGACATGCCCTACAGTCTTCGTTCGTGATGGCCCTCCATCGACATACAATAAATCTCGGGTCGAACCATCGGAATGCAAATGAGTCGACAGAACACCGCGATCCGTAGGCTCACCATGCGTGGTATACGCTGAGAGAAGGATAGCCCCTGCTCCATCGCCAAATAGAACACAGGTAGATCGATCTTCCCAGTCAAGTAACCTTGTGAAGGTCTCTGCCCCAATCACCAATATATTGGTCGCCTGACCAGCCTTTATGAAATTATCAGCAACAGCCAGAGCATAAATAAAGCCTGCACAGACAGCCTGAACATCAAAGGCAAATCCATTGTTTAATCCAAGGCTCGCTTGAATTTTCGTTGCCGTTGCTGGGAAGGTATCGTCCGGCGTTGTCGTCGCCAAAATAACGGCGTCTATTTTTTGCGGAGATAAGGAAGCACTATTTAAAGCTGCTCGCGCTGCGGCAATCGCAAGATCTGAAGTAAACTCACCCTCAGCGGCAATATATCGTTGACGAATTCCAGTTCTCTGCACAATCCAATCATCATCGGTATCAATGCGCTGAGCTAAGGTATGATTGTCTACCGGGATGCCGGGTAGGTATGCGCCACAGCCAATGATTTGCGAGCGTCTCATTAATCGATCGCCCCTAAGCTTGAGTGGGAGCTACTGCAATCGGCGGCGTTTTTATAGCAGCGTCAATCCTTGCCAAACCATCGCGAACTTGCTGAACAAAGCCATGTTGCGCCATATCTATAGCAACCCCGATTGCCGTAGCGAATCCTAAGGCATCGGCGCTACCGTGACTTTTGACAACTATACCGTTCAATCCAAGTAAAACGGCACCATTATAACGCCGAGGATCGACGCGTACTCGTAGTTTATTCAGTGCCCTAGAAGCTAAGATGTATCCTAATCGAGCGAAGAGCGAGCTTTTGAAGCTTTCTCGAAGAAAATGCGTATAGAGCTTTGCCGTTCCTTCCGCTGTTTTTAAGGCGATATTGCCAGAAAACCCATCGGTCACGATGACATCAACCGTTCCTGCTGCAATGTCATCACCCTCGATAAAACCGTGAAACTCGAGGCCAACATCATTATTACGAAGAATTTCTGCAGCACCACGCACCTCGTCATGCCCCTTCATCTCCTCCGATCCAACATTAAGCAATCCCACTCTCGGATTGCTGAGCCCTAAAACAATCTGTGCGAATAATTTTCCCATCAAAGCAAACTGTACTAGGTTTTCCGCATCACACTCGATATTGGCACCTAGATCTAGCATCACGTTTTCTCCGTGTCGCGAAGGGAAAAAAGATGCCATAGCGGGGCGATCGATACCGGGAGCTGTTCGCAGCACAATTTTTGAAATCGCCATAAGTGCTCCGGTATTCCCTGCGGAAACTACCGCGCCAGCCTCACCAGCTTGCACTGCCTCAATGGCAAGACGCATGCTAGACTGCTTACTCTGCCGCACAGCTTGCGATGGCTTCATATCGCTTGGAATAGCCTGTTCAGCATGCCGCACAGTCACAGTACGATCCGATAGCTGGTATTTATGGATCAAAGGGACAATTCGCGCCTCATTGCCAATGACCATAAAATGCGCCGCTGGGAAGCGTTCGCGCGCAAGAGCTAAACCACCTACAACCATGTCGGGAGCTTGATCGCCCCCCATGGCATCAAGCGCTATGGTGATCGCTGGTTTCAACGACTGTTATCCGCCGAAAAGGGGGGTTACCCTTTGGGTTCGAGCACCTGCCGACCGCGGTACATGCCCGTCTTGAGATCAATATGATGAGGGCGCCGCAATTCGCCCGAATCCTTGTCTTCTACATAGGTCGGCTGTTTCAAAGCGTGATGTGACCGTCGCATGTTACGACGAGAAGGTGACGTTTTTCTCTTTGGAACAGCCATGGGTGCCCTTTTGGTTTACACGTGATGAGACGGCTCGTTCAATACTCGAAATACCTTTGAGGAGCAAGCCTAGCCTTGGTTCTTCGCCTTGGACTTTAACTCCACTAAATTAGCAAAGGGAGTAGATTTTTGCTGGGTTTGGTCAAAATCCTGTGATTTATCAATGATATCAGGTTGATATTGGGTCGCAATCTCCGCCCCTAAGGCACGCGGATAGGGATCTAGGGCCATGGCAAATTGCTGGACGATAGCCTCGCCAAGGTCGATTTTCCCATCTTCGATGGGGTCTGGGGTGTCTGTTTCGGGGTCGATGACGATTTCCGCTCCTATCTGATCATTTTCTATTGCTGAGGCAGGGGCAAAAATTAACTCAAGATCGAGTGCAAGATTTTGAGGCACAGGGCTAAGCGTAACCACACATCGTTGGGTATACTCAGCCTTGAGCTCTCCTGTCGCGATGATCCAATCCTTACGCCGTGCATTCCCCGTTATAGGATGGACCATTACCTTTGCTTCAAAACGGCTGAGATTCTCAAGATCAAAGCGGTGTACCAGCGCCCGCATTTCCTCTTTTGTTGGTGCTAGTAAAAGGGTTTTTCCCTTAGCACCCAGATCTGCCACGGATATCAGACGGCTAAATTCTGGTGTCATCACGCTCATTATACCTATTTCTTAAGTTTGATGAAAAACAGGATATGGCCCCCAGTCGATGTACCCTTTGAGGATCTCTCCTTCAGACTGCTGATCTAAAAGCAAACTCGAATTCCGCACATAATGAACCATTGCTGTCAAAACTTCGGTTTTTGGCTGTTGACCGCGATAAAGGTTGCGGACCAGAGCCTCGGCAAGAGCTTCTCCTTGTACCTGAATCCCTTTATCGTAATGAATTATACGACCATAAAGAGCTTTTGCCATAGTCTTGACTTTTCGACCTACCGAGAGATCACCAACCCCAATTTCTCGTAAGCTACGGTCCATGTCAGTAAACATCGCATCAAAAACTTCCTGACTAAGACGGCGTGCCTGCCAACTTCCTTTCTTAAGTCTATGTAAAATAAGAAAAACCTGAATCACGATCATGTCGAACCGCCCATCCAGACTATCGGAAACGTTAAATTCCCTATAAAATATGGGGTTACGGGCCCGCTCAACAGCCGAACGATAGATCGCTTGGCCGATTTTACGGCGAGAAATAGAGCCAAATAGCAAATGCCAAACCATATTGCACCTATTGACGCCCGACCAATACTGCAGCGAGGATGTGTGTGGCACCCTCCCTTAATCTCAGATTATCAATAAGGAGACTGATGATCGTGTTCCATCGGCACCTCTTACTTACAAGCTTATCCATCGTTTTATGCGCTTTCATGATAGGTTGCGCGCAATCCACAGTTACGCAAGGTAACATGCTTGATGAAGCACGGATTAGCAAAGTTGCTGTCGGCGAGTCCACCAAAGAGGATGTTGCTGCCATTCTTGGATCGCCTTCAGCTGTTGGAACCTTCGACGATGCCCATTGGTATTACATTGGTCGACAGAGTCAGAAAACAGCCTTTTTCGATCCAGAGCTAAAAGATCAGCAAATTATCATGATCTCCTTCAATGATGATGGTGTCGTTACCGAAGTCAAAAAGACCGGGCTCGAAGAGGTCCGCGATATATCGCCGGTGGCTCGCTCAACACCGACCTCGGGACAAGAGGTTACTGTCATGAAGCAATTGCTTGGTAACGTTGGTCGCTTCAATAAAGATCGAAAAATAAAAAACCCGAGCACAATCTTTGTGCCGGGTTTTCCTCGTTTTCTTTTAACTTACGAATGCGCCAGGATCGCTAGCAGTAACAATGCGACAATATTAGAATCTTAATCATCGGATTTACTGCCGGGCCTGCTGTATCCTTATAAGGATCGCCAACCGTATCGCCCGTTACAGCAGCCTTGTGAGCATCCGATCCCTTACCGCCATAGTTACCATCTTCAATATACTTCTTGGCGTTATCCCATACACCACCACCTGCTGTCATGGAGATAGCAACAAATAAGCCTGTAACAATGACACCTAATAACATGGCACCTACTGCAGCCAGAGCAGCCGAGCGATCAGCAATAGCTTGCACCACGAAAAATAGAGGCGATCGGCGTTAGCACAGGAAGCGCAACGATGGGATGATCATTTCCTTAATAGCTGCCCGTGTTAACATATCAACACAGCGACCATATTCGGGTTTAGCCTTACCTTCCATGATGCCGGTATTTCATGAAATTGCCGGCGCACTTCTACAACAACTGCGCCCGGCAGCGCTACGGCTGTCATACCCATGGCACCAAACAAATACGGCAATAAACCACCAATCAAAAGCCCGACAACCACATAAGGATTAGATGGCTAAAATCGATACTAAGATCTTTAAAGGCAGGATAGCTTGTTGCATTAGCAATGAAGTACTTCCAAATCTTCCGTATAGGCAGCGAGAACAAGCGCCCTAAACCAGCCGAGCCGATTGCGTAGCCTTTGGTAACGGCCTTGGTTGTATTTCCTACCGCATCCAAAGCATCCGTCGTTTTACGGACTTCTTTAGGAAGATCCGACATCTCGGCAATGCCACCTGCATTATCCGTAACTGGGCCATAAGCATCCAAAGCCACAACCATGCCCGCCAAAGCCAGCATTGTTGTTACCGCAACGGCGATACCGAAAAGGCCTGCAAGACTGTAGGTGCCAATAATACCTGCGACGATGATTAATGCTGGAAGGGCTGTTGCCTCCATCGACACGGCTAAACCTTGAATAACGTTCGTACCGTGGCCAGTGGTCGATGCTTTCGCAACAGAGCGTACGGGCCGATAATTCGTTCCCGTATAATACTCGGTAACCCACACAATCAATCCTGTAACAACCAACCCGATAATACCACAGTAATAAAGATGACGACCCAAGATAATACGTTCACCAATTTTATACTGCGTCTCCATTCCGATAACCCAATCGGTTATTGGCCATAATCAGCAAGAGAAAGAACTGCCGAAGCAATGAACCCCTTATAAAGGGCGCCCATGATATTGTTACTAGAACCTAAGCGTACGAAAAAGGTCGCAATAATGGAAGTAATGATGCATCCGCCAATTGCAAGTGGATAGGTCATCATGAGCCGCCCCCTCCCGGCACCCGCAAAGAAAATGATGCTAAAACCATAGTCGCAACTGCAGGGACCGCGTAGGTCTCGAACAAGTCCCGCCGCCATGCCGGCGCAATCGCCGACGTTATCGCCGACGTTATCGGCAATAACAGCAGGATTCCGCGGATCGTCCTCAGGAATTCCAGCCTCAACCTTACCAACGAGATCAGCGCCCACATCGGCACCTTTAGTAAAAATACCACCGCCAAAGGCGCGCAAAGATGAAATCAGCGATGCCCCGAAACCTAAGCGACGAGCGCATCCACCATTTCGCGCCCTTCTGTACCAATATGCAAAAGCACAGCGTAATAACCCGCAACACCCAGAGCGCCAAGCCAGCTACAAGCATTCCCGTAACTGCACCTGCACGAAAAGAAATCTTTAGACCTTGAGCCAATCCTTGTCGAGCAGCTTCAGCCCGTTCGCACATTGGCACGGACTGAGACGTTCATCCCAATATAACCGGCAGCACCGGATAAAACAGCGCCAACGATAAACCGACGCCAACCTTAATCCCGAGAAGGTAAAACTAGAGCAAAGATAATGACCCCAGCTATGGCAATGGTGGTGTATTGGCGATTGGGTAAGCGCGCGCTCCTTCTTGAACAGCCGCTGCAATCTGCTGCATTCGCTCATTGCCAGCACTCGCAACAAAATGCTTTGGGCCGTAATGATCCCATAAAGTAACGCCAAAACCCCGCATCCGATGGCGAAAATACGACGTTAGACATCGCTCCCCTTCTCTAAAAAAAATCTTTCAACAAAACCGAATAGGCACTGCCTATATCCGGTCGCGAGCGGACCATAAAAGGTCAGCGTCCGATGCAACGCTATCGATGCCGAGTCGGGTATTTTATGCAGAAATAATCAGGGGTTTTGGCGAATGTCCAAAATAACATCCATTCCTAGGAAAACCGGGATTATCACCCCCAATAAGAGGGTTGACTAACCGAACTGACCTTGGAGAGGGCCAGAACTTAAAGTAGTCATGGCTATCGTCACGGCGACGACAGCATCATGGAAGCCCTGTGCTATGGCTTTTTCCTGCGGCCGAGAGGTTTCCGTTAGCAACGTCGATCCACCAATAAACAGAAAATTCCATCCCACCCCTAGGAGGAATAACGCTAGCCAGAATTGCATCAAGAGTTGGCCGCTTAAGGCAACAGCCAATGAGCCTGTCATTAAAACAGCGCCAAAAATCATAATGCGGCGTACACCAAAAAATTCGATCAAGCGCCCTGTCACTAATGATGGAGCAAACATGCCCAATATGTGCCACTGAATAACAAAGGCTGTATCTGCAAGATCGAAGTCGCAATCTGCCATCGCCAAAGGTGTGGCAGTCATTAGAAAGCTCATAACTGCATAGCTAATTGCAGATCCGGTCACCGCAACAAGGTATGTAGGTTGTATAACAATAGATAAAAAGTCCCGGCGTGACTCCTGAACGACCGTAGCACTAGGCTTAGGTAAAACAACCACCTGTAAAAGACATAATATAACTATGCCTAAGCAGGCATAGGCTGCATAAGAACCTGCAAACGGTATCGTCGGAATAAAGTTATAGCTAGAACGCGCTAGTTGGGGGCCAAATAACGCTGCCAATATTCCTCCACCCACGGCCCAGGACATGGCGCGCGCCTTTGCTGACGCCGGCGCAAGTTCAAGTGCTGCGAAGCGATAGAAACTACCAAATCCTTGAAAAATCCCAAGGAAAAGTGCCCCTAAGCACAATAAGCTGAGGGACATCTTATATAGCGCTACAACCGAAATCATTGCACCGCTGACACCGGAAATAGCACCTATGGAAAAACCGATTCGGCGGCCAAACTGGCGCATAATAAGGGATGCAGGAACCGCTGTAACCGTAGCACTTACATGTTGGCAAAAAATAGGAAAAGTAAACAAATTTGCATTCGTCGTTATCATTTTTGTTGCTAAGGCTGAAACAACGAAAACGATAGAATTCGCCATTACGGTTAAACCCTGACAACAGGAGATCAACCCTATCCGCCCCCAAGGGCGAGATGAATCTCTGGGATCAATATCTGATGCGGCCATTGCTTAATCGAAGTGTGTATAGCCTCTTTGTTTTAAGGAAAGCGGTTGATGGTTTGGATCTACTACTTGAATTTTTTGCTCTGCACGCATTCTACCGACATAGGTTATGGAGAGAGAGAGTTCTTTGGCTATGACGGTAATACGATCCTGCATGCTCGGTGGAGCTGCAAACAACAATTCATAATCATCCCCTCCCGTTAAAATATCGGATAACAAACTGGGCGTATGTTGCAAAATTTCTTTTGCTGGCGAAGAGAAGGGAATACGCGCTGTTTCGATATGGGCGCCCACACCCGAAACACGGCAAATGTGATTAAGGTCAGCCATAAAGCCATCGGAAATATCAATCATCGCTGTCGCGATTCCCCGCAAGGCGATCCCTAACGAAAGACGAGGCAGCGGCAGTTCGTAGCGCGTAATTAATGTTTCGCGCTGCACATTAGAAAGTTCGGAAAATTCACCACGCGAAGCTTTAAGCCCAAGAAAACCATCTCCGATAGTGCCACTACAGTATATATTATCACCTGCCATTGCACCTTTACGCGATATAATTCTTCCTTTTGGAACAACGCCAAACATCGTCATTCCTAAAACAGAGACGCATGGTACAGCGAGGCTATCTCCACCGATTAAAGATAGTCCGTAGGTTCTTTGATCTTCACCTAGACCTTGTGCAAAGCCTGCAATCCAGCTTTCTGGTGTTTCAGCAGGAATTGCGAAACTCAAATTATAAGCATGCGGACTTGCGCCCATAGCGGCTAGATCTGAAAGATTTCGCCGCATCAATTTTTGAGCAACACGATTTGCGGGTTCATCGCCACGATAATGGATGCCAGCTACGACGCTATCATTTGTAACGATCAGATCTTGATCTGAAGGGATATCCAGAATAGCAGCATCGTCTAAAAGACCGGCCGCTCCAGATAGATGAGCTAAGGGAGCAAAATAACGACTAATCCGGCTAAATTCTGCCGGCAGCATCATGTCTGTATGTGAAGGATCATCCACCATTAGAGGAAGCGCTAAATTCGGCCTTCCTTACTTTATGCGCAAGGCTATCCAAAACGCCGTTTATCATTGCTGGTTCTTTCCCACCAAAGAAAGCATGAGCGATATCCACATATTCGTCGATGACAACGCGTCCTGGAACTTCGCTAAAATGTAAGAGCTCAAATATACCAGCACGAAGAATAGCGCGCATCACGGAATCAAGGCGATCCAAGGGCCAATCTTCCGGCAAAGCTGTCACAAGCTGCGCATCCAGAGACTCTCGCTGCTCGGCGACGCCGCGAACCAGACGTTCAAAACGACTTTGATCCATCTCAAGACCTTGAATATCTATCTCTTTGGCGTCCAACTCTGGCACCATACCGCGAAGCCCAAACTCAAATAGGATCATAGGTGGACGAACACCGGTCAGCTCCATCTGATATAGCCCTTGAACAGCCGCCAATCGTGCCGCCCGGTACCGTTCTACACTTGCTGTATTTGCAGCACCGCTCGCAGCAGGAGCCGGAGGCTTATCTCCAGCCATTGAACTACCTCTTCGATGTATGTAGAAAATGACGGCGTAGCTCAATCATACGAAGACAGGCATTTGCTGCTTCGCCGCCCTTATTCTTTTGCATTTTATCGGCGCGGACCCAAGCTTGCTCATCATTTTCAACAGTGAGAATACCATTTCCAATAGCAAGTCCCCATTTTAAGGCAAGTTTCTGTAACCCACGAGCGCTTTCGTTTACAATCACATCATAATGGGTGGTCTCACCGCGAATAACGCAGCCAAGGGCCAAATACCCATTATACGGCTTTTGAAGATGACCCTTGTCGCTCGCTTCTACCGCTAATCGTATAGCCGCAGGAATTTCGAGAGCACCAGGTACCGATAAACGCTCATAGCTTACGGGCACCTTGTCAAAACTTTCCTGAGCACCTTCCCACAAGGCATCAGAAATATCCGCATAGAATCGTGCTTCGACGACGAGGATATGAGGATTTGGCATTTTACACCTTCAAGGAAGGCAATGGGCGCCGTTCCACAACACGTATTCCCCATCCATCTAAAGCAACAATGGTACGCTGACTATTCGTCAACAATACTAAATCCTTGATACCTAAATCTAAAAGGATCTGGGCCCCTACCCCATACTCTCTCAGTTCGCGTCCCATTTTATCGCTTCTTTCCCCATGAGCAGGAAGTGTAAGTCCGCGGCGAATAAGATCCGATAAAGCTGTTGGCACAGGCTCACGCAATAAAACCAGAACTCCCCGTCCAGCATGATCGATCATTTGCATTGCCGATTGCAAATGCCCAGCTCCTGTGTCGCGAATGGCACCAAATAAATCATCCATAGGGCTAAGAGCATGCATGCGAACTAAAACTGGTTCTGATGTTGAAATATCTCCTTTAATCAAAGCAACATGCTCAGCATAGTGAACAGAATTCGCGTAAACAGCTAGACGGAATTGCCCTCCCCAAAGAGTTTTAATATCTGCCTCAGCAATTCTTTGCACAATCCGATCGTGACGAAGCCGATATGCAATCAAATCCTCTATTGTTCCTATCTTCAGGCCGTGACGCTGAGCGAAAGCGATCAGATCATTACGTCGCGCCATCGTTCCATCTTCATTCATAATTTCACAAATTACGGCTGACGGGTTCAGCCCCGCTAATCGGGCAATATCCACCCCTGCTTCCGTATGCCCCATTCGCGTAAGAACACCGCCATCCCGCGCTGACAAAGGAAATATATGACCTGGCGTTGAAATATCATCAGGACCATGCGCAGGATTGATTGCCACAGCAACGGTGCGAGCGCGATCAGGTGCAGAAATGCCCGTAGAGATACCTTCGCGCGCTTCGATGGAAACTGTAAAAGCAGTCTGGTGTCGACTAGCATTGTGCCGCGACATCAAGGGTAGCCGAAGCTCTTCGATACGTTTTTCTGTTAGAGCAAGGCAAATAAGTCCTCGCCCATTTGTCGCCATAAAATTTATGGCCGCTGGCGTTGCCATCTGTGCAGGAACAATGAGATCTCCTTCATTTTCTCGGTTCTCACTATCCACCAATATAAACATCCGGCCATTACGAGCTTCTTCGATGAGCTCTTCTGTGGGCGATTTAAGTTGACGAAAGGTTAACCGCCAAGGTTCTTCCTGAAGCTGTCGACTCTCCATAGCAGTTCCCTCATCCTGTCTTTTGCTGCGTAAGTCGTTCAAGATACCGCGCCAGCATATCTATTTCCACATTCACGCGACTTCCTTGACGATGCCAGCCAAAATTTGTTTCGGCCGCCGTATAACGAATAATATTAACGGTAACCCACGTTATCTCTTTATAATCTTGAACCTCATTGACCGTCAAAGACACACCATCGAGAGCAATAGATCCCTTGACCGCGACAAAACGACCGAGATTGCGATTAAGTTCAAAACGCATTCGCTGGCTACCACCTTCCGGCACGATCTCGCTAAGAGTTGCAATACCATCCACATGACCCGAGACAAGGTGCCCACCTAACTCCTCTCCTAGCTTTAGAGCGCGCTCTAAATTTACCTTTGTTCCGTGATGCCAATCTCCAAGTGTCGTTCGCGAAGCTGTCTCGGCTGAAGCCTCTACTTGGAATCGTCCCTGCTCTGCTTGAGTGACGGTCAAACAGATACCATTGCATGCTATTGACGCACCTAAAGACATTTTTATTACATCCGTCGTGGTAATCATGTAAGGTCTCCCTCGCTTTTTCAATACTGGGCAACCTCCCAAGGTTCTTTGATACCTGTAAACATTTATAAGTCCTTTTCGTGAAACCTCAGGTCAATTATTCGCTAAATTCAAGCCCTCGATTATATCTTTATCTAGAATTATAGGATCCTCTATGCGCGTTAGGTGTAACGCAGCATCTAAATTCTGCAGATCCAACGGTCCACTCACGGGAATTGCATCGCCTCCTAGTAAAGTCTGAGCACGAATCCAAACAATGCGATCAACAAGCTGTGCCTTGAGAAAAGCCATACTCAGCTCTGCGCCGCCCTCGACAAGAACACGTGTTAATCCTCTTCTACCGAGAAGAACCATGGCTGCTTTAAGATCTAAATGACCATCCAAGAGTGTCGGAACTTGAATAATCTCTACCATCGAATTATTTATTTTTTTCGTCGCTATATTTGCTTCTGTGGCGGTTAAAATCCAGGTTGGAACTTGATCCGAGAGACTCTTCGCTTCTGAAGAGACTTCAAGATTTTTATCAAGAATAAGTCGAATAGGCGATCGATCTTCTAGACCTGGAAAACGGCACGTTAGTTGCGGATTATCTTTTAAAACTGTCCGTACGCTTACTAAGATCGCATCATACTCGGCACGTAAACGATGACCATATGCTCGACCCGCATTACCTGTAACCCACTGGCTTTGCCCATTCGCTAGGGCAATTCGGCTATCCAAGCTCGATGCAAATTTTAAAGTTACAAGCGGACGATTGCGTTCAATACGAGAAAAAAAACCTGCATTTAGAAAGGTAGCCTGCTGCCGCAGTAACCCAACTTCGGTTGTGATACCTGCTGCTTTTAACGCAGCGATCCCTCGCCCAGAAACGCGTGGATCTGGATCTTCTCTTGCAATGACAACTCGGGAAACTCCTGCATCGATTAAAGCATCTATACAGGGCGGCGTCTTCCCATGGTGACTACATGGTTCAAGAGTAACATAGACCGTCGCACCGCGCGCTACTGATCCTGCCTGCTGAAGCGCAACACTCTCTGCATGAGGACGCCCTCCTGACTGCGTCCAGCCACGCCCCACAACGTTATTATCCTTAACAAGAAGGCATCCCACCGCTGGATTGGGCCAAACGCACCCAAGGCCACGTTGCGCAAGCACCAGAGCCGTCTTCATATAATGCTGCGACGGCTCTTTTTTTATGCCCACTGACATTTCAATCGGAAGAACCATCCCCTTGCCGGCGGCGCGACTCATTTTCATCTCCGGCAACTTCGTTACCAACAAAGGTTTCGAAGTCCTTAGCTTCGCGGAAATTCCTGTAAACAGATGCGTACCGTACATAAGCGACAGGATCTAGTCCCGACAGCGCATCCATGATCATTTCACCAATGGCTGTACTTGGTAATTCGTTTTCACCCGTACTTTCAAGACGGCGAACAATGCCATTAACAATACGATCTAACCGCTCGTCGTCGACGGGGCGCTTACGTAACGCAATCCGCATTGAGCGCCTTAATTTCTCGCGATCAAAAGGTTCGCGGTCGCCATTCACTTTTATAACCGTAAGCTCCCGTAATTGGATACGTTCAAAAGTCGTGAACCGTGCACCACAGTTGGGGCAAAATCGGCGCCGTCGAATTGCCGAATTATCCTCTGTTGGGCGTGAATCTTTAACCTGAGTATCGCCGTGGCCACAGAACGGACAGCGCATTCTTTTTCCCCACTAAGTCTGATAAATTGGAAATTGGCGGCATAGATCTTCGACTTTCGCCTTTACCGTCTTTTCAACTTGATTATTATTTTCCCTATTCTTCGCTAAACCCTCTAGTACTTCTGCAATAAAATTTCCCACCTGTTGGAACTCGGCGGGACCAAATCCTCGCGTCGTTCCAGCAGGTGTTCCTAACCTGATACCTGAGGTTACCATGGGTTTCTCAGGATCAAACGGAATACCATTCTTATTGCATGTGATCCCAGCTTGTTCCAGGCTTTTCTCGGCAATGTCTCCCGTTAATCCCTTGGAGCGTAAATCCACCAACATTAGGTGCGTATCGGTACCCCCAGATACTATCGCAAATCCTGCCTTGGTAAGGGTCGCTGCTAGGACCTTGGCATTTTCAACAACGGCCTTTGCATATGTCTTAAAAGAAGGCTGCAAAGCTTCCTTAAAAGCAACAGCCTTGGCGGAAATGACATGCATTAACGGGCCACCCTGAAGACCAGGAAATACAGCCGAATTAATCTTCTTACCTAATTCCCCATCCATCGATAAAATCATTCCGCCGCGTGGACCACGCAGAGTTTTGTGAGTTGTCGTCGTTACTATATGCGCATACGACAAGGGACTTGGATGAACACCCCCAGCAACCAGTCCTGCGAAATGCGCCATATCTACCATAAGATAGGCACCAATGGTATCAGCAACTTTACGGAACCGCGCAAAATCAATAGTGCGAGGATAAGCTGATCCACCCGCAATGATTATCTTAGGGCGATGCTGTTCTGCAAGCTGTGAGACTTCATCAAAATCGATCAAGGCATCTTGACGTCGAACACCATATTGAATGGCCTTAAACCATTTTCCCGACTGGTTGGGAGGGGCGCCGTGAGTCAAATGCCCTCCTGCCGCTAAGCTCATCCCTAGAATAGTATCTCCAGGTTTGAGCAATGCCATAAAGACGGCTTGATTGGCCTGAGCACCGGAATGTGGTTGAACATTAGCGAAGGGTACAATCGTATAAACGTTTCGCACGTTCGATCGCATATAAGTCTCCTGGCAACATATTCACAACCTCCCATAATAACGTTTTCCTGGATACCCCTCGGCATACTTATTCGTTAGAATCGATCCTTGAGCCTCCAGCACGGCGCGCGAGACAATATTTTCCGAAGCAATCAATTCGATCTGATATTGCTGGCGATTAAATTCATCACCAATAGCAGTGAATATCTCTTCATCTGTGAAGAGTTTCAGTAAAAGCCACATACCACTCGAATAAGTCTTAACTTGCGACATAAAGACTCCATTTAGCCCTATGATAATTAATTTTCTCAACGCTGCCCATGGCGCCTTCCTCCGCAATTATTTAGAAAAGATTTTCAGACATTCTTTAGCTACATCTACACCGATTAAGCGTGCACCGAGCACCAAAATATTTGCATCATTATGCTCACGAGATAATCGTGTTGATAATAGATCAAACAGAGAGCTGCCCGAACACCAGGATGACGATTAGCCGCCATACTCATACCGATGCCCCGAGCCACAATTAATATGCCCAGTTGACTTTCCAAAACACGATTTTGCCAATGCATGGGCAAAATCTGGATAATCTACGGATTCAGATCCTTCAGTACCTAAGATCAATAGGCCAGGAAATTGCAGTTTGACTAATTCTTCTTGAATCGCCTTTAGATCGACTCCTGCATGGTCCGCTGCAATGAAGATATTACTGTTTTTATTTTCAGATTTTCTTTCATAGCTGGATGTACTTTGATCTTACCCAAGGTTTCGTACGGTCTATTATTAACCACCTTACCATATCCCGAAAGCGCAATGAAGGCAGGTCTTATATAAATGAAAAATAAGTCTAGCTTATCTAAGAGAAGATCATCGCAATAACGAATGCGCGGGCTGTAGATAATTATTATTTTCTAGAAGAACTGCAGTAAACATAGGCTTTATAATTGACAAGATGCTCTATCCGTGAAAATATTACTTCGATTTGCTTTTAGAAACTAGGATAAAGTAATGAATAATGATTCTTATGCCGATGGCAAAAATATCCTTTTACACATGACGACTGAGGTCGTTGCAGCATATGTTAGTCGCAATGAAATAGATCCCGCAGATTTACCTAATCTTATTCGATCAGCTTACGGCGCCTTGTCCAGTATTCAGAGTAATCCGGGCCCAAATGGTAACTTTGTCATTGGCGATCAGAAACCGGCGGTTCCCATTAAAAAATCAATTACGAACGATTTTATTATATGTTTAGAAGATGGAAAAAAGCTAAAAATGCTTAAGCGACATATCCGAACGGCCTATGGTATGTCTCCTGAAGTCTATCGAGCCAAATGGGGTCTACCACCAGACTACCCCATGGTAGCATCTAATTACGCTAAACAGCGTTCTGTATTCGCCAAAAAAATTGGCCTTGGCCGGGGTGCTACTGGCCGCAAACGCCGCAAATTTCGATAGTTAAGTCATAGGGTATAAAGTAAAAATGGCCCGAGAAAATCTCGGGCCATTTTTACTTAGGTATATTGCGGGCTATTATCTTTGCTTATAATCGCCGTCTTTCCATTCATAAAAGACATACTCCGCATTAGCGACATCGCCCTTGTCATCATACTGCAGATTACCAATAACCGTATCAAAGCTCTTGCCGTGAATCTTCTCAGCTACTTTCGCTGCATCAAAGGTACCCGCCTCTTTTACAGCCTGAGCCCAGACTTGGAATGCTGCATAAGAGTATAAGGTATAGCCTTCTGGATCATAATTCTGAGCCTTGAACTTATCAACGACAGCCTTAGCTTGCGGCTTGTTGCGTGGTTCTGGTGCGAAGGTAAAGAAAGCGCCATCGGAAGCGGCACCGGCGATCTTACCGAATTCCTTATCATTGATAGCATCAGCTCCAACAAACTGAGCCATCAAGCCTTGCTCGCGCGCCTGACGTAAGATTAAAGCACCTTCAGGATGATACCCTCCTAAATAGAATGCATCAATACCTGCCGCCTTCATTTTAGAAACCAGAGCTGAGTAATCCTTCTCACCGGCGGTGTAAGCCTCATACATGACTTCCTGAAGCCCTGCTGCATTCATATTTTTCTTAGTTTCATCGGCAAGACCCTTACCATAGGTCGACTTATCGTGAAGGATAGCGACCCTCTTACCTTGATATTCCTTGGCCAACCACTGACCAGCAAAAACCCCTTGCGCATCATCCCGACCGCATGTCCGAAAAACGGTTTTGATACCCTTTGCAATAGCATCTTCTGTAAGGAGTGGATTGGTCGAGGCTGGGGTAATTTGCAGGATACCGTTTTCCGCATAAACCGCTGAAGCTGGTATGGAAGAACCTGAGCAAAAGTGACCTGCAACAAAGACTACTTTTTTGGTTGCCATTTGATTAGCAACAGTCACAGCCTGTTTAGGATCGCAGGCATCATCACCAATCTCAAGTTTCAGTTTCTTTCCAAGAATACCGCCTTGAGCATTGATGTCGGCAACTGCCATCTCGGCTCCCCGTTTTAATTGCTCACCGAAAGCCGCTAATCCCCCCGTCATCGGTCCAGCAGCTCCGACTAGCACATCTTCTTGCTTGTCGCTACACCCATGGTTAAAGCTGCAAGCACAGCGACAACCAACCCCTTTCATATAACGCATCGAGATATCTCCTTATGTTCCTAAACCTTTAAACCCCTAGGTTCTTAGGGTCAGCACTCGCGCTAGGCGCGAAAATCTAAGCCCTCACTGTACGAGGCAGCTTAGGCATGAGCAAGAGTTTAAGCTTGTTTTGATACGCCCCCTTTTATACGCCAGGAAAAAAGGGTCGCACGCTCATAAAGCCACGGATATTGTGTAACCATGTTATAAACCAAGGTCAGGCGATAAGACAAACAGGCGACTCCTGTCAGCAGTGCACTATCAAAAATATAAGCAGGGAGGGAGATTAGAGTCCCTTGAAATAGGAAAAAAGTCAAAAGGCGATCCCCAAGCCCTAAGAGCATTCCATATGGCAAGACTTGCCAAAACGGCCGCCAAGTCGATGCGAGTGCTTGACCTGTCATAAAGGCTGCCCAGCCAAACAAGACGACCGTTATACCTAAGAAAACCAACAAGGACACATTAGGGATCAGAGTATTCATAATCCTATCTATGCCCTCCCTCTAAGTAAGCTGAACGTACTTCAGAATTTGCAAGAAGCTCTGTGCATGGGCCAGATAAAACTATACGCCCATTCGCAATAACATACCCACGATGCGCTAATTTAAGCGCCAAGTGTGCGTTCTGCTCTACCAAAAGAATTGTTATGCCCTGCTGACGATTTATCTGCGCGATAGCTTCAAAGATTTGCTGAACAATTAATGGAGCTAAGCCCAAAGAAGGCTCATCCAACAATAGCAACCGTGGGCGACTCATTAAAGCACGCGCGATCGATAACATTTGCTGCTCGCCCCCAGATAAAGTCCCTCCTCGTTGAGAGCGCCGTTCTTCTAATCTTGGAAACAGAGCAAAAATACGCGCGATATCCTCGTCGAAAAAAGCAGGGTCCGTAACCGTAGCGCCCATTTGTAGATTTTCATAAACAGTCATACGCGCAAAAATACGGCGTCCTTCCGGAGACTGTGCAACCCCTCGACGCACAATTTCAAAAGTTGGTTTGTGGGTTATCTCTTTTCCATCCAAGAGAATACGTCCGCTTGCTGCACGTGGGTTACCGCATACCGTCATCAGTAATGTCGATTTACCAGCCCCATTCGCCCCGATAAGCGTCACTATTTCTCCCTGCCCTACTTCAAGATCAATAGTATGGAGAGCTTGAATATTGCCGTAGAATGTCTGCACCCCTTCAACCTTTAAGAGAGGCATCATTGGATTCTACTCTCGGATGAATCATCTTCTTGCGGTGCCTCGCCTTCCCCAAGATAAGCTTTAATGACGCGCGGATCTTGGCGAATTTGCATTGGCGTGCCATCCGCAATTTTACGACCGTAATCAAGAACGACAATATGATCAGATATCCCCATGACAACGCTCATATCATGCTCAATAAGCAGAATACCAATACCTATTTCTTCCTTAATTCCTAACAACAGTTCATTGAGCTCGGAAGACTCACGAGGGTTTAAACCAGCGGCAGGCTCATCAAGGCAAAGAAGTACTGGGTCAATACACATTGCTCGTATAATTTCAAGCCGACGTTGCGCACCATACGGTAGAGCCCCTGCATCATCATCGGCACGATGCGTTAATCCAATTTTCGCCAGCCAGTACTTCGCTTTCTCAACTGCTTGTCGTTCCGCAACTTTATACCCACCTATCCCAAATAACCCACCGATCGTATAAGTCGATGCCCGCATCAGGTGGTTATGTTGCGCAACAATAAGATTTTCCAACACACTCATCCGCGGGAAAAGGCGAATATTTTGGAAAGTGCGCGCGACTTGTGCTTCCTGAGCAATTCTAAATCCTTCCATTCGCTCCAGGTATCGCACATTTCCATAGGGTTGCAATAATAGTCGACCTACAGTTGGTTTATAAAAACCTGTAAGACAATTAAAAACTGTCGTTTTTCCAGCGCCATTCGGCCCAATGATAGCCGTGATTTCACCTTTGCCTGCAGCAAAAGAAACATCATCAATTGCGATCAAGCCCCCAAAACGCATTGTGAGATGCTCAACTGCGAGCAACACCTCTGTCCCGCTGGGCACACCCAATTGAGGTAAAACATCTACTAGCTGACTCATGTTTTACTCTTTGTAGCTAATCGTATGGTAGGCGCCCTACTCGCAAGCAAGCCATGGGGCCGCCACAGCATGATCAGAACCATTGCCGCACCAAAAGCGACCATTCGATACTCCGACAGTTCACGGAACCATTCAGTACCGCCAATAAGAATAATTGCAGCAATAACGACGCCAATCTGGCTCCCCATCCCTCCAAGAACAACGATTGCTAGGATTACCGCTGACTCAAGGAATGTGAAGCTTTCCGGGCTAACAAAACCTTGGCGGGCTGCAAAAAAGGCACCCGCAAATCCTCCAAACATTGCTCCGATGGCAAAAGCCGTTAATTTCGTATTGGTTGGATTAATCCCTAAAGCACGGCAAGCAATTTCATCTTCGCGTAAAGCCTCCCATGCCCGGCCGATTGGGAGACGACGAATACGCAAGGTAAAAAAATTGGTAACAAGCGCCATAGCCATAATGACGTAGTAGAAAAAAATTATGCGGTGTAAAGGGTCAAAATCAAGATTAAAAAATTGATGAAATGTCTCTATGCCAGGGGGTGCCGTCCGTGCAAACGGCAAGCCAAAAAGCAAGGGTCGAGGAACATTAGGAACACCATTCGGTCCCCCTGTCACACTCGTCCAATTTGTCAGAATGATCCGGATAATCTCCCCAAACCCAAGAGTAACGATGGCAAGGTAATCGCCACGCAATCGCAAAACGGGAAAACCAAGTATAACGCCAAGAAAGGCGGCAAATATACCAGCAAACGGCAGACACTCCCAAAATGACCACCCATAATGCTGCGCGATAAGAGCATATGAGTATGCTCCTATCGCATAAAAAGCGACATAGCCAAGATCTAAAAGACCTGCGAGACCCACAACAATATTCAGCCCCCATCCCAGCATAATGTATGTCACGACAAGAACCGCGACATCCATCGTGTGCAGGCTAGCCAGGGGTGTAAACGGCATGATAACGGCAAAGCCTAGGCCTAACGGAATAATGAAGCGAAAACTAGGCTGAAACTTTTTACTGATTCGCGATTGAACGTCCTGTACGACCAATGAAATCTTTTGGCTTCCCTGCCAATAATGCATTCCTAATCGGCCCAGAAAAACAACAGTAACCCAGATAGCAACCCAACCCCATCGCGTGCTGAGAACTAGCCCTTCTTGTGCATTAAGAATGCGTATCCCTATCAATGGGACCGCTAGCGCAAGCATAATAAGCGCGGCTATAGCGCTATCCTTAAGAGCAATCCAAATTCGTGATGGCGTTGCTTCTGAAGCATCCATAGCAACCATCGTTAAACCTTCTCAATATCAGGTTTGCCCAACAAACCCGTAGGACGGAAAATCAAAACCAAAATCAAAATTGCAAAGGCAGCCACATCTTTGTATTCAATCGAGAAATATGCAGACCACATTGTTTCGATAAGGCCTATTAACAAGCCGCCCAACATTGCGCCAGGTAAAGAGCCTATCCCGCCTAAAACTGCGGCAGTGAACGCCTTGACTCCTGCCAAGAATCCAATGAAGAAATCAATCACTCCGTAATAGAGAAGAAACATAAAACCCGCCACGGCCGCAAGACAGGCACCCATAATAAAAGTGGTCGAAATCGTTCGATCTACATTGACTCCCAGAAGAGAAGCCATAATACGATCTTGTTCACAAGCGCGCTGCGCCCGTCCTAGTGTCGTTCGCGAAATCAAAAAAGAAAACATCACCATTAAACTGATCGTAACGACGATAATAATGATCTGCAAATAGCTGAGAGAAACAGCGAATCCATCCTTTTCCATTAGGGTAATACCGCCTCTAATGAATGGTTGGATAGGTTTTACTCGCGCACCTTGAGCAAGTTGCACGTAGTTCTGAAGAAAAATTGACATACCGATCGCGCTTATCAAGGGAGCTAGACGAAACGACCCTCGTAACTTGCGGTAAGCAACCCGCTCAACCGTCCATCCATAGAGACCTGTTAGCACCATGGAAACTACTAGCGCAATCAGAAGGATAAGAGGGACAAACCCAACCCCAAGAACACCTAAAACGAGGATCGCGATTAGCGCAATGAATGCACCAATCATAAATATATCCCCATGGGCAAAGTTAATCATGCCAATGATGCCATAGACCATCGTATAACCTATAGCAATCAAGCCATAGATCATTCCAAGCGTTACGCCATTAATAAGTTGCTGAACAAAATACTCCATTATCCCCCCGGATGCTTGGCATCGCCTCTTATGACGAGGCCATTAGTAAAATGCCAAGTTCCCGAAACCTAACCATCTCGAAGCCAATCGGCAAGGCAAACCTTTGTATTCGACTAATACCAGTTAACATGGCAGATTCCTTAGATACTTTCGAAGAAAGCCCGTGCACAACAATTTGAAATCCAGGAATAGCAATGGCCACCTCATCTTCTGTATCAAAATCAAATCCCTCACCCACTAAAAAATTTCAATGGGAGGATCCTTTTCATCTGGAAAATCAACTTTCCGAAGATGAACGCATGATTCGTGATACCGCTGCTAATTACTGCCAGGAAAGGCTATTTCCACGAATACTCGAAGCTAATCGGCATGAGAAATTCGATCGCTCTATTATGACGGAGATGGGTGCTCTTGGCCTATTGGGAGCAACCATTCCTTCGGAATACGGCGGTGCAGGCGCTTCTTACACAGCATACGGGTTGATTGCCCGAGAGGTGGAGCGTGTCGATAGCGGATATCGTTCTGCCATGAGCGTACAATCGAGTTTAGTCATGCACCCTATTTATGCTTATGGCTCCAAAGATCAGCAAACGAAATATCTTCCAAAGCTCGCCTCAGGTGAATGGATTGGCTGCTTTGGCTTGACCGAACCTGATTACGGGTCGGATCCTGGCGGGATGCTGACGCGAGCAAAAAAAAGCGATGGAGGATACATTTTAAACGGTAATAAAACATGGATCACGAATTCCCCTATCGCCGATGTATTGATCGTATGGGGTAAAGATGATCAAGGAGAAATTAAAGGTTTCATTCTAGAAAAAGATATGAAAGGCTTATCAGCTCCAAAGATAGAAGGTAAATTCTCTCTCCGTGCATCTGTAACCGGACAGATTGTCATGGATAATGTTTTCGTTCCAGACTCCCACATGCTCCCCCACACCTCAGGATTGAAGGGACCCTTTGGGTGTTTGAATCGTGCCCGATATGGTATCGCCTGGGGAGTATTAGGTGCTGCAGAGTTCTGTTGGCACGCAGCACGGGATTATACTTTACAACGCCAACAATTTGGGCGTCCGTTGGCTGCAAACCAGTTAATTCAAAAGAAACTCGCTGATATGCAGACCGAAATTTCCATTGGATTACAAGCCTGCTTACGCGCAGGCCAACTTTTCGATCAAGATAATTTAGCGCCAGAAACTGTTTCTCTCATTAAACGTAATTCCTGTGGTAAGGCTTTAGATATTGCGCGATTGGCACGAGATATGCATGGCGGCAACGGCATTGCTGACGAGTATCATATTATTCGTCATGTTATGAACCTTGAAGCCGTTAATACCTATGAAGGCACCCACGATATCCATGCATTAATCCTCGGTCGATCGCAAACAGGTATCCAAGCATTCTTTTAACTTCTCTACGCGGCAGACCCAGAAACTTGTGGTGAACCCTGGAGTGCACCGACCCAGAAGCGTTCAAGTTTATTCATTGTTCCACTGATGGCAGAAAAATCTGCAGCAGAGATCAGTCCCGTTTGTAAAGAGGCTGCTTGGCGATCAAACATCATATCCAAATGGCGCCACAATACTCGCCCCTTTGGGGATAATTTGATATGGATAGAACGACGATCGCGGGTAGAACGCTCGGGAACAATATAGCCATTTTCTACCATTTTGCGAAGATTATAAGAAACATTTGATCCAAGGTAATAGCCACGGTGGCTAAGCTCACCAACTGTGAGCTCTTCATCACCGATATTATAAAGAATCAATGCTTGAACGTTGTTAATATCGCGAATTCCAAGGCGATCAACCTCAAGTCGAATAACTTCAAGAAACTGGCGATGCATACGTTCAATTAATTTGATCGAATCAAGGTAAGCACTTTTCATGGGGGTCTCGTTGGATTGAGAATTCAGCATAACATTCATGATCGGTCTCCATTAGCGCGATGACAGGGGCGTCATTTGTAACGGAGCTAGTTATTACACATAAATAAACAGCCTGCGGTGATGACATACACATTGAATTAGTGATCTTTTTCACACGAAGATTGTGATGATTTTCACACCTATGTAGTGACAGATTTCACAATGCAAGTGTGACAAAACTCACACCTTTATAATTAAGTATTTGTCGCAAAATGGAAACATTTTTGAGATAAATTTTTTCCGAGAAATTTTTGAGATGCGATTCATCACACCTTTGGTGTGAGCACCATCACACTTTGCCTGTAAAAAAATTTTTCTAATCGAATCACCAAGCTAAGCCGTAGTTATACTGAAAAAGCAGTACGTTTGAATGCCTTGATTTTCAAGGGTGTTAGAGCATTTTTAGTATCGAACCATGTCAGAAAACAAAGAAGTGCTCTGTTATTTTGCAAATAAAATTCTTACTTGAAATCACAACATCATCCCCGCGTCACAAAAATTCGTGCATACATTGACTCAAAAAAGATGATGCGATTAACACACGAGATTAGAGATACGTGCAGTTAGAATTTTGACCTTATCTAATAAAATTACCGCTTCCTATAAACAGTCTATAGGTACATTCCCATAGAGCGTTATTCCTCACCTATCGTTTGCTCTTTAATTTCAAAATATTTCACACATTTTCTACAAGTTGATATAGCCATTATAACAGGATCGCTTCACTATAAATCTATGTCACCGACTCTCTGTTATTGATGTACAAACAGCAAACATCTGCCTATCTCCATTATGGATCATACATGATCTTCTCTTGCTCCCCCACAGGGAGCAGATTTTTTAATCTTAGGCGATTCTCTTGGAGCTTACTCTTGCGCGCATACCCATAGAGACAAAGACTTAAAACGCTTCTACTTGCGAAAAGCTCCTATGTATCCCTAAATTAGCCTCTAGGAGAAGCATATGATCTTTGATAATAGCCGTTACCCTACCCGCCGCATGCGGCGAAACCGAAGTCATCCTTGGTTACGTCGCTTGGTTGCAGAGACGGATCTTAGCGTCAGTGATTTGATTTGGCCTATCTTCATCGAAGAAGGGTCGGCCATAAGCAGTATCAAAATGCTCCCGGGCGTCATGCGCTATGGGATAGAGCGGCTCACAGAGGTTCTAGCTCCAGCGCTTGCTTTAGGTATACCTGCCGTCGCTTTATTCCCTTTCATACCTGAAGCAAAAAAGACACCAACTTGCGAAGAAGCCTGGAATCCCGATAATTTGGTTTGTCGAGCTATTCGTACAATAAAAAGAGATTTCCCAGACGTAGGTATTATTTGTGATGTTGCGCTCGATCCTTATAACAGTTATGGCCATGATGGTTTAGTAAGAGATAATCGTATTCTAAACGATGAAACCCTCGAGGCCTTGTGCAAACAAGCAATTATTCAAGCCCAGGCCAGATGCGATATTTTAGCACCTTCCGATATGATGGATGGCCGGATTGGCTGGCTTCGTCGCGCTCTCGATGATCAGGGTTTCACCGATACCGCTCTGATGTCATACAGTGCTAAATACGCTTCTGCTTTTTATGGCCCATTTCGTGAAGCCGTTGGATCGGCGACTGCTCTGACTTTCGATAAGAAAACCTACCAAATGGACTCTGCGAATAGTGACGAAGCTTTGCGCGAGGTCTCATTAGATCTAGATGAAGGGGCAGATATGGTCATCGTTAAGCCCGGGCTTCTCTATTTAGATATTATCCGCCGAATAAAAGACCACTTTCGCGTACCTACCTTCGCTTACATGGTTTCAGGTGAATACGCAATGATTGCTCATGCTGCAAATGCTGGATCTATCGCTGGTGAAGCGGCCATGTGGGAAGCTCATCTTTCTCTCAAGCGTGCTGGCGCGGATGGTATTCTTACCTATGCCGCACCCTCCATCGCCAAGTCTATCCAAAAGACCTAAATGCGCCCACCTTCTATGATGCGATCGAAGAATTTACTCAATACACGATTATGCCAAGGCGTATCACTTACGGCATCGTGAAAGCCAACATGACCTCCTCCAAGAGTTAGGCCTGGCATCAAGTATTGATAATCCTTCCAATGAAGTTCTTGATAGGCGTCCGGCGGAATCCAAGGGTCATTTAAAGCATATATAAGAAGTGTTGGGATCTGAATAGAACCTAGTAACCGTAAGGCACTACTTTGCGCATAATAATCGGAAGCGCCCCTAAAGCCATTCTGCAGTGCCACATATTGATCATCAAATTCATATATTGTTCTTGCTTTCTTGATCATCGATAAATTCTCAAGGGATAATCCGCCTGGCGTCGCAAACGCCTCTTTCTTCATTCGCTCGAGAAGATATCGATGATAAATGAGATTGCGTGGTTCATGAATTCGTTTAGATGCCGCAGCAAGATCAATCGGTGCTGATACCGAAGCAATAGCATGAATATTTGTTTGACACTGATCGTGTATAGATTTTCCAGCTTCTCCTAATAATTTTAAAACTATATTCCCACCCAATGAAAATCCAACAAGCAGGATACCTTCTTTCAACATCTCTTTGATCGACACAACCTGACTTAATACCCGCAAGATCGCCGCTAAGTCGCCTGAAGATCCTGCATGATAGTGCTTTTTGCACAAAGATCGTGAACCTCCAGCTCCACGCAGATCAGGGCGAAAAACTGGATAACCCTGCTCCAATAAATAAGATGCAGCAGCTACATTATAGGCAGATTCTGCTGTGCCTGTTAGACCATGAATTAGTACGACAAGAGGTTTTTGCGGCAATCTTGCGGGAAAATTGAGGATTCCTGAAAAACTATCACCGCTTCGATCATCAAAAGGTAAAATGACTTTCTGAGCGGGATAGGTATTGATCACCCGGAATGGCTTTCCTAATGACCCCAGAACCTTTGTACGCAAAGTCTGCAAATCACCGCCAAGCCATGGGGCGCGTTCACGAAATTCGGGCAGCCACCTGTCCTGATTATCCTTTGGAATGGGAGGAGTAACCTGGGTCATATCAGTTACTTTTTAATAACCAATTCTGGATAGCATTAATTTGTTCATCATTTCTAAGGGCTGGAGCATGGCCTGCCTCTCGAACTTCTAATACTTCAACTAAACCTTTCGCCCCTGGTCCACGCGCTAACATCTCTCTAACAGTCTGTGATAGCAAGAGATCTGATTTTACCCCATGGATAAGCAAGATAGGGCAGTTAATTTGTTCCCAAACACTCCAAAGATCTACGTCCTGGATTTGTGTAGCTCCGAGAGCAGTGCCAATATTTGGATCATACGCCAAAATATATCCCTTAGATGTTTCTCGTGCACTGTGAATAGCCATATGACGCCATTGTGCATCAGTTAGCTCTCCAAAGGGAGCGTAAATCTGACGTAAATATTTTTCTACAGCCTCTATCGATAGAAAGCTCTGATTGGCATCACCGATGTATCTTTGAATTCTTTCTATAGCCTGTTTAGGGATGAATGGCCCAACATCGTTTAAAACAAGACGCTGAATAGGTGTGCCAGGATACGCTGCCAAAAACATGCCTATAAGCCCACCCATAGAAGTGCCAATCCAATCGACATATCGGGCATTTAGGTGAGCTAATAATGTGGCAGCGTCGAAGAGGTACTGAGGATAGTTATATGCATGGATGGCTGTCGGTGCGAGGTGATCACTACGCCCTCTCCCAACAACGTCAGGGCAAATAATGCGCCAATTTTCTATCTTTCCCAGAGAAGCTGCTAGCCAATCGAAATCCCGTGCGTTGCGCGTAAGACCATGAGCGCAGATAATCGTCCGCATCGCCTCCCGTTGACCCCACTCCACATAAGCAAGAGTATGAAATCCTGCCGGGCCAAGGCTAAGGCATTGACCTTCGCGGGCCGGATTTCCCGGAAATACCGCCATATTCACCCCCTATAGGGCAATCAAACATAATCAATAACTATCCTTATCCCCAAAAGAAACCGAATTTATTTTCTTAGATAGTAAATTGACTTGTGGCTTTTCTCAGCATGCAAGATCTTGCATGATATTCTCTCAATTAAGAGCTTCCTTATGCCCTTACGCATTCATAAATCTCTAATGAAATACCTTCAAAGGAACTATAAAATGCGCGCCGCGAGCCAGTTTAAATGATCCACTGGCGGCAAAGCGTTTTAATCTTAATTCTGTTAATGATTGCCTTGCTTGCAATAGCCGGATGGAATTGGCTCCGTAGCGGCCTGCCCCAAATAGACGGCCAGATTTATCTTCCAAATCTTAAACAACCTGTTCAAATTCAACGCGACCATTATGGGATAATTTTTATAAAATCTAAGACACAAAGAGATGCATATACCGCTTTAGGTTATGCTCATGCTCAAGACAGATTATGGCAAATGGAACTCATGCGCCGAGCCGGTGCAGGACGTTTATCAGAAATATTTGGAACACGCACTTCTCAAACCGATCGCTTCCTTCGCACTTTAGGTCTTCGCAAAGCAGCGGAGAAGAGTATACTACAGCTGTCGATCGAAGTTCTTGATGCTTTAAGTGCCTACTCAGATGGGGTTAATGCTTACATCAAAGCGCATAAGAATGATCTTCCTCCCGAATTTACCCTTTTCAAAATAATTCCTGAGCCATGGAAGCCGCTTGATAGCATGATCTGGCAAAAATTAATGGCGATGAGCCTTAGCCAAAACTGGCGAACCGAGGCTCTCCGCGCTCAGCTCGCTACCCAGCTTTCATCTTCTGATATACAACTTTTCTTGCCCGTAAAAAACCAGGGCGCACCCCTTAAATCTTCGATCACAACAATAAAAGCTCGAGACTGGGCTAGTCTCAGAGAAATTTATCCACCTTCTTTAATGAGCTACGGTGCATCTAATGCTTGGGTTATTGCAGGAAATCGAAGCGCAAGCGGGAAACCCCTCTTAGCGAACGATCCCCATCTAAGCCTTGAGCTTCCTATTCTCTGGTATTTGGCACGTATCGATGCACCAGATTATCATATAGCCGGTGCAACGGTCCCTGGGGTACCATTTCACATTTTAGGTCATAACACTAACATCGCTTGGGGTTTTACATCTTCAGGGACAGATGTGGAAGATCTTATTATTGAGCAAACAGACCCTGAGAATCCAAATAATTACCTCACAGAAAATGGCTCCACTCCGTATCTTCTGCATACAGAAGATCTCCGCATACACAATGCGCCGACCGAACATCTTATTATCCGGGAAACGCGCCACGGCCCTATTATTTCCGATGTACTACCCTCACTGAATTTTCTTGATTCCAGCAAAACGATAGCCCTGAGATCGACAACCCTCAGCGAGAAAGATCTTACAGCAGAAAGCCTTTATCGCGTAAATACAGCCAGAAATGTAACAGATCTTAAGGACGCCCTAGATCTATTTATGGCGCCCGTTCAAAATGTTGTCTTTGCCGACACTCTGGGAAATATCGGGATAAGGCTAGCAGGGCTCGTTCCTATCCGATCTACATCAGAGCAAGGACCCATTCCTACAGATGGATCAACTGCCGACCGGCGCTGGAAGGGATTTGTGCCTCCCAAAGATTTGCCGCAAATTAACAATCCATCTCAAGGATTTCTCAGTAACGCAAACGAATCTTTATCATCAGAACTTATTTCGGAGTTTGAGCCTCCATAGAAGCCAGCAATTGGTAGAACGATTATCAGCACAATCGAACCTTTCAACTTCGCGATATGGCTCAGATTCAAATGGATACAATCTCAAAAGATGCCAGCATATTATTACCTTGATGCTCGAAATAAAAGCAAAGACCTCCGAAGCGCAAAAGGCCTTAACGTTACTCCAGCGGTGGGATTTTCGCATGACACGAGAGAAACCTGAGCCGTTGATTTATGTAACCTGGCTAACTTTCGTGCAAACTCTTTAATCAAGGATGACTTAGGTTCTATGCATCCGTACTATGCAGGTCTTCACCCTGAGGTTATTCACCATATTCTTTCTATTGATCCTCAGCGCTGCGACGATACAACAACATCACAGAATGAAACCTGCAGTGAGCAGCTTGTTCGCGCCCTAGAATTAGCCATAACAGAGTTAAGCGCACAATATGGCACCGATATAGCGTCTTGGCGTTGGGGTGCCGCGCATCGACTACGATTAATCCATCCCTTTCTTAAGACCATACCTTTCTTGGAATACTTCACTGGGCGCGATATTGCGACAGATGGTGGCGATTTCACATTAAATAGAGGGCAAACAAATCCCTATCCTTGTTGTGATCTCTCTAAGACTATAACAAGCTGGCCCCATGTCCATGGCGCTGGATATAGAGCCGTTTACGATCTAAGTGATCTCAATCGCTCAGGATTCGTGATTACCACTGGCCAATCGGGGCATGTGCTTTCTTCTCATTATCTCGACATGGTAGACCCATGGCGCAGTGGCGCTATGATAACATTACCAGAAACCCTCGATGGTCCGCGTGGCCAAACTCTTTCTATTCTGACCCTTGCTCCCGAGGTGCGACCATGACTGTCAGCCTGGCTACTATCCAAAAAGCTGCACAAATCATTGCAGGTTCCGTTATACGTACACCCTTAGTGCGCGCTCAACATCTGCAGAGCATCTTAGGGTTTGATGTTTTTTTGAAGTTAGAAAATTTACAAAACATCGGCTCCTTTAAACAACGCGGCGCACTTGTAAAACTCAAAAGTCTATCCCCGCAAGAAGCTGAGGCTGGTGTTATTGCCATGTCGGCAGGTAATCATGCTCAAGGTGTTGCTTATCATGCTCAGAAATTAGGGATACCTGCTGTGATTGTCATGCCTTTAGGCACACCCTTTGGCAAAATCGAAGCAACATCTCGTTATGGTGCACGTGTCATCCTAGATGGGGATAGCGTCGATGCTGCTGGGCAGTATGCGCGTGAAATTGCAAAAAAAGATGGCCTTACCTTCGTTCACCCTTTTGATGACGAACACATTATCGCGGGCCAAGGGACGATTGGATTAGAATTGCTAGAAGATTGCCCTGATCTTGATACTGTTATCGTTCCGATTGGCGGTGGTGGCATTATCGCAGGGATAGCGACGGCCATAAAATCTCTAAAACCAAACATCGAGATTATAGGTATTGAGTCTACACTTTATCCTTCAATGTATTGCGCATTACGTGGAGAGAAAGCTGTCTTTGGCGGACCTACCATCGCGGAAGGTATTGCCTTAAAATCTGCTGGGGAAATCCCTAAGGAGATCGCAGCTCGGCTGGTCGATGATATCTTCTTGGTGGATGATCTCGCCATTGAGACTGCCGTTCAAATTCTAGCGGAAAAATGCCATATTGTTGCTGAAGGCGCAGGCGCTGCTTCTCTTGCCGGCGCCCTTGCAAACCGCTCTCGATTTACGAATAAGAAAGTTGCTCTAATAATCTGCGGTGGAAACATCGATTCTCGTATTCTTGCTTCTGTTCTGCTACGCGGGATGGTCCGTGAAGGTAGAATGGCTTCATTGCGCGTAGAGATCTCCGATCGACCAGGAACCTTGTCAAAGGTTGCAAAGGTTATTGGTGATACGGGGGGAAATATCGTAGAGGTTATTCATCAACGCATGTTTTACGATGTTCCTGTCCGATCTGCAGAACTAGATTGTGTCGTTGAAACCCGTAATCGCTCTCATGTTCAAGAAATTGTTAATCGATTGCGGGAAGTAGGTTTTCCAGCAAGCATTTTGCGTGCAACCCAAGCTGAAGAAGTTGATAAAGCGATATTGTTATGACCAATCTTTCTACTAACGTTTTATGGCACAAGAATCTTCAACCTGATCTTTTTCATGGCGTTTTGATACGACGCATTATTGCTTATTTTATCGATGTTTTTTTAATATTTTGGATTGTTCTTCTAGCCAAGATTGGCGTCGCAATTGTCAGTGTTTTATCTTTTTTTATTTTAACGCCCCTTCTTATCGCTTTCTTAGCGCTTATTCCTTTAGGATATCATACCTTTACTATTGCCGGTCGGCATGCGGCAACGCCCGGCATGCAGCTTATGCGTATACAAGTCTATGACTACACGCGAGGATGCCCACCAACTCTTATCCAAGCTCTTATAACAACTGTCATTTTTTACGTAACAGTTCCGGCTACTGGCGGACTTATCCTTCTATGGCCTTTGCTACACGTACAAAGCAGAACTTTGCACGATATTTTAGCAAACACGATTATCTTGCCTCGGCAAAGTTAGTGCTTGATATAGCTTTTTCTCTCGTCTTCGTTATTATAATGTGAAGATGAAGGTTATGAGCAAGTATCACCGATGAGCACCACATCCGATCACCCCTTGGAACTCACCTCTGCTTCCCTTCCCTTCGCACAGCAAATGCAAATTTTCTATCGCACCGCAGGGTCCGCTTGTCCATATCTACAAAACCGCATCGAACGACATGTCTTGACGGATTTATATGGACCGAATTCCGGACTTTTGTATGATTCTTTAACAGCTGCCGGATTCCGTCGGAGCCATCATTTAATTTATCGTCCGGCTTGCTCAGGCTGTTCCGCCTGTATTCCTGTACGCATTGTTACCGAAAAATTCAAACCATCTCGGACGCAAAGGCGCATCATGAAGATCAATCGTGATCTTCATGCCAATGTGACAGAAGCAAGCGCCACACACGAGCAGTTCGATTTATTTATGCGCTATCAGAAACAACGTCATAGCAACGGAGATATGGCGCGGATGACCTTCGACGATTTCCGCTTTATGATTGAAGGAAGCCCTATCACAACGTATCTTGTAGAGTTTCGCACTCCTACAGGCACTTTGGTCGCTTGCTGTTTGACGGATAGGGTAAATACCGGACTTTCAGCGGTGTATAGTTTTTTTGACCCTGATCAACCCCATAGCAGCCTTGGTACTTTGGTTATCCTTTGGCTGATCAATAAGGCTCGATACAGCAATCTTGCGTATGTGTATTTGGGTTATTGGGTCCGTAACAGCCCTAAAATGTCCTACAAGGCCCATTTTAATGCCTTGGAGTATTTTACACAGGGCCATTGGCACTCCTACCTTCCTGTTGCTTAAAATTGAGAGATTACTATAGTAGCGGGGTCCCGAGCGGCCCAAAGGCCAGCAGATTCGCGGATAGGCCTTTTCCTTGGGGGACGAATGAGGGGCCATATATGGAGAATGGGATGAAACGTCATAATGATATAAAGCGCCGTCAATTCCTCAAAGGATCGACTATTGCGGCCGGCGCCGCTGTCGCCTCGGCTGCAGCGAGTAGCTTTCCGAAGCCAGCCCTTTCGCAAGGTAAGATGGAATGGCGGATGGTCACATCATGGCCAAAGGGTCTACCAGGGGTTGGCTCTGGTGCAGAGCGGTTGGCAGAACGCATTGGTAAACTTACTGATGGCCGCCTAACGGTTAAGGTATATGCCGCTGGGGAGCTTGTTCCTGCTCTTGAATGCTTTGCATCCGTTTCCAATGGAACAGCGGAAATGGGACATGATGCCTCTTATTACCATCTTGGTAAACACCGCTGCACAGCGTTCTTCACATCCGTTCCCTTTGGTCTGACCGCTGGCGAAATGACCGCTTGGGTCAATTATGGTGGAGGCCAGGAAGTATGGGATGAGCTATACGGCCAATTCGGTATTAAGGCTTTCCAAGCTGGAAATACAGGTTGCCAAGCCTTGGGTTGGTATCGCAAGGAGATTAAATCTGCCTCTGACTATAAAGGCCTTAAGAAACGTATGCCTGGTCTAGGCGGTGAAGTCCTCAAAAAGCTTGGTGGAACAGTTGTAACTGTACCAGGTGGCGAGATTTTCCAGGCTTTGCAATCGGGCACCGTTGATGCTGCTGAATGGATCGGACCTTATAACGACCTAACACTGGGCTTTTATCAGGTAGCTAAGTACTACTACGCACCAGGCTTCCACGAACCTGGCTCGGTTCTTGAGCTTATGGTCAATAAAACTAAATATGATGCCTTGCCAAATGATCTTAAAGAAATCATCAAGATCGCCTGCCAAGCATCTCATGACGATATCTTGGCAGAATACAATATGCGTAATGGTCCGGCTCTTGAGACGTTGACCAGTAAACATGGCGTCAAC
>JAWKYA010000016.1:0-42920 GCA_041396725.1 Alphaproteobacteria bacterium
TCGCGAAATTACACAGCTTCAGCCGATGTTTGGCCAATCTTTATCGCGCGAACAGGCGCTACAATTGGGTTTAGGCGATCGCGCGGTGCGCGCTTTGATGACCCAAGCGCTGCTCAGCGAAGAAGCGGCGCGGCTTGGTCTTGGCGTGTCAGATGATCTGGTGCGGCAAGAAATCGTCAAGCAAACGGCCTTTCGTAACAACTTAGGCCAGTTTGATCGCCGCCAATTTGAAGTGACTCTGCAGATGAATAACACCACGGAGGATCAATACGTTGCAGGCATACGGCGCGATCTTTTGCAGCGCCAGCTTATCAATGCTCTGACCGATGGACTGACCGCTTCTGATACTTTGGTCAATTCCTTATTAGCGTATCGCAATGAACATCGGGTTGCCTCTATCGCCTTTATTTCCGAAGACTCTCTGCCCGCACCCGCGTCACCGACGGATGCCGAAATCGAGGCCTATTATAAAGAAAACGCCAAACGTTTTGAAATACCGGAGTATCGGGCACTGACCTATGTTTGGATTCAACCAAAAGATGTCAGCGGGAGCATTCAAGTCTCCGACGATGAACTAAAGTCTCTGTTCGATCAACAGAAGGCGGAACTCGATCAACCGGAAAAACGTACCCTTGCCCAGGCTCGGTTTGCCGATCGCGCCCAGGCCGAACGTGCAGCCGAACTCATCAAATCCAAAAACACCAAGTTAGAGGATGCCGCGCAAGAAATCACGGGAGATAAAAATTCATTTCTCGTTCTTGAAAACACAGCGGCCAAGGATATCCCCCTCGAGACCGTACGTAAGGTTGGGTTCGAATTGCCGCCGAATAAAGTTAGCGACCCCATTGAAACGCCCTTGGGTTGGTACTTAATCGAAGTCAGATCAATCGTGCCCGCTAAGACGGCGAGTTTCGATGATATGAAGCAGCGCTTGCGCGATGAGATCGTTCAGGAACGCGCTTACGATGTCCTGATCGATCTGACCGACAAGCTCGAAGAGACGACGATGCGTGGAACGAAGCTAGCAGATGGCGCTGCTAGCCTGAATATCGCCGTGCATAAGATTGCGGCGATCGATCGCTTTGGCGCAACACCGACTGGCACCCCAGGTGCAAGCGATCTTCCCCACCGACGAAGTTTTTGCCGACGGCCTTCAGCTTGACACAAGGACAGACAACGTTCGCTGATCGAGGTTGGCGACGGGAGTTATTTCATAGTCGAAGTCGACCTATAACGCCCGCAACCACCGCACCTCTTGAAAAAGTTAAGCAAAAAGTCCAAGACGCCATGATGGATGAGCGTCGGGCCAAGGCCGGTGAAACTTTGGCAAAGAGATCGCCGATAAGGTTAAGGGTGGCGCCGATTTTACGGCAATGGTTACGGCGAAGGGGCTTCGACTGACCATCAGCGAACCTTTCGATCGTACAGGTGCGGGTCGCAACCCCCTTCCCCCTGCGTTGGTCGCAGAGTTATTTTCTGGGCCCATCGGAACCGTCGCGACCTCAGCGCGCGAAGATGGTGGTTGGGCCGTCGCGCGGCTCGATGCTATCCAGCCGTATGATGCGGCGGGACCTGCAAGCGCAGAGAAGAAGAAGGCTTTGTTAGCCGAATTGCAGAAGACGATCCAAACCGATATCTTCACGCAATATAACAATGCTCTTGTGCTTATTCATAAACCGGAAGTGAATCGCCAAGCGGTGGCCCAGGCATTAATGCCCGTATCCACGCAATGACGATCGAACCGCGAACCGATTTCGGTACTTTTAAAAAAGGATACGAAGCCGGCAGGTCCCAGGTCGTTGCAACCTCTCTTGTTGCTGATTTAGAAACGCCGGTGTCGGCGATGTTGAAGCTTGCCGATGGTCCAGGCAATGAGCTTTTTGCTGGGATCGGTGACAGGGGGCGAAATTCGTGGCCGCTATTCGATCATTGGACTGAAGCCCGATCTGATCTGGCGCTGCTACGGTGATAAGGCCGAGATCAATCGACAACCACACAAAGATCTTAAGACCTTTCATCCTCATCAAGGTACCACGAGCGGTCTTTAGCGTCCTTACAGGCGATCTTGGTGCAGGATCCCAGATTCCCGACATTCCTGCCGATCTGCGTCCGATTGCGGCTGGCCTCTTTGGGTATATGGGATACGATATGGTACGGTTGATGGAGCGGCTTGGCCCTCCCCAATCCGATCCGCTTGGTCTCCCGGATGGCATGTTTATACGTCCGACCCTGCTGGCGATTTTCGACAATATAGAAGATACCATGACGCTTGTGACGCCTGTGTGGCCGCAGGCGTCGGTCGATGTGGCGACTGCATGGCAAGCGGCCTGTGATCGATTAACCGAGGCGGCGAATGATTTCGCGCGTAATCTACCGGTGCGTCGAGAATCGATGGGGGCAGCTGCTTCGGTTCCGGTGAATCCGCAATCCACGATGTCGCCCCAGGATTATATGGCAGGTGTCGAGCGTGCAAAAGAATACATCCGCGCCGGAGATATTTTCCAAGTGGTGTTGTCGCAGCGATTTTCTCGACCCTTTACCCTTCCTCCCATAGCGCTCTATCGCGGTTTGCGCCGGCTGAATCCATCGCCGTTTATGTTTTACCTCGATCTTGGGGAATTTCATGTGGTGGGTGCAAGTCCCGAGATTTTGGTGCGCTTGCGTGACGGCGAGGTGACGATCCGCCCGATTGCGGGCACGCGGGTGCGAGGGAAAACCCTTGCCGAGGATAAGGCGCTAGAGGATGAACTCTTGGCCGACCCCAAAGAGAGTGCCGAACATCTGATGCTCTTGGATTTGGGGCGTAACGATGTGGGTCGTGTGGCAGAAATCGGCACCGTGCGGGTAACGGAAAGATTTATCGTCGAGCGTTACAGTCACGTGATGCATATCGTTTCAAATGTTGTGGGCAAATTGAAATCGGGGTTGGCGGGGCTCGATGCGCTGATCGCGGGATTTCCGGCGGGTACTGTGTCGGGCGCTCCTAAGGTGCGCGCCATGGAAATCATTGACGAAATCGAACCGATCAAGCGCGGGATTTACGCTGGTTGTATCGGTTATTTCGATGCCTCGGGAGCGATGGATACGTGTATTGCCCTAAGGACGGCCATTCTTAAGGATGGTCAGATGTATGTGCAAGCTGGCGCGGGAATTGTTGCCGACAGCGTTCCCCAGGCCGAGCACCAAGAATCCGTAAATAAGGCTAAGGCTTTATTTCGTGCTGCCGAAGAGGCAACAATCTTTGCATCAAAGTAGCCTAGGGGTGGCGCGCAAATTTTGTTCGATCCCGATCCCAGAGGCGCACTCGCGCCACCACCGATAAAGGTACAAGCTCGAACCCCCGCTCGGCGAGGGTTGGGATCCATTCCTGTAGCGCAGCGATGGTTAAGTCATCGGGATGGCCAATGCCGATGGCTGTTCCCTTGCGTAGAGCAGTTTGCTCAAGCAAGGCGAGTTGTGCGCGGATGACGTCGGGGGTGCGGACATGATCGATAAAAACATCGCGAGCGACAGCGGCAACCCCGGCATCTATGGCGGTCTGAGCGGCGATGGATTGTGCGGTCGTGCGGCTATCTAAGAAGAGAAGCCCACGCTGTTGCAGGGTTGCCATAACGGGCGCCAGGGCTGTGGCATCCATGGTAAAGCGGCTACCCATATGATTGTTGATTCCGAGGTAGCCCTCAAAACTGTTTAACGCACTGTCTAAACGATGGACGATTTCTTCGGGTGGAAGATCGGTGCTGAGAGTATGGGGGCCGGGATCGTTATGGTGATCTATGGGTTCCATAGGGATATGGACAAGAAACTCGTGTTCTAGGCGGCGGCCATAGTCGACTTGAGCGACAATATCGGAGGCATAAGGAAGAAAGGCTAAGGTCAAAGGGACAGGCAAATCCATCACCTGATGCGTGCGCGTGTGATCAACGCCAAGATCATCGATGACCAAAGCGATCAGAGGCTTAGTATGAGAAGCTTCGTAAGGTCGCGCCTGACCGAGCCATGCCGTCGTAAGAGTGGTTGCGATCGGTGGCGTTATTTTTTCCGGGGAGTTTTCGAGTACGAACGAGCCCGATGTGTTTTTGTCGAGCGTAGTCTGCATGCTTGTGTCGGCGGGCACGCGCGACAAAGACAGGGGATATGAAAGGTGAGCTGCGGGTGATGTAGGATCCTCATCAATTGAGGATGGCAATGGCTCTTCCAATGACGACGTCACAGAAGCTGAGGGAGGAACGGTAGGAAGAGAAGGTGCGGTAGGAGCCGGAGTTCCCTCTTTTGATGTAACCTGTCCTGAGGGTATTGCTCCTAAGATCACAGTCGGAGATGACGGCGGGTCTGTTTGCGGAGCATTAACCGGGGATGGCAAGGAGGATTGAATGCGTCCTTTAGCGACCGGTGTTTCTGCGGAGAATTTCCAAAAAAGTGGAGCGTTATATACGTTTGTATATAACGCTCCGTAAACCCCTAGATTTCCCAGTATAAAAACGCCAATTAGGAGAGCGATTATCCGTTGCCGACTCCCTCGGAAGCGGTGCAAAAATCTCTTCAGCAACCTACTATCCTTTGTGGAGGCCGACGACTTACCCCTCTATATATAGCAGATTTTCGCGAGAGTTCAAAATCCTCTCGCGAAAGTATCGTAAGTTATTAAAGTTAAACCGATTTATGTGTGGTATCGTGGATGGAAATGCGTGGGGGGTTGTTCCCAAAAAATACCTTGACCGCTCCTGTAAATGTTCTTATAATGTTCACGATGAGGCCCAAGGTGTGTCTATGGTTCAGACCCCCCTTGGGCCTTTTGCTTATAGGATTTCTTCTTAATTGTTCCGCAGGCGTTACAATCTTGGCCATAGATTAAACGCTAATAGTCGTTCGGCGAAGGAGCACAAAAAAATTGTTACATCTACGCAACATTAACTTTAACACTATCCTTCACCGAGATTTTGCCCTTCATCGAGATTTTGCCGACGGGACACGTTATGCTTCTTCTGATCGATAATTACGATAGCTTTACCTACAACTTACTGCATGGCTTTAGCACCTTAGGCGTTCCGGTTGAGGTTTACCGGAACGATGCTTTAAGTGTTGCGCAGGCGATTGCTTTAAAGCCAGAAGCTATTGTGATTTCCCCCGGTCCCGGAACCCCTGATCAAGCGGGCATGACCCTGAACCTGATCGAAGCTGTGGCAGGTCAACTTCCTGTTCTAGGTGTCTGCCTTGGTCATCAAGCCTTGGCCCAAGTCTTCGGGGGGAGGATTTGCCGAGCTCCTCAGCTTGTCCATGGGAAGACCAGCCGTGTGCGCCATAATGGTAAAGCTCTCTTCCACGGCATACCGCAGAATTTCGCCGCTACGCGATATCACTCCCTCATTATCGATCCCCACAGCTTTCCGAATGAACTCGAGATCACAGCGGATACTGACGATGGCACCATTATGGGGGTCAAGCATCGGCAATGGCCGCTTTATGGGGTGCAGTTTCACCCTGAAAGTATCGCCACCGAGCATGGTGCGGCCTTGTTCGCAAATTTTTTATCCATCGCGCGTCAGGAAAATACCAATGACCTCTGACGTTACGGAATTCAAAACCTTTCTCGACAAGCTCGCGACAGGCGCATCCTTTACCGAGGAAGAAGCGGCACAAGCCTTCGATATTATCATGTCGGGTAATGCGACACCGGCTCAAGTGGGCGCATTTCTCATGGGGTTACGGGTGCGGGGCGAAACCGTTGCGGAAATCGCCGGTGCCGCCCGGGTTATGCGCAATAAGATGCTCAAGGTCGAAGCACCCGGGACGGCAATGGATATCGTTGGAACAGGCGGTGATGGCCTAGGTACGGTGAATGTTTCAGCCGCTTCGGCCTTTGTGGTGGCCGGTGCTGGTGTCCCTGTCGCTAAGCATGGCAACCGTGCGTTTACCTCGAAATCGGGAGCCGCGGATGTGTTAACCGCCTTAGGAGTCAACATCGATGCGAGTATAGAGGTGGTGCAACAGGCGATTTGTGAGGTGGGCGTTGGATTTTTAATGGCGCCCCGTTACCACGGAGCCATGCGCCACGTCGGTGGCGCGCGGGTCGAACTGGGCACCCGCACGATTTTCAATCTTCTTGGTCCCTTGTGTAATCCTGCGATGGTCAAGGTTATATTACTTGGGACCTATGCGCCAAAATGGGTCGAGCCTATGGCAAAGGCGCTCCATGCCTTGGGTGTTGAGCGAGCTTGGGTAGTTCATGGTAGGGATGGGCTTGATGAAATTTCTCTGAGCGGCCCGACGATGGTTGCCGAGCTTAAGGAGGGGGCGGTCAGTGTATCTGAGATTTCGCCCGAAGATGCGGGAATCAAGCGTCAGCCACTACAGGCGGTGAAAGGTGGGACGCCCGAGGAAAATGCTATCGCTCTTCGGACGATGTTGGGGGGTGCCAAGGGAGCTTTTCGGGATTTCGTTTTACTGAATGCCGGGGCGGCCTTGGTTATTGCTGGGAAGGCCCCACATATCCGCGAAGGAGCTAGCCGCGCAGCCGAGGCTATCGATAGTGGTCGAGCGCTTACAGTGCTCGATAATCTGATCGCTATGACGCGGCAGGTGGATACCCTATGAGTGACACCCTCGCCCGCATCTGTACCGATAAGCGCCAGGACATTCTTAAGCGAAAAAAAGCACAACCGCTTGCGGCGCTCGAGCGCTTGGCAAAACAGGCGGATCAACCGCGCGGCTTTGTTGCTGCGCTTGAAGCTGCGGTGGCTGCAGGACGCTATGGGTTGATTGCCGAGATTAAAAAGGCTTCACCCTCGAAGGGGTTAATCCGCCCTGATTTCGACCCCCCTGCCCTAGCTCAAGCCTATGCTGCAGGAGGTGCGACCTGTTTGTCGGTCTTAACGGATGAGCCTTATTTTGCAGGCAGAGACGACTACTTGGTGGCGGCGCGCAGGGCCGTGGCGTTACCTGTCCTTCGCAAGGATTTTACCCTCGATCCCTATCAGGTTGTCGAGGCCCGGGTCTTGGGCGCCGATTGCATTCTACTGATTGTGGCGGCGCTAGAGGATCACGAACTTCGCGAATTGGCGGGAGTTGCCCATACCCAGGGCATGGATGTTTTGGTCGAGGTTCATAATGCCGAAGAACTCGATCGTGCGTTGAAACTAGATGTAAAACTGATCGGTATTAATAACCGCAATCTTAAGACCTTGGAGGTCGATCTGAGCGTAACAGAATCTCTGGCGCCCCGGATTCCAAAGGACCGACTAATCCTTGCCGAGAGTGGGTTGTTTGAACCAAATGACCTAACGCGAATGGCCCGGGTTGGTGCACGGTGCTTCTTGGTAGGTGAATCTCTGATGCGCCAAGACGATGTGACCTTGGCTACGCAGAAATTGCTTGCAGTGCCAGAGACAAAGCAGCCCGCGACAAAGCAGCCCGAGATCAGGCAGATTCGGTCGAAAAAGGGACATGGATAATGGCACGTCTTACCCATATTGATACGGCGGGAAAGGCGTCGATGGTCGATGTCTCGACCAAGGCCGCAACGGATCGTATAGCCATTGCCAAGGGTGTGGTGCGGCTGGCGCCCGAGACGCTGCAACTGATTACCGAGAATAAACTAGCCAAAGGAGATGTTTTAAGTGCTGCGCGCATTGCTGGGATCATGGCGGCAAAGAAAACATCGGCATTGATCCCTCTGTGTCATCCGCTGGGTCTGTCGTCGGTGAGTGTCGAATTTACCTTTTATTACGATACCTCATCGATTGAGATCGAGGCTACAGCGAAGGTGCATGGTGCTACGGGCGTTGAGATGGAGGCCTTGACGGCGGTGAGTGTTGCGGCTTTGACACTGTACGATATGTGTAAGGCTGTGGATCGTGCTATCCGCATTACGGACATTCGCCTTGTCCATAAATCCGGTGGCAAATCAGGTGTGTGGACCGGGTCATGATCTCTGTGTCCGAGGCCTTAACCCGCATTTTGGCGGGAGTATCTCCTGTTTCGGCAGAAACTGTCGCTTTAAGCGCGGCCCATCATCGGACCTTAGCCGAAGACTTGGTGGCGCGCACCACACAGCCGCCAGTCGATGTCTCAGCCATGGATGGATGGGCTGTACGGATACAAGATGTTACCAGTATCCCTGTTACCTTGAAGGTTGTGGGTTCAATTGCAGCGGGTCAAGATTTTTCGGGTAAGCTCCGGCCTGGCGAAGCCATGCGGATTTTTACGGGCGCCCCTATTCCTGAAGGAGCAGATAGTGTCGTTATTCAAGAGAATACAAGCTTCGACGATGCTCTAACGAAGGTTGTCATCGAAAAACCTGTAAACCGCGGTGCCCATATTCGTGTGAAGGGTCTCGATTTTCATGCAGGTGCCTATTTATTAAAAAAGGGGACGATTCTTAGCGCGCGGCATATTGCTCTTGCTGCGGCGATGAATCAGCCTTGGATAAAGGTGATGCGGCGCCCGCGGATTGCGATCCTAGCAACGGGCGATGAAGTGGTGATGCCAGGAGATCCTCTTGGCCCCACTCAAATTGTTAGCTCAAACAGCCATGGACTTGCCGCCTTGGTAACCGAGGCTGGCGGTGAGCCGATTATGCTGGGTATAGCGCCCGATCGTTCCGAGCCGCTTCAAGCCATGGCGCTGGCGGCGAAAAAGGCCGATGTGTTGGTGACAACAGGCGGTGCGTCGGTAGGCGATCATGATCTGGTTCGTTCGGCGCTTGAATCGGCAGGGCTCCGGCTTGATTTCTGGAAGATCGCGATGCGTCCGGGCAAGCCCTTGATGTTTGGCGAATTGACCGGCACACCGTTCCTCGGGCTGCCTGGCAACCCAGTCTCTACTTTTGTCTGTGCGGTTCTGTTTCTGCAACCCATGGTGCGGCGCATGCTCGGGCATAAAACAATTGAGCCTCAGCGCATGATGGCCATTCTTGGTGACGATCTTGCTGCGAATGATCAGCGTGAAGATTATTTGCGCGCCGCTTTGACCTTGGACGAGGGCACCTGGATCGTTCGCCCCTTCCCTGTTCAAGATAGCGCCATGATGACCCCAGTTGTTATGGCCGATTGTTTGCTCGTGCGACCACCCCATGCCCCTATGGCAAAAGCGGGTAGCCCTGTTGCGGTTATCCCTCTACGGCCCTTATTTTAACTAATTACCTGCGAGTCGTGCGGTTTTGCTTGACCTCGAGCTAGAACTAAACTAGAACGATAGAAAGTATTTACGTTTTGTTCCTGCCCTGCAGGATGGTGAGTTAAGCTAAGGAAAAAAGCCATGCTAACCGGCAAACAATATCAGCTTCTCGTGTTTATCCATAACCGGCTTCAAGATTCTGGGGTCTCCCCTTCTTTCGATGAGATGAAAGATGCCTTAGGCCTCAAGTCTAAGTCGGGGGTTCACCGGCTGATTACTGGACTTGAAGAACGAGGGTTTCTCCGCCGGCTACCTCATCGCGCCCGCGCCTTGGAGGTTGTCCGCTTGCCGGAGAATATGCGGCCCGAAGACCTTCTTCAGGATATGGATTTACCGTCGAATGTCATTCGCGGTGATTTTTCATCCAATGTTATGGCGGGTGCCAAGGTTGCTTCTGATGTGGGGGCGGTAAGTCTCCCTCTCTATGGACGGATCGCCGCCGGTACGCCGATTGAAGCGTTGCGTGATGAAAGCCGGAATGTTGAGGTTCCTGCAAATCTATTGGGTACGGGCGAACATTTTGCCCTCGAGATCGTCGGCGATTCCATGGTAGAGGCTGGTATCCTTGATGGGGATGTGGCGTTGATCCGTAAGTGCGATACAGCGGACAGTGGATCAATCGTTGTTGCTTTAGTCGATGACTTAGAGGCGACGCTCAAGCGACTTCGTAAAAAAGGCGATAGCATTGCGCTTGAGCCTGCTAATAAAGCTTATGAAACACGGATCTTTGGGCCGGATCGCGTTCGTATTCAAGGCCGGCTTATTGGATTGATGCGTCGCTATTAAGCGATACGTCTTCTCGGTTTTAAAAACGGGGCACCCAGGGGCGGTTGCCCCGTTTTTCATTCACGGTTTCGACGCGGAGGTCTTGTTGAGTATTTGCTGCAGGAAGCCAGATCGCGTGAGTACCTAAACGGGATAAGTCTTGATGACGAATCAACCTTTCGCGCGGATGACAAGCAACACGCGATACGACGATAAGGACCATGATATCGACGTGGGTGCAATCTTCGGCCGCGGCTTCAGCTGTATGGGCGATACCGATAATATGTCCCTTTAGGTGATAGATACACCCCTTGCTATCGCAGTTGGTGCCTGGTGGCGATAACGAGAGCGTGGTGCCATTGCGATTAAGCCAAATCTCGGCCGAGAAACGATCACGTTGTCTATGGAGGATCTGGAGGTCGCCCTGATGATCTCGGATGCCGATAAGCTTACCCGATTCGTTGATCAAGATATCGGGAGGCTCTGCTCTTACTGCAAGACCGATACCGAATAAAACGAACACAAACCCTAACCATCGCCAGGGGCGGCGCCATAGACAAAGCCACACGATCCCTAGGATCATAAGTGCGTAGGCTGCATCCGGTATGGCTTTGACGGTTAGGGTTGACCCTGGCCACGATGCGACCATCTGTGCGGTTTCGGCAATGGCAGTAATGCCCCAACCCATGGGAATAAGGGGCCACTGCTCAAGACCGAGTGGCATGGCTAAAAGGGAGAGAACACCCCACGGCATAACCCAAAGTCCGGTAATCGGAACGGCGATAAGATTAGCAGCGAGGCCATAAAATGGGATCTGATTGAAATGATAAATGCCTGCAGGAAGAATAGCGATTGAAGCGATCATCGTTGTTGCGGCAATGCCGATGACATAGGTTATCGCCTGACCAGCAACACCTCTTTGCTGACCAATGAAAGCTGTCTTAAGTGCTGGTGTCTCATAAGCAGCAATCATCGTCAGTACAGCGAGAAAGGACATCTGAAAACTAGGGCCTAGTAAACTATCAGGGGCAAAGAGCAGCACCGCTATTGCTGCCCAGGCCACCAAGTTTATAGAGAGAACAATGCGATCCAAAAGGACAGCAATAATCGCTAGGCCTGTCATAAGGAAAGCGCGGAGAGTTGGCACTGGGGCTCCGGCAATTAAAAGATAGGCAAAAGCACCAAGCATAGCGATAACTGCAGCCCACTTCTTGGTCGAGAACCGCAGGACAATGGTCGGCACTAAAGCGAGGCTGCCACGGATAATCGCAAAGATAAAAGTAGCGACTAAGCCCATATGCAGACCGGAAATCGATAAAAGATGTGCAAGACCTGAATCCCGCATAGCATCTAGTAAGGGCCGTGGAATATCCGAGCGCGCCCCTGTCAGCAAAGCCGTTGCTACACTGCCTTGATACCCTACAAGGGTTTGAGTAATTCGTTGATTTATCTCAGAGCGCAACTGTTCAATTGTGAGGGCAAAACTTTGCGATGCGGGATGGGAGATAACAATAGGTGGCTTGATCGCAATACCCGAACCACCAATACCAGAAAAGAACCCATAGCGTTGGAAATCGAAAGACCCTGGCATGGCGGGTGGCGCTAGAGGTTCGAGTGTGCCGAGAAACTGAATCGTCGATCCAAGGATGGGGACGCCGAATCGTTGCGGTATGAAAATACGGAGGGTCTTTGGTGTGCGGTCCAATGTACGGTTCGCAATTTTCTCCACAGATACAAGGACTCGGTACCCATGTTGCGCCTTGTCGATCGATAGAACCTTGCCTGTGACGGTGCTTGTTGAAGAGCGCTCGAGCATGGGTGTTGCGATGCGCGAAGTCTCTATCTGTGCGGCAAGAAAACCAAACGTCGGTAATAAACAAACCAAGAGACTGAACATCATTCTTGGATAACGACGGTGAAAGAAAAGGATAGTGCCGATGGTTGCGATGATAAAAATCACCGTAGGCGTAAGGGTTGGCTCAAATGGCAGGAGAAAATACCCGATAATGCCGCACGCAAGCCCCACAGGTGTCCACAAACTCCAGCGCGTTCGCTCAGCGGCTATTTCTCGTGTAAAAAGCGTGGATATAAAGATGAGATACCTATACACAAGAGAAAGGATGTTCCCTTGCCGCCAGCTGGATGCTACGGATGCGATCCATGGGCCAACAGTATCTACCGTCATTGAGCGCCCCCTCAACCCATGCTACATCACTCCCCTTAAGTCCTGGCAAGGATAACTTGTGGAATGTCAGTCGTTACCCGCTTTGCCCCCTCCCCGACCGGTTATCTCCATATTGGAGGTGCACGAACCGCCTTGTTTAATTGGCTTTACGCACGGCATCACGGTGGACAATATCTCCTCCGCATAGAGGATACTGATCGGGTACGATCTACTAAAGATGCGATCGATGCCATCCTCGATGGGTTATCATGGCTCGGACTTACCTATGATGGTGAGGTCGTTTATCAATTTACGCGTGCCGCTCGTCATGCTGAGGTAGCGAAATCTTTATTACAAAGCGGGAACGCCTATTGGTGCTATTGTACCCCCGAAGAATTAGCGGCAATGCGTGAGGCCGCGCGCCGCGAAGGACGGCCAGTTCGATATGATGGACGGTGGCGAGATCGGGACCCTGCTCTGGCGCCAAAAGATGTGAAGCCGGTCTTACGCCTTAAGGCGCCAATCCTGGGAACAACAATAATTCACGATCTGGTTCAAGGTGACGTTAATGTTGCCAATAATCAGCTTGATGACATGGTTCTATTACGCAGCGATGGGACGCCAACCTATATGCTAAGCGTTGTTGTCGACGATCATGATATGGGGATTACCCATATCATTCGTGGTGACGATCATCTAACGAATGCCTTTCGCCAATATCAGCTCTATGACGCATTTGGATGGACAGTCCCACAATTCGCGCACATTCCTCTTATTCACGGACCCGATGGTGCCAAACTCTCAAAGCGCCATGGTGCTCTGGGGATCGATGCGTATCGCGATATGGGATATCTGCCGGAAGCTCTCTGTAATTACTTATTGCGACTTGGGTGGGGGCATGGTGACGATGAAATTATCTCTCGGCAACAGGCAATCGACTGGTTCGATCTCGATGCTGTTGGTCGGTCGCCGTCGCGGCTTGATTTTGCGAAACTCGAAAATTTGAATGCGCATTATATCCGCGAAAGCGATAATCAATATTTAGTTGATCTGATTATTCCGCATTTTGAATCTAGGGTTATTGGTCGGTCTCTTTCTGAAGATGAAAAGAGAAGATTATTTGCAGCCATCCCCGGTCTTAAGCCTCGGGTTAAAACTGTGAATGAGCTTATGGAGAGTGCAGTTTTCTATATTGCAGATCGCCCTATTCCCTTGGATGAGAAAGCACGCGCTTTACTGGACTCTGATGCAAAAAAGAATTTGGAGCAACTCCGCGGCAAACTTGCTGATGCTCCTCTTTGGCAGAGAGACCAATTGGAGGCCTTGGTTCGCGCGTTTTGTGAGGCGGCAACACCTCCTCTGAAATTAGGGAAGATTGCTCAGCCATTGCGGGCGGCCTTAACAGGGCAGGTAACTTCGCCGCCCATTTTCGAAGCTATGGAGATTCTTGGGAAAAGCCAGAGTTTGGGCCGGATTGATGATGTTCTAGGTTAAGCGTCGTTTCTATGGCGACCCGGATTGGCCTTTGCTATAGTGCAGTGCAACAAACGGCCCATTTGGACGTTAATGTGCGGGATTAAAACCGCGCGCATAAATTGCGGGGATAAACGATGACGCAAAAGGCTAAGGCCAAAGATGAAGCCATAGATTCTGTAACCTTGTCCGATCCAACGACCGGCAAGGATATTTCTTTGCCATTAATATCGGGATCCATAGGTCCGCGAGTCATCGATGTTCGTAAACTTTATACTGAGACAGGATACTTCACCTACGATCCTGGCTTTACATCGACCGCTTCCTGCGATTCGGCCATTACCTATATTGATGGCGATGAAGGGGTGCTGATGCACCGTGGTTATAAGATTGAGGATCTGGCCGAGCATAGTGACTTTATGGAGGTATGTTATCTGCTTTTGCGTGGCGAACTTCCGACACCAAAAGAAAAGGAAAAATTTGCGAAAGCAATTACCTATCATACCATGCTCCACGAACAGATTGCTTATTTTTATCGTGGGTTTCGCCGCGATGCCCATCCTATGGCGGTGATGTGTGGTGTCGTGGGAGCGCTCTCTGCTTTTTATCATGACAGCATCGATATTAATGACCCACATCAGCGGATGATCGCATCGCATCGGTTGATTGCTAAGATACCAACCATAGCGGCTATGGCTTATAAATATTCTGTGGGCCAGCCATTCATGTACCCTAAGAATGAGCTTTCTTATGCCGAGAACTTTCTATACATGACATTTGGTGTTCCATGCGAAGAGTATAAAATTAGCCCGACCGTCGCTAAAGCTATGGATCGGATTTTTATCCTTCATGCGGATCACGAGCAGAATGCTTCGACTTCGACAGTACGGATGGCAGGATCTTCTGGCGCTAATCCCTTTGCTTGTATTGCAGCAGGGATTGCATCGTTGTGGGGACCAGCACATGGAGGTGCGAACGAAGCGGTACTCTCAATGCTTCAGGAAATTGGCAGTAAAGAGCGTATTCCTGAATTTATTGAGCGCGCTAAGGACAAGGATGATCCGTTCCGCCTCATGGGTTTTGGTCATCGCGTTTACAAAAATTACGATCCGCGTGCAAAAGTTTTACAGAAAAGCTGCCATGCTGTTCTTGATGAACTTGGGATCGATGATCCTTTGCTTGATCTTGCTCGTGAACTTGAGCGTATCGCCCTTGAGGATGAGTACTTCGTGCAACGCAAGCTCTTTCCGAATGTGGACTTTTATTCGGGTATTATCTTGAAGGCGATTGGGTTTCCGACCAGTATGTTTACGGCGCTTTTTGCGGTAGCGCGTACTGTTGGCTGGGTGGCTCAGTGGAATGAGATGATTGAAGATCCAGGTCAAAAGATCGCTCGCCCACGGCAACTGTATACAGGCGCATCGGCTCGCGCTTACCCTATTAAAAAGAAGTAGAATGCAATGCGACGTAAGACTGAGCGGCGCCCCAGAGTAAAGTTGGGGAAAAAACAAGCGCCGCCACGCCGTCGTTCAGCATCTGCGGCTGCCTTAGCATCCCCTCTATTCCGGCAAAGGAGTGTAGAACCTAAACCTCGCAACCACCGTAAGTCAAAGCACCGGTTATTCTGTGACGACGAAGATGCGTATGAGTGACTTAGGTCCGCTGAATCAACTCAATCCGATATCCATCCGGATCTTCGATAAAGGCAATTTCCGAGCCCCCATGTTTCATAGGTCCCGGCGGCCGAGGAATTTTAACACCAGCCTGCGCTAAATCCTTACAGGCACCATAGATATCTGTGAGGCCAATTGCTAAGTGGCCAAAACCACTGCCGAGGTTATAAGGTTCCTGTTGATCCCAGTTATATGTGAGCTCGATCACTGTGTGATCGTGTTCCTCACCATATCCCACAAACGCAAGGGTAAAACGCCCCTCGGGGTAATCTTTGCGGCGCAAGAGTTTCATTCCTAAGAGGCGTATATAAAAATCGAGCGATCTATCGAGCTCGCGTACGCGAATCATGGTATGCAGAAGGCGTGGCATGACATCCTCAAAACCTTTATCACATCTGAATTGAGCTTAGATGGCACAATTGTAGAGGGTCAACTTTAATAAAAACAGTCTGGTCAACTGATGCGAGACTTTTTTTGCATAATGGTTTCCCATATAGCTATGGCGGCACGTTCGCTTGGCAGTTTGTCTTTTTGCCCAAGCATGGTAGCGGCGATGGTAAATCCTTTGATCTGTTCGGCACGTAAGTCAGGACTTTTCAATAAAGCTATTACCGCCGCTATTAACTGCGCGGGAGTGCAGTTTTCTTGAATGAATTCAGGGATGACAGCACGATCCTGCAATAGATTAACGATACTCACATAGCGCACGGTGATAAATCTGCGAATAAGTGCTGCCGTCAGTGCTGAAACCTTATAAGCAACGACAGTTGGTATTTTGGCAAGGGCGAGCTCCACAGTAACTGTACCTGAAGCGGCAAGAGCTACAGTGCTTGCAGAAAAGCCATCAAATTTTTCATGCATACCTTCGATGATAAGAGGATTACCCGGCCAAGAAACAGTTGCGGCCCTAACAGTAGATGCAACAGAAGGTATGGTTGGAATAAGGATATAGAGATCGGGGTATTGAGCAGTAAGGTTGCGGACAACCTTTTCAAAAATGGGCAAAAGAACACGAAGTTCACTTGTACGACTGCCTGGTAAAACACACAGAAGAGGTGCATCGGGAGGAATCTTATGGCGCTTGCGAAAAGCACGGCCATCTCCTTTATCGGCGCCATATTCTATAACGGGATGACCGATAAATGTACATTTCAGCCCCTCCCCTTCAAACCAAGGGGGCTCAAAGGGGAGTAAGGCAAGAAGATGATCATAGAGCTGCGCAATGGTTTTTGCCCGCCTTGGCCGATAAGCCCAAACTTTCGGGGCATTTACATGGATAAGGGGGATGCCATGTTTTTTTAATCGACGTGCAAGAGCAAAGGAAAATGCGGTTGAATCGATCGTTACTATAGCATCGGGTTTGTACCTCTTGATGTCAGTTACAATCATCTTAAGTCGCTGCCATAAGGTAAACAGATGAGGGATTATCTCTGTTAATCCAAACAACGTGATATCAGAGAGTGGGAAGAGAGTTTTCAGTCCAGCTTCGGTCATTCGCTCACCGCCGACACCAGCGAAGTGGATCTGGATATGATTTTGTACAGCAAGAGCTTTTAACGCTGTCATAATGCGCCCACCAAGATTATCTCCCGAGGGCTCGCCTGCTACGAGGTAGATAGAGAGTGAATGAGGATGGGAAGACGCCATGCGTTGTACTAAACTGAGATGCCGATCAAGAACAGGCCGGCCTTATCCGCTGCTTGGATAACAGCCTGGCGATCGATAATAAGGCTATTCTGAGCTTCAACAGCAATCCCGCGAAGGCCAGCGACAACGGCTTGATGAATAGTCTCAAGGCCGATGGTTGGTAAATCGGCTCTACGCTCCTGCCCTGGTTTTGAAATCTTAACTAAAACACCTCCAGCACCATCCCGTTTTAGATGAATACATCGCTCGAGCAAAGCTGCGGTTCCTTCAATGGACTCAACACCCAAAACAAGTCCTTGCTGCACGACCACAGCCTGTCCAACGTCAACCTTACCCAAGGCCAGGGCAACGCTGACGCCGCGCTGAATATCCATTTCAGCATCTAAATCTGGTTGATGCTGTGTTAAACAGCCCAAGGGTGCAGCAAGATCCTTCAAGATTTGATCGATGCCGAGGATCTGAAAACCTTCGCTTTCTTCCAGAACTTTGATCAAGGCAGAGAGCAAACCATCATCGCCGCTTATGGCGCGCAAGCCAGCTTTAGCAAAGAACTTCGCTGTCCATGGATCCGATAGAAGAACGGTGAAAGAAGGTCGCTTTACTTTACCTGCAAAAATGAGCTTCTTAATCTCTTTTTTTCGTAACAATGCCAGGGTTTGGCTGATGGAACGAAGGTCGATCCAATCATGATTGAAGTCTCGAGTTAGAGCGGGATCAGCTTGATCTTTAATTGCCAGGATATGAACAGCATATCCTTGAAGACGCGCGGCTTCGGCGAGACGCCGTGGCATAAGGCCACCGCCAGCAATAATAGCTAAGGGAGAAATCTCACTCGTCATGCCCATCATGAGGCTGAACAATACCGCGTGAAGACTGCTCGCGCATGAAGCGTAGAATATCCATAACAGCAAGGTTCTCGCCATACATCTCTTGAACATCGACAAGACGCTCAACCATAGTGCCTTCGCGTGCGAACAACAGACGATAGGCCGTGCGTAAGCTGTGAATAGTTTCGCGATCGAAGCCGCGCCGTTTCAGTCCGACGATATTTAAGCCGGAAAGCTTTGCGCGTTCTCCCATGACGGAGCCAAAGGGGATAACATCTTGTTCGACCCCTGACATCCCGCCAACCATGGCATGACGGCCAATGCGGACAAATTGATGAACAGCCGATAATCCGCCGAGAATAGCGAAATCCTCAATAATGACATGACCCCCCAGAGTCGCATTATTCACAAGGATGACATTGTTACCGATAAGACAATCGTGGGCGACATGGGATCCGATCAAGAAAAGACAGTTATTCCCGATGCGCGTAACCAATCCACCACCTTCTGTACCGGGATTAGCCGTCACATGCTCGCGGAATACAGTATTATTTCCAACCTCAAGCCGGGATATCTCACCTTTATATTTTACATCTTGCGGTGCATGGCCGATCGATGCGAAGGGGAAAACGACACAACCCGGCCCTAAGGTAGTATGTCCTGCCACAACTGCATGCGACATGACATGACATCCGTCACCTAAGGTTACGGGGCCTTCGATGACGGCGTACGGGCCGAGCCTGACATTTTTTCCAAGTTGAGCGGCGGAATCAACAATGGCAGTTGGATGAATGTCACCCATTTAATCATCCATGATCATCGCCGCAAAGATTGCTTCAGCCATAAGCTGGCCTTCCACATAGGCTTCGCCACGGAATTTCCAAACATTGCGTCGATTTTGCTGTTTGATGACATGTAAGTGAAGCTCGCACCCGGGAAAGACCGGCTTTCTGAATTTAGCTTCTTCGACGGACATAAAATAAACAAGCTTTCCCTCACTTGCAGGTCCAAGTGTATAAACAACGAGGGCCGCGGCTGTTTGCGCCATGGCTTCAACCATAAGAACCCCAGGCATAACGGGACGTAAAGGGAAGTGACCTTGAAAGAATGGCTCGTTAATCGTTACGTTCTTTATGCCAATCGCATGCTTATTTGCGACAGCATCTACGATACGATCAATCATTAGAAAAGGATACCGATGCGGGATCATTTTCATAATAGCCAATGTATCAAAAGATACTGGCTGCTCAATATCGCGTAAGACTGTTTCTATACCCATATACTTTTATTCCTTACGGACCATTTTAGCTAAAGCAGCAACCTGCCGGAAAAACTGTTTAACTGGTACGGCGGGAGACCCGATAACCTTTGTTTTTGGTTCAAGATCTGCCATGACCCCACTCTGAGCTCCTATCATGGTGCCAGCACCAATCGTTAAATGTCCTGCGATTCCTGCCTGTGCGGCAACAACTACAAAATCCTCCAAAACTGTAGAGCCAGCGATACCTACTTGACTAACAATTACACAATGCCGCCCTAAATGAACGTTGTGCCCAATTTGTACTAAATTATCAATCCTACAACCATCACCAATAACCGTGTCGGGCCCCGCTCCGCGGTCGACCGTACTATTAGCGCCGATTTCGACATGATTACCAATAATAACACGACCGAGCTGAGGAACATCTATATGGCCAGTTGCCGTCGTTGCAAAGCCAAAGCCACGTGTACCAATTCTAACGCCTGGATGTATTTGGCAATTTTCCCCGATAATGCAATGACTGAGACTAGCGTTTGCGCCAATGGTAGTTCCTGATCCAATCTCGACAGCGGTATCGATTGTTACGTTGGGTCCTATGGAAACCTTGGTACCGATTTGTGCTTTTGGCCCGATGACAACCCCAGCCCCTATCATGCAATTCTCGCCGACCTTTGCCGACTTATCAATAAGAGCTGTTTCGGCAATCCCAGGGGATGAATCTGTATTAGGGTAAAAGCATTTCGCAATATGGGCATAAGCCATATAAGGCTGATCGCTTAATAAAAGGCACGCGCTCGTAGGGGCGCGCGATGCTAGATCGGGGTTAACCACGATTGCGCCCGCGCGACTTGTTAAAAATTCTTCAAGGTATTTCCGATTATCAAGGAAACTTACGTCACCCTCACCAGCTTGGCTTAAGGGTGCGACATCGTAAAATTGTCGATCACCTGATCCATCCACAGCTACCGTCGCACCAGATCTCTCCGCTAACTCCTTAAGCGAGAAAGGTCCGGCACGACGGAAAAACCGTGGATCGGGCATATAAAGTGCCCGATTAAGGTTTCGTTGGCTGTTGACCCGCTGCTGGTGCCGGGGTCGTACTAGATGGTGCCGCTGTACCTGTAGAGGACTTGGTTCCTGCGGCAGTTGGTGTCGAGGCACCAGCAGATGGCTTTGCTGCTGTCGCAGGGGCATTTGCCGGCGGTGGGGCTGGCATCTGAATAGTGACCTTTGGAAGTTGTTGGTTTAAACGTTTTAGAGCTTCGTCGGTAACATCAAGGTTCTTTGCGACAAACAAAAGACCTGCGCGGGGTAAAATAAGGTCGGCGGAGCGTTCGTCGGCGAGCCGATCGACGATTGATTGCAAGACAGAATTAAAATCGCTCATCGCCTTACCGTAAGCTTCATCCAGCATACGGCTACGAATAATCGTCATTCGCTGAACTTCGCTTACTTGTTGTTCGAATTCTTTGCGTTTTGCGGTCAAAGCTTCAGCCGACATGACCGTACTTTGCTTAGAGAGTTCTTGCTGTTTAGCGGCAAGGTCAGTCTCTTTTGCCGAGATCTCTTTCTGGAAATTCTGGCGGTAAGCGTCGATTTGTTGCCGGATGGACTTAGCGCTCTCAGCATCGCGGACAACTTTTTGGTAATCAACGATCAATATAACTGGCGTTGTAGATTTCGCTGCCGGCGTTGACTGTTGTGCTGCTGCATCGACAACTGTGAATAAGGAAAAAGCAGTCAGTGAAATAAGTGCAAACTGCCGGAGTAGTTTAAGAGAAGTCATTCTTAGAACCTCGTACCAAATTTAAAGTGAAGTGTCTGGGTTTTATCGAACTCTTGTTTTAAGAGGGCTTGAGCAACGTCAATCCGTATGGGGCCAAATGGAGATAACCAGCCGACACCAACACCAATAGAAGCGCGGAGCGCAGCACTATCGCGGACAAAGCTTGCACGATCCTCGGGCTCAAAAAGGCTACCGGCATCCGCAAAGACTTTACCGCTTAATCCAAGCTCATCGGGCACCCCATATATAGGCAAGCTAAGTTCAGCTGTCGTGGTATAATAGATTTTACCACCGAGAGGATCGTCCGTGGAAACATCTCGGGGACCGACACCAGCATTGGCAAAGCCCCGCAGGTTATCTCCACCCAAATAAAAACGATCTCTTAAGCGTACATCCTCGCCGTTAAAACCCGTGATGTAACCCCCCTCACCCACAAGTGAGAATACCCACCGGGGTTTAACGGTCCAGTATTTCGCGCCATTCAATACATTCCGTACATAATTCACATCACCGCCAAGCCCGGCTACATCAGTACTTAGGGCAAAGTAATATCCGTCGGTAGGCTCTAGACGATTATCGCGTTGATCATAAGTGAGTGTATGGCCTACAAGCGAGGTTACATAGGAGCCCTCTGATTCGCGAATAAAACGAGAGGTCGTAGGGTCAACATCCCGGATTTCATCCTGGCGGATCGTATAACGCCAAGACTGACGAAGGAGCTCTGTTAACTGATAGCCAAATCTTATACCGCCGCCGATCGATTTTTGATCATAACCACCAATATCCTGGTTATCACGAGTGGTTCGGAAAGCATCAATACCAAAGGCCACTTCTTTATCGAGGAAGTAGGGATCGGTATAGCTGGTGTCAAATTCAGTTCCCTTTTGCGAGAGACGAAACGAAGCGCGTAGATCAAGTCCACGACCAAGCAGGTTGCGCTCGCGCAAGGAAATATCACCAAGCGCACCGTCGGTTGTCGAGTAACCAGCACCAAGAGAGAGTTCACCTGTTGATTTTTCTTCGACTTCAACTTGAACAATCGTTCGATCTTCTTGGCTACCGGGAACGTTATTGACATCAACTTGTTAAAGAAGCCAAGGCTTCGTAGACGATTCACAGAGCGGCGTAGGCGCGAATTGCTAAAGGCATCACCTTCGGCAAGCAGGAATTCACGTCGAATAACTTTATCAATCGTACGAACGTTACCAACGATATCGATGCGCTCGACGAAGACCCGAGCGCCCTCTTGGATATCGTATGTAAGGTTGATAGTTTTATTGTCACGATCTCGATCAACAATGGGCTGCACATCGAGGAAGGGATACCCTAGCTTCTCAACCTCCTCGGAAAGCTGTTTCTCACTATCGTCAACTTTTGCAACGTTATAGGTATTACCTTCTTTGGTCTTGATATAGGATCGTAGGCTTTCCGTATCGAGATCAGGGAATTGCGAGACGATATCCACCGCACCGAAATTATATTTATCACCCTCCTCCACAGTGAAAGTGATGAAAAAGCCTTCACGGTTTGGTGCAAGTTCAGCAATCGCGGAAACAACACGAAAATCCGCATAACCATTTTCAAGGTAATATCGGCGCAATAACTCTCGATCGAACGTTAAACGGTCTGGATCGTAAGCATCCGATGTCGATAAAAACCGATACCATGCCGATTCTTTGGTTTGGATAATGGCACGAAGTTCACTATCGCTGAACTGTCTATTGCCAACGAAAGAGATCGAGTTAATACCTGTGACTTTTCCTTCATCGATTTCGAAGACTAGATCGACGCGATTTTGGTCAAGCTGAATAACCTTAGGGACGACGGTTGCAGCAAACCGTCCGGAACGCCGGTAGACATCCAAGATGCGGGAGACATCAGTTTGAACTTTCGTGCGGGTGTAAACTGTCCGTGGACGTAATTGCACTTCGTTTTGTAAATCCTCGTCTTTAACCTTTCTGTTTCCCTCGAAGGCAATCCGGTTGATGATCGGATTTTCAACAACGCGAACAACGATCGAGGATCCTTCCCGGCGGATGGCAACATCGGCAAAGAGACCCGTCGCAAACAAAGCCTTAAGACTTTCGTTTACGGCATCGGGATCAAGCGGTTCGCCAATTTTAAGCTTGATGTAGGAAAGAACCGTTTCCTTCTCGATCCGCTGATTGCCCTCGATGAGGATATCGCGAACCGGGGAAGTGTCTTGCGCAATTCCATCGCGTGCATAGACACCAGCCAGGGTAAGGCCGATGCTTGCCAGCACTATCAGCATACTTAAGAGACGCCGCACCGCGATTTTGCTCCTGCCGATCTGTCTGCTAAATTTTTAGAAAGTCAAAAATCCGCAACTGAATCAAATCGTTCCAGGTTGCGAATAACATTAGACATAAGACCAGAGCAAGCCCGATTCGCGTTCCATATTCCTGAGCTTGCAGACCCAAGGGGCGGCCGCGCACGGATTCAATGGCATAGAACAAAAGGTGTCCACCATCCAACATTGGAACGGGAAACAGGTTAATAATGCCAAGGCTAATGGAAAGATAGGCAACAAACCAAATCATTGATGGAAAATCTGTTTTTGCTGCTTCACTGGACATTTTAGCGATACGGATAGGACCGCCAAGTTCATCAGCCGAACGTTGCCCAACAATCATTTGACCCACAGCCGTTAAAGTTCCTGTCGTCAAACGCCATGTCTCGCGCATGGCCTGCCAGACGGCCATCCCTGGATTATGGCGGACCCGGGCAGTACCTGAGCGTGAAATACCAATCATTCCAATGCGATGGCTACCACCCATCGTATCCTTAACCTCGGTAGCGCGCGGAGTTACGGGTACAGTTATTTGGCTTCCTTGTCGCTCGATTAAAAAACGCAAGGTCTCTTCAGGATGAAGCTGGACAACCTGCTGAACCTCTTCAAAGCGCTGGATAGCTGACCCATCAACCGCCAAAACCTTATCACCTGGCTGTAGGCCAGCTTGTTCAGCGGCTCCTCCAGCAATAACCGTCCCAATATCTGCCGGGGTATAGGGTTGACCAACGGTCGCAAACAACCCAGCAAGAAGGAGAATTGCAAAGAGAAAATTTGTGAGAGGACCTGCTGCGACGATAGCAGCACGAGCAGCAAGAGGCTTGCTATAGAAGGCTTCATCTTCGCAAGTAGTGGTTTTTAACGCGTGATGAGCAACAGGTTCGGAAGGGATCTGCGGCTGTTCACCCCCCTCCCCATACATCCGGACATAGCCGCCAAGAGGGAGAGCAGCAATCCGCCAACGAGTTCCCGACCGATCCGTCCAACCAAAGATTTCTGGTCCAAAGCCAATCGAAAATGCTTCAACCTTCACACCGGCGCGGCGTGCAACCCAATAATGACCCCATTCATGGACGAAAACCAAGATAGTAAGGATGATCAAGAAAGGGAGAATGTATCCCCCAGCTGCGGTCATAAAATCCATAAGCAGTCAACCTCATAAACTTTGTTCTTAATGTATTTACTTGGCGAAACGCCCTGCAACTCGATGCGCCGTTGTCCGCGCTTCCCGATCGATGGAAATAACATCATCAAGATTAGCTGGCGCTTTGAGAGGTAGCTGAGTCATGGTCTCTTCCACTATTGCAACGATATCCAAGAATCCGATTTTATTCTCAAGGAATTTTGATACGCCAACCTCATTCGCGGCATTCAGAATTGTTGGAGCACTTCCCCCTTTTCTAAGAGCTTCGCGAGCAAGGCGCAAAGATGGAAATCTTTCTATATCAGGAGCTTCAAAGGTTAACTTACCAACCTGGGCGAGGTCAAGTCTTAGCGTAGGTGTGACTATTCGTGTGGGCCACGCCAAGGCATAGGCAATTGGCGTCCGCATATCGGGAGTTCCCAGTTGGGCCAGGACTGAGCCATCCACATAGGACACCATGGAGTGAATAATGGACTGGGGGTGAACCAGGATATCGATCCGCTCTTCCGGAATATCAAAAAGATGATATGCTTCAATAAGTTCGAGCCCTTTATTCATCATAGTTGCACTGTCGATGGAGATCTTAGCGCCCATAGACCAGTTGGGGTGTGCAACAGCCTCGGCGGGGGTTGCCGTTTTCATCTCGGCCAGGGTCTTGCTACGGAATGGCCCGCCTGAGGCAGTTAGGATAAGTTTTTCAATAGTTTCTGAGCTTTTGAAGTCAAAGACTTGGAAGATCGCGTTATGTTCGCTATCAACCGGAAGTAAGGTCGCTTTGTATTTGCGGACTTCGGCATTGAAAAGAGCACCTGCACAGACCAAGCATTCCTTATTCGCAAGACCGACAGCACCGCCACGTCGGACAGCTGCAAGGGTTGGCGCTAATCCTGCAGCTCCGATGATGCTAGCCATAACAAAATCGGTAGGCCGTTCAGCAGCATCGATAAGAGACTGTGGCCCGGCACCAACCTCAATAGGTAAATCGGCTAAGGCAGCCTTTAGTTCATTATGCTTACCCGGGTCAGCAATGGCAACAAACCGAGGTTTAAAACGTCGAGCTTGCTCGGCTAGTAGATCGACCCGACTTGCAGCAGTTAACGCTTCAACTACATAGTCATTGGGGTAGCGAGCGATTAAATCAAGCGTCTGGGTGCCAATAGATCCCGTCGATACTAAGATCGCTACCGTGCGTGGTGCAGCTTCTTTTTGATTCATACCCAGGACCATATCCCTTCCCGTTCCAACCAGATCAGGGCTGCAAATACCACAGCCGCCATAACAAGACCGTCGATGCGGTCCAAAAGACCTCCATGGCCAGGGATCAATCGACCTGTATCCTTGACACCGAAATATCTTTTTGCAGTAGATTCAAGGAGATCACCGAGATGAGCCGCGATGGCAATTACCCCTCCAAGAAGTAAAAACAGCCAGATGCTTTGAAGATGTGTAAAGGTGATAGCAACACTCACTATTACCCCGAAAAGGGTACCGCCAATAAACCCTGACCATGTTTTTTGTGGGCTGATTCGCGGTGCTAACTTAGGTCCCCCTATGATGCGCCCACAGAGGTAGGCGGCGATATCTGTTGCCCATACCACAGCTAAAAGCCATAGACAGAGCCAAGTTCCGTCGTAGCCAGGGCTCAATCTTAGCCAGGACATAGCAGAAGTACAAAAACTTAAATAAGCCATCCCTGCAGTAGCCCAAAGACAAGTACGCCAAGACTCTTGGGTGGAAAATCGCAAGTATACCCCAAGTGAGAGGCTTACCGTTAGGAGAGCTAGGGCATAAACGACGATGCTTGAGGAGTCGCCCTTCCAGGCCATCAGGAGGATACCAAGCCATGACATGCTGGCACTTATCACGGCGATAAGTTTCATAGATTTGTGGGTAACAAGATGCCCCCATTCCCAACCCACGATTAAGGCGATGAGGAACAGCAACCCGATAAAGAAATTGCCACCAAACCAAACCGCAGCAAGCACGATCGGCCCAAGAACTAGGGACGATAGTGCACGCAAACTAAAGCTGCTATAGGTGTTGAGAGATATTGGCGGAACCATAGCGACGCTCACGCTGCTGATATTCGCGAATTGCCGCTACGAGGTCCTCTCGTCCGAACTCTGGCCATAAAGTATCAACGAAAACCATTTCGGCATAGGCTGATTGCCAGAGAAGAAAATTGCTAATTCGTTTTTCCCCGCTGGTGCGAATAATAAGATCGGGATCCGGAAGATCGGCAGTACTCAAGGCTCCTCTTACAATTGTCTCATCAATGGCTTGTGGTGATAAATGACCTGCAGCAACGGCTTGTGCGAGGCACTGTACAGCATTGATAATCTCTTGGCGCCCACCATAGCTTAGAGCGATTGTTAGATTAAGGCGCGTATTATTTTGGGTCGTAACCTCGGCATTGCGCACAAGAGCCTGAATATCTGCAGGTAACCGAGCGAGGTCACCAATAGTCCGTATCCGAACACCGTTTTGATGTAATTCAGCTAGTTCACTGCGAAGATAATGGCGTAATAGCCCCATCAATTCATTGATCTCGAGCAAAGGGCGACTCCAATTCTCGAGAGAAAATCCATAAAGGGTAAGATAAGGGATACTAAGGTCACTTGCAGCTTGTACAACGGAACGAACGGCTTCTATGCCTTTGCGATGACCGACGGTACGTGGCAAGCCCCGAGCCTGCGCCCAACGACCGTTACCGTCCATAATGATGCCAATATGACACGGCAAGGGTAAGGGATCGGCAATAGGTTGGATAGCGGTCATAGTTTAAACCTGCATAATTTCTGCTTCTTTTGCAGCGAGAGCTTCGTCAATTTTTTTAGTGTGCATATCGGTTTGACTTTGAACTTCGTCAGAGTATTGACGATGTGCATCTTCGGAAATAGCGCTATCTTTTTCTAGCTTTTTAAGCCGCTCCATGCCATCACGGCGGACATTGCGAACGGCAACCCGCGCATTCTCGGCGTAGGATCGCGCTACCTTGGTTAATTCGCGGCGACGTTCTTCGCTAAGTTCAGGGAGTGGGATGCGAATTAATTGGCCATCGCTTTGCGGATTAAGGCCGAGTCCTGCGTCGCGGATCGCCTTTTCAACAGCTTTAACCTGGGAGCGATCCCATACCTGTACGGACAGCATCCTTGGTTCGGGGACACTGACGGTTCCAACTTGCGCTATAGGCACAGAGGATCCATAGGCCTCCACCATAACGGGCTCAAGAAGCGCTGCTGAGGCGCGGCCTGTCCGCAAGCCAGAAAATTCCTTGCGAAGTGCATCAAAGGCACCATCCATTCGGCGCTTAATATCAGTCATATCGAAGCTGTTGATGGCCATAGCTTTCAATCTTCTGCAATGATTGTGAATGTACCTTGGCCACAAACAACCTCAGCAAAGGCACCAGGTTTATGGATAGAAAACACGAGGATAGGAATACGATTTTCCCGTGCTAATGCAATAGCTGAGGCGTCCATGACACGAAGATCTTGGCTAAGGACTTGCAAATAACTCAGCTTCTCATAACGTTGTGCTGCGCTGTTTTTTTGTGGATCAGCGCTATATACACCGTCGACCTTGGTTGCCTTCAATAAAGCATCGCACCCCATTTCTGAAGCGCGTAATGCAGCGGCAGTATCGGTCGTAAAGAAGGGGTTACCGGTACCAGCGCCGAAAATCACGACTCTCCCCTTTTCCATATGGCGCAGGGCTCGGCGGCGAATATAGGCTTCGCAAACAGCCTGAATAGGTAATGCGGATAAGACCCGTGTATTGACTTTGATTTTTTCAAGAGCATTTTGCATAGCGAGGGCATTAATCACCGTCGCCAGCATACCCATGTAATCGGCAGAAGCACGCTCCATCCCATCCGCAGCCCCGGATATGCCACGAAAGATATTCCCGCCACCCACAACGACACAAACCTGAGCCCCTAAAGCGTGCACAGACTGGATCTCACGTGCTACCCGATTGACCACATCGGCATCTAGGCCCGATTCTCGTCCACCCATAAGAGCTTCACCTGAGATCTTTAGGAGTACACGTTTATAGCGCGGCCCCGTGGCCATGATCTTCTCCGTAAGGCTTGTCGCATTAAACTGCGGGATGATTGTGGCGGCGGCGTGACATCGCGCGTGCGACGATTTGCCGACACCGTATCATTAACGCTTTAAAGTCTCAGCAACTTCGGTAGCAAAATCCTTTTGTTCTTTTTCGATACCCTCGCCTAAGGCAAAGCGAGCAAAACCGTTGATCTTAATGGGTGTGCCGAGATCTTTGGCAGCTTTTTCAATGACCTGAGCGACCTTTGTTTCGCCATCAATGACAAAGATTTGCTCAAGCAAGCAAACTTCCTCGTAGTACTTGCGCAAACGGCCTTCGACCATCTTTTCGATAATGGCCTCAGGCTTGCCGCTTGCCCGTGCTTGCTCGGCAAGGACATCGCGCTCGCGAGCCAAGTTTGTGGGATCAACATCGGCAATTGAAACACAGTCGGGACGTGTAGCAGCGATATGCATAGCAAGTTTCTTACCAAGATCTGCCAGTCTAGTCTTATCGGCTGTGGACTCGAGTGCAATAAGGACGCCAATTTTCCCGAGATCAGGAGTCAAAGCTGAGTGTACGTAAGCCGCAACAACGCCAGGGCTTACAGATAATACAGCGCTGCGGCGCAGATTCATATTTTCGCCGATTGTCGCAACAAGATGCGTTAGTTCATCGGCAACATTCCGGCCAGTTCCGGGAAAGTTTGCTTGGCGCAGTTTCTCAATATCGCCGCCTTCCGTTAAAGCAATCCCGGCAACAGTACGAGCAAAACCCTGGAAGGTTTCATTACGCGAAACGAAGTCAGTTTCGGAATTAACTTCAACAACAGCACCCTTTCCGTCGACCGCGGCTGTAGCAATCAAGCCTTCGCTTGCGATACGTCCAGCCTTTTTAGAGGCGGCGGACAATCCCTTTTTGCGAAGCCAGTCGATCGCTTGCTCAAGATTTCCCGTACTTTCTGCAAGGGCCTTTTTGCAATCCATCATACCGGCGCCGGTCTTTTCGCGAAGCTCTTTTACAAGCGTTGCAGAAATTTCAGCCATTTTTCCATTCCCTAACTTGAAGGCGATGACAATCGCCTCCATTCCTTTTACCTGTGAGAGTGCCAAGCCAATAGATTAGAAAAGCCAAAGCCTACGCTTATGCAGAGGCTTTAGCTTTTTCTGTTTCGGCTTGTGCCGCATCAGCAGCAGATAACTCGACCTGAGGATTCTCATTCTCGCCGATATCGGTCCCTGACGAGGCTAGCTCATGCTGTAGCCCATCAAGAATTGATCCTGCGATCAAGTCACAATAGAGCCGGATAGCGCGAATACTATCATCGTTACCTGGGACGATATAATTAACCCCTTGCGGGCTAGCGTTCGAATCAACGATAGCAATGACGGGGATGCCAAGCTTATTTGCTTCCGCAATTGCAATGGATTCTTTGTTTGTATCAATAACGAAAACAAGATCAGGGACTCCGCCCATATCCTTAATTCCGCCGAGCGCTCGATCAAGTTTCTCTTTTTCGCGATCCAGCGTTAGGGTTTCGCGCTTCGTTAAACCGGTCGCTGACTCTGCAAGCTGTGCCTCAAGTTCACGCAGACGACGAATGGAGTTAGAAATCGTCTTCCAGTTAGTGAGCATGCCGCCAAGCCAACGGTGGTTTACATAGTACTGGCCGCACCGTTTGGCGGTTTCTGCAATGATATCTTGTGCTTGACGCTTGGTACCTACAAAAAGAACGCGACCACCTGCGGCCGCAACTTCCTTAGCTGCAGCAAGAGCGCGGTAAAGCATGGGAACTGTTTGCTGCAGGTCGATGATGTGGATACCATTTCGCTCACCAAAAAGATGAGGGGCCATCTGGGGATTCCAACGACGGGTAGTATGGCCAAAGTGAACGCCCGCTTCCAGGAGCTGGCGCATCGTAAAAGTAGGAAGGCTCATGGTTTTTCTCCTCCGGTTAAGCCTCCGCGGGGGGCGGCCCAAAATGGGCACCGGAGAGCCTAGCTAAAGGGCAAGGCTAACCCCGCGTGTGAAGTTTGCGGGGTCTTAACGCTCTATCCAGAAAATTGCAAGGGTTTTCGCCGCTTTAGAAGCAAGAATCTGCTTATATCTCGCGAATATCCAAGACGCCGGCGATGGTTTTCAATCGCCCGCGCACCGCCGCAGAAACTGCCCATCTCCCTGGTAAATCCAGGCGAACTTCGTTGTTATCCGCATCTACCATAAGGCTAACTTGGACCCTCCCCTTACCGCTCTCTTTAAGTGCTAAGGCGATCCTATCCACGGGTGGAGGACTAGCGAGCCATATTTGCAACGCCTCGTCAGCTGAGGCTGATGCAGCCTCAAGATCGGCTAAGGAGTGTACTGTCAGGCGCAGCCCCTCTTCCCGTAATTCAGCGTCGACAGTCAGAATTAATTGCTTTCCATTCTCGAGCAGATCTCGACTATTCGATAGAACCTCGGAGAATAGAGTCACCTCAAAAAGACCACTAGCATCCGTAAATTGTGCAAAGGCGTATTTACTTCCACGGGCAGAACGACGCTCTTGTTTGGAAATTAACACACCTGCCATGGTGAAACGGGTACCACCTGTTTGCCTCATTCGGTCAAGAAGGTGGCTATAGGGCACAACGTGCAGTCGCTGTAAAGTTTTTGTATACGCATCAAGGGGATGGGCTGATAAATAGAAGCCAATCACCTCAAACTCACGCTGCAATGCCTCCATGGGTGTCCAAAGGGGTGTGTCTGCTAAGATAAGCTTAGTCTCTTGAGGCATAGCATCGCCAAATAGACTGACCTGATTACTGGTTCGCTCATCGCTAATGTCAAAAGCGTGACGTAAAATCGTTTCGACACTCCCACATACCCGAGCCCTATTTTTATCAAGGCTATCGAATGCGCCGGCCGCCCCCAGAGAACTGAGCATTCTTTTATTAACATGCTTAGGATCCATGCGTCGTGCAAAGTCAGCAAGATCACGGAATGGCCCATTTTGATGGCGCTCAGCAGCTAACCCTTCCATGGCGAGTTTGCCAATATTTTTCACAGCAGTAAGGGCGTAGCGTATGGCGAGCTTCCCCTCAGCGCCGGTTTCAACTGAAAATGTTGCTTCTGATCGATTAACGTCAGGAGGTAGAAGCTCAATCTCTAAGCGTTGTAGCTCTTGCCGATAGGTGTTGAGCTTGTCCGTATTGCCAAGATCGTAAGTCATAGTCGCAGCCATAAACTCAACAGGATAGTTCGCTTTGAAATATGCTGTTTGATATGCAATCAGAGCGTAAGCTGCAGCGTGACTTTTGTTGAAACCATAGCCTGCAAACTTAGCGACTTGATCAAAAATCATTGAGGCTGTGCCTTTTTCTACACCCTTTTCTTTAGCACCAGATATAAACCGTTCGCGCTGTGCATCCATTTCCGACTGAATTTTTTTACCCATAGCACGACGTAGAATGTCCGCTTCGCCGAGGCTATATCCGGAGAGAACTTGGGCAATCTGCATGACCTGTTCTTGATAGATCATGATGCCAAAAGTCTCTTTTAGAATTGGTTCTAAAAGTGGGTGTAGGTAGTCAGGTTTTTCTCGCCCATGCTTACGATTAATATAGCTGGGGATATTCTCCATTGGACCAGGGCGATAAAGTGCCACAACAGCAATAATATCTTCAAATCGGTCAGGTTTTAACTTCCGCAAGACATCCCGCATGCCTGAACTTTCCAACTGGAACACGCCAGTTGCCTCTGCACGCCCAAGCATGGCGAATGTATCTGGATCATCAAGGGGCAAGGCTGCAAGATCGAGTTTCGTTTCTGGATTGCGCTTCGCAATCAAACTTAGAGCCAAAACCAAAATAGTAAGGGTTTTTAGACCTAGAAAGTCGAATTTAACTAACCCAGCTTTTTCAATATCCTTCATATTAAACTGTGTGATGGGCATGTCAGAACGAGGATCGCGATAAAGCGGTACGAGTTCTTGTAAAGGACGATCGCCGATCACTACGCCAGCGGCATGGGTTGAGGCATGACGGTAGAGGCCCTCAAGGCTAAGGGCGATATCCATCATTCGGGCAACTGCGGGATCATCTTTTCGTTCACGCTGAAGGATAGGTTCAGCATCGATGGCTTGCTGTAAGGTAACAGGGTTGGCGGGATTATTCGGTACCATTTTGCAGATACGATCCACCTGCCCATAAGGTAAGCCAAGGACCCGGCCAACATCACGCAGAACGGCGCGCGCTTGAAGTTTACCAAAGGTAATGATTTGCGCGACACGATCGTTACCGTATTCACTTTGAACATAACGGATTACTTCCTCGCGCCGATCCTGGCAGAAATCGATATCGAAATCCGGCATAGATATGCGCTCAGGGTTCAAGAACCGCTCAAACAGAAGTCCCCAACGCAAAGGATCAAGATCTGTAATGGTAAGAGCCCAAGCCACAACGGAACCTGCCCCCGAGCCACGGCCAGGTCCCACAGGGATCCCTCGGGATTTTGCCCAGCGGATAAAATCGGCAACGATCAAGAAATACCCTGGAAACCCCATCCGACAGATAACATTAATTTCATCCTCTAGACGGTCGCGATAAGGTTTGGCGGCCTGTTCACGCGCGGTAGCATCCATCGCTTCTGTATAGATTTGTTTGTTGAGCCGTTCTTCAAGACCAAGACGCGCTTCATCCCTTAAAGCTTCGGCTTCGCTGCGACCCTGAAGTTTCGTATAGGCGGGAAGAATTTCTTTTTGCTTTGTAATCGCAAAGGCACAGCGCTTTGCAATTGCTACAGAGTTATCGATTGCTTCAGGTAGATCAGCGAACAGTGCACGCATTTCGGCCGCGGTTTTAAAGCGATGCTCTGGTGTAGCGCGGCGGCGGTTGTCCTCAACAATATATGTACCATCTGCAATACATAAAAGAACCTCGTGGGCTTCAAACTCACTTTTCTTAGCGAAAAAGACATCATTAGTCGCAACAAGCGGCAGATTGTAGTGATACGCCAGGTCTATAAGGCCATCTTCGATTTGCGCTTCGATCTCCAAGCCATGGCGCATGATCTCAATATAGAAGCGACCAGGAAATATAGCAGCGAGTCGTTCCGCCATTGCTTGAGCGGCAGCGGTCTGGCCTTCTGCCAGAAGACGGCCGATAGCTCCCGATGGTCCGCCACTGAGCGCGATTAATCCATCAGAAAGCCCTTCAAGATCTGTCAAAGTTATCCGCGGTGTTTCACCATCGGGTGTTTTAAGATAGGCATTACTAGTCAATTTCGATAGATTTTGCCATCCCACACTATTCTGAACAAGAAGTACCAGGTGATCAGGAGGCGGTGCCATAGCGCCTAACCTTCGATAATCACCCTCCTCCTGAGCAACAAAGACTTGCGATCCAATAATAGGTTGAATTCCATGGTCGAGAGCTGTTGTGCAGAATTCCATGACGCCGAACAAATTGCCTGTATCAGTCATAGCGACCGCAGGCATTTTGTGGTCGTAGCAAAGATCAATAAGATCCTTGATCTTGATTGCACCTTCAGCCAAAGAATACGCCGTGTGCACCCGAAGGTGGATGAAATCAACTTGCTTCATAGAGTAAAGATTGGCTCCTTTTGGGGCGTGAGCGCTAGTATTCCAGCCAGGCCCTTCATTTTCCTGAGAAGAACCGCAAAGTTCACCGACCGTGAGAAAGACAAGGACAGCGACTCGGGTATCCGATTACACAGTTGCTTCGAGAATCTGACCGTTCTGTAAAACGTAAATGCGATCCATTTGCCGCGCCAGATCATGATTATGGGTGGCAATCAAGGCAGCAAGACCACTACGGCGTGCCAGATCAAGAATAAGTGCAAAAACTGTCTCTGCGGTTTGAGGATCGAGATTACCTGTAGGCTCATCCGCCAAGAGTACAAGAGGTTGGTTTGCAAGGGCGCGGGCAATAGCGACCCGTTGTTGCTCGCCACCTGAAAGTCGAGCTGGGCGATGGCTGAGCCGATTTTGAAGGCCAACCATTCTCAATAATTCCTGTGCATGATGTTTTGCATCGCCTTTGGACGATCCAGAAATCATTTGCGGTAAGATAACATTTTCAAGAGCCGAAAACTCAGGCAGTAGGTGATGGTATTGATAAACAAAGCCGAGGCGCTTGCGGCGAATTTCTGTTCTCTGTTTATCGCCCATGTGCGTACATCGCTGTCCGCCAATAATAACTTCACCATGCTGAGGGCGCTCAAGTAACCCTGCAATGTGAAGAAGCGTTGATTTCCCTGATCCCGATGGTCCCAATAAGGCAGCGATCTCTCCATGCGGTAAGGTTAGTGACGCTCCTTTAAGAACCTCTAAAGATTCATCCGCTTGGTGAAAGTGGCGAATAATCCCATCTAATTCGAGGGCTGGTGCTGCCGCCCACAAATTTCTATTCATATCGGAGGGCCTCGATGGGATCAATTCGCGCTGCCCGCCATGAAGGATAAAGCGTTGCAAGAATGGAAAGGCCAATTGCTATAGAGACGACCAGGCCTACATCTTCAAGGCGCAGGATGGCGGGAAGTTTAGAGAGAAAGTAGATTTCAGCTGAGAATAACTCGACTCTGGTCAAAGATTGAATAGTTTGTCGGATCGATTCAATATTCAGAGCGAAGGCAACACCAAGCCCTGTGCCAATGCAAGTTCCTAATACACCGATGCTAGACCCCGCAAGCAAGAAAATACTCATGACCATACGCCGACTGGCGCCCATGGTACGTAAAATAGCGATATCGCGTGACTTATCCTTCACCAACATGATTAAACTTGAGATGATATTAAATGCAGCGACCAAGATCATAAGAGTCAAGATCAGGAACATGACGTTGCGTTCTACTTGAATCGCTGTGAAGAAGGTCTGATTAACGCGTTGCCAATCGCGTACAGTATATTTTCCATCTAAGGCTATAAAAATATCTCGAGAAATCTTTTCGATCTTCTCAAGATCATTAATCATAACCTCTATATAAGAAACATCATTTTCCATTTCAAGAAAAGCTTGTGCTGTCTCAAGGGGCATGAAAACAAAGCTATCGTCATATTCATACATACCAATTTCAAAGACTGCGCCGATAGTAAACTGTTTTAATCGCGGAATAACTCCTAGCGCAGTTTCTGCGAGTTTTGGTGAAATCAGCGTTAAGGTATCGCCGATACCCACTTTAAGACGCTGCGCCATACGAGCACCGATAATGATGACATCGCCATTGGTGACATTCCGAAGGTCACCAGCCTTGATATTGCGAGCTAGAATTTGTCGCTGAGCTAGGTCTTGGGTTCGCATACCGCGGACAACAACACCTGAAGCACGCCCTCCAACAATGACCAAGGCTTGTCCTTCTGCTAAGGGGGTTACCGCAATAACTCCAGGCTGGCGTCTAATCTGTTCCGCGACCTGATCGTAGTGAGTGAATGCTTGGTTTGGGGCGATAATAGAAATATGGCCGTTGAGACCAAGAATACGGGAAAGCAGCTCAGCTCTAAAGCCATTCATAACACTCATCACGACAATCAGTGTCGCTACACCCAGAGCGATCCCCGCAAGAGAGAACCACGCTATAACAGAAATAAACCCTTCTTGCCGACGGCTTCGCAGATATCGGAAGGCGATCATTCGCTCAAGGGCGGAAAACATCAATGACTCACTTTGCGATGATTTGATTTAATGCAACATCAAAAGAAACTTCGGATCGCGCGCCGCTTGCGCGTTTTTTTACCTCGACCTTTCCTTCTTTTGCTCCTCGAGGGCCAACAATGATTTGCCAAGGAAGTCCTATTAAATCCATATCAGCGAACTTGGCTCCTGCTCGCTCATCCCGGTCATCATAGAGAACATCGATGTTGTTTTGTTGGATACGATGATACAAATCGCTGCAGAGTTGATCGCAAGTTGCATCCCCAGGCTTAAGATTAATTAAGCTGATCTGGAAAGGGGCAATAGATTCTGGCCAGATAATTCCAACTTCATCGTGACTGGCTTCAATAACGGCTGCGACAAGACGTGAGACTCCAATACCATAAGATCCCATATGGACTGTGACAGTGTTTCCGTCGGGGGATGCAACTTTAGCACCCATAGGTTCGGAGTACTTGGTTCCAAAATAAAATATATGACCGACTTCGATCCCCCGTGCTGTCACTAAATCTTCAGGTTTAACAGGGCATTTGGTAGCATCATGCATTTCATCGGCAGCGGCATAATACATAGTCCAATCGTGGATAAGTGGCTCAAGATCAGAATCGTAATCCACGTTTTCTGGCGTAGGTACTTCAAGTAGTGCTTTATGACAATAGACCTGACTTTCTCCGGTCTCGGCAAGAATAATGAACTCGTGGCTCATATCGCCGCCGATTGGTCCAGTGTTTGCGCGTAGTGGAATGGCTTTTAAGCCAAGACGTGCAAAAGTCCGTAAGTACGCAACAAACATTTTATTATAGCTACGTCGCGCGCCGTCCTGATCTAAATCAAAGCTATACGCATCTTTCATCAAGAATTCGCGTCCGCGCATCACGCCGAATCTAGGGCGAACCTCGTCGCGGAACTTCCATTGGATATGATAAAGATTCTTGGGAAGATCCTTGTAGCTTTTGATATCATTCGCAAAGATATCGGTGATCAGCTCTTCATTTGTTGGGCCATAAAGCATTTCGCGTTCGTGACGATCTTGAATGCGAAGCATTTCCTTCCCATAGTCATCATAGCGGCCACTTTTACGCCAAAGATCAGCTGACTGGATCGTTGGCATCAACATTTCTTGAGCACCGCTCGCATCCTGCTCTTCCCGTATAATGGTTTCGATTTTCTTTAAAGCCCGATAACCAAAAGGCAACCATGAATAGATACCGGCACTTGATTGACGAATAAGGCCAGCCCTCAGCATCAGTCGATGGGAAATGATCTGTGCCTCTGCTGGATTTTCCTTCAGAGTCGGCAGGAAATAGCGGGACATACGCATGAATTTGCTCCAGCTTTCTTGAACGCGCAGGACTGTAGGCAAAGCTGATGCCTCTGTCTATCATGCGTCATACGGAACGCATTTTCGAGATACCATGGCTGTGCGGAGACGTTATCTACTTTGACAAAGGTGGATCACAACCCTATCCACAGTTTCTTTGAAGGCATAAAAGGAGATAAAGCAAGCCAATAAGTCGTTCTTCGTGAAAACCTGTCTTGATTTTGAACGAGTAGATTTTTGCAAGCCAAAATAAAAATTCTAAAGGAGCGCGAACCCGAGATCTAGCTTTATATGGAACATTATAAGAACATCATAGATGGGGTAACAGAAAACGTGCCCACAATCACTCTCAGTAGAAAAATTCGTGACGATAACGCGTTCTCTTTGTATAATTGGCCCGGGAGAATAAAGTTAGAATGGCCTGAGTTTAGGGAGGGCCCCCCATCAGCATACGCTGATATTTGGGATTTCATTAAGGGGAAACAGGGCGCCATTACGGCGCCCTTTTTTTAATTTCGAAAGCTAATGAGATTGGTTTCGATCAGCCAATAGACGATCCCCCAAAAGCCAATGGCGATAAGGGATGTAGCGATAATCTTTTGCCATAGATGGGGGTTTTGAGGCGCCCCGCGATCGTGACCACGAGGTTGCTCTGGATGATGCTGAATCCCAAGAGGAAGTAGTGTGAAAAATACGAGCCACCAGAGAAGAATGTATACAACGATGCCGGATATGATGCCCATAGCGGTTACTATACTTGTTCCAACTCAATCAGTGTTCCGAGGAAATCTTTTGGATGAAGGAAGAGAACAGGTTTACCGTGTGCGCCTATTTTTGGTTCACCATCGCCTAAAACTCTAGCTCCAGCGGATTTTAACCGATCACGAGCTTCATAAATATTGGGAACTTCAAAGCAAATATGGTGAATACCCCCCTGGGGATTTCGTTGAAGGAATCCTGATATAGGCGATGCTTCTCCGAGAGGATGTAAGAGTTCAATTTTGGTATAGGGAAGCGCAACAAAAACGACAGTCACACCATGTTGAGGTTGAGCTACAGGGGGTGAAACCTCTGCGCCTAAAGTATCATGATAGAGTGCGGCCGCTGCTTTCAGATCAGGAACGGCTATAGCCACATGATTTATTCTCCCAATCATAACTCTGCCTCTACAAACGAATTACATGGACTTCAACAGGGGGCTTTTTGCCAGTTTGCTCACGTGCAAAGCGCCTCACAACTCGGCGTGTAATTTCAATAATAGCTGAATCGTCTTTAAGACTATGTGGATCGGAGTTTTCAATAGCTTGTTGAACCTCAGTAGCAACCGTATATTGGGTAGAAAGTTCGTTTTCTGTATCTGTTGCTCCTAGAAAACTGATCACAGGTGCTGTTTTCAGTTGTCCTCGGCGGTTTAGCACGATAGTTGCAACAGCGGCGCCATTGTGCATAAGGCGCCGTCGTTGTTGTAGTCCTTCATCTTTTAACGAAACCACCCTATTCCCATCCACAGCAAGACGCCCCGTTGTCACTTCATCGACAATCTTGGGTTTTTGTCCAGTAAGACATAAAACCTGTCCGTTATTAAGGATTGGAGCTGCGAATACTTGGCATGCCAAGGCTAATTCGGCGTGAGCCATCAAGTGGCGCCGTTCCCCGTGAACAGGAACAGCGATGTGAGGGCGTATCCACTGATACATCGCCGTAAGTTCATCGCGGCATGGATGTCCCGAAACGTGAACGAAAGCTTCCTGATCGGTAATAATCTCAATACCTAAACTGGCTAATCTATTTTGCAGAGCGTTAATCGACTTTTCATTTCCTGGGATCATCCGCGATGAAAAAACCACAGTATCCCCTCGCTCCATGGTGATGTGAGGGTGGCTACCACTAGAGATTCGTGCCAAGGCAGCACGGGGTTCCCCTTGGCTGCCTGTGCAGATCATTAAGATGGAGTCTCGTGGAAAATAACCCGCCTCCTCTTCTGCGATGAAATCTGGAATGTCGCGCAGATACCCAACCTCGCGCGCAGCAGAGTACATGCGCCATAAAGACCGTCCCACCAGAGCAGCGCGGCGGCCAAGACGTCCGGCAATAATGCTCATGGTTTCAAGACGGGCAACATTACTAGCGAAGCAAGCAACCGCTACCCGACCCTTACAACCACTGATGACTGATGTTAAGCTATCGCGTAATTCGGCTTCGGACCGGCTATGCCCCTCGACTAGCGCATTTGTTGAATCACCAATAAGGGCAAGCACTCCTTCCTTACCAAGAGCGCGGAGCTTTTCAATATCAATATCTTTGCCAACCAGCGGCTCGGGATCGATCTTCCAGTCACCCGTATGAAGGATCATGCCGACAGGTGTCCGGATTGCGATGGCGTTTGGTTCGGGAATTGAATGTGTTAATGAAACCAGCTCTAGGTCAAAAGGACCAACATCAAAGCGTCCAGATAGCGGAATAATATTTATGGGCGGGAAAGACTTCCGACCTTCACTTTCATCAAACTTCCGCTTTAAAACTGCAGCAGTAAAAGGTGTTGCGTAAATTGGACAGCGCAATCGATGCCAAAGATATTCAACCGCACCAATATGATCTTCGTGGGCATGGGTTAAAACTAAACCATCCAGTTTTGACCGCTCGGCTTCTATAAAGGCAATATCTGGCATGATGACATCGCACCCTGGTGCAGCTTCTGCATCAAAGGTTACTCCGAGATCTACCATCAACCATCGTCCTTTATAACGATAGAGGTTGAGGTTCATCCCAATTTCGCCTGTTCCTCCTAAAGGAAGGAAATAAAGATCGTTTTCTTTGCGCTGAGGCGCTGGAGTCATTTCTTGCCCTTTTTCTTAGAACCTGGTTGGCCAGATTTTTGATTTCGCCGATAAATAAGCACTAAGCCTCGTAGCGTTATATCGGCATCAATAGCCTCGATTACAGGTGTTGCATGAGCAAAAAGTAATGCTAAACCGCCAGTTGCGATAACTTTCATCGGCTTCTTGTATTCAGCCTTAATGCGCTCGACAATCCCTTCAATCATGGCGACATAGCCCCAATAAAGACCAGACTGCATCGCGGGAACGGTTGCTCTGCCTATGACGGATGGTGGCTTTTCTATAGCAACACGCGGCAACCGCGCAGCTGCACGGTAAAGTGCTTCTGCTGATAGATTGACCCCTGGCGCCAGCACGCCGCCTCTAAAATTACCTTCAACATCAACAATGTCAAAAGAAGTAGCGGTACCAAAATCAATAATAATTAATGAACCTCTATGCTTTTGGTGAGCAGCGACAGCATTAACCAAACGATCTTCACCAACATCTTCGGGGCGATCAATCAAGATCTCGATACCTAGATCGACGCCTGTAGCGCCGATAACTATAGGCGATAAAGTAAAATAACGTTCGCAAAAAGATTTAAGTCCGAACAAGGCCGTTGGGACAACACACGCAATCACAGCACCGGTGATAATTTTGAGGTTAAGATTTTTCAAAGATAAGAGCTGGGTTAACCAAACAGCGTACTCGTCAGCGGTACGGCGGTCATCGGTAATACAGCGCCACTGATCGATTTTTTTGTCACCATCATAAAGGGCAAAAACCGTATTGGTATTTCCGCAATCAATAGCAAGTAGCATGGTTATTTCTCCTGGGCGGAAATATGAAAATAAACATCACCTGCATTTACGCTTTGTTGATGACCATCTGGTAACTCGAGCAATAATTCACCCCTAGGCCCTAAACCTTTGTATTTTCCTTTTATTCGGGTAGCGGAAAGGCCAATCGAAATAGGAGTTCCCAAAGGGTATGTCGTTGCCTGCCATGCTTCAAGGATCTTAGAAAATCCTTCTGAACGCCAGCGATATAGATAGGTATGAAGACAGGTTGCAAACGCCTCAAGGACAGAAAGAACGTCACTTTTAGCTCCCGATGATAGCTGTACTAAACTGGTTGCCGGAAAGCGTACGTCATCATCAGGTGGGTAATGGGTAACATTGACCCCAACACCAAGGATTAATCCATCGACGATCTCTGAAGATGATAATGCTTCTAGAATAATCCCCGCAACTTTTCGATTATCTCCAAGAAGGTCATTTGGCCATTTAAGGATGAGAGATACTTCTGGGGGTAAAAATTTCTCTAATGCAGTCTTTAAGGCAAGCGATGCGACAAATCCTATTTCAGCGGCAAAGATGAGGCGACAAGCTGGTCGTAGGATAATGGAGAGGTAAAGATTACCAAGGTTGGATTGCCAGGTGCGACCGTGCCTACCGCGCCCAGCTGACTGTGCTTTTGCCCAGATAATGGTCCCCTCCTCTGCTCCGCAGAGCGCGAGGTTTCTTGCTTCATCCATGGTGCTGGGAAGGGTTTCGTAGGCAACTAGGCGATACGCTGGTGGCAGCTTAAGCTCAGAGGGCAGTCGGTTGGTCACCCGAGGTACATAGCTTGAGCTGCTGCCGTTGTTACAGCAAGGATTTGGTCGGCAAAGATAATAAACAAAAGGATGAAAGCACTACTGCCCCAGAGAACAGCCGTTAAGGTCTTATCTATGGGACGATCAAAAGGTTCGATAGCCTCATCAAAATACATAACTTTAACAATACGTAGGTAATAAAAAGCACCCACAACACTCGCAAGAACGCCTGTAATGGCGAGCCCAATCAAACCAGCTTCAACGGCAGCTAAAAAGACATAGAGTTTACCAAAAAAGCCAGCCAAGGGCGGGATACCCGCCATAGAGAACATAAATATGGCTAGAGCTAAGGCCAAAAGGGGTTGCGTGCGCGAGAGGCCTGCAAGATCGGAGATTTGTTCAACCATGCGTCCCTGGCGGCGCATAGCAAGAATGCAGGCAAATGTCCCTACACTCATCACCATATAGATGGTCATATACAAGATAACACCTTGGATGCCCGCAGCATTACCGGCTGCCAATCCAACTAACGCATACCCTACATGACCGATTGAACTATAGGCCATTAGCCGTTTGATATTCTTTTGAACGATTGCCGCAACAGAACCAAGGATCATTGAGGCGATAGAAAGGAAAATAATGACTTGCTGCCACTCGCTTATCAAATGGCCAAACGGTCCGATAGTAATACGAACAATCAACATCATCGCAGCAATCTTAGGTGCTGCGGCGAAAAAAGCTGTCACCGGCGTTGGCGCACCTTCATAGACATCAGGTGTCCACATATGAAAGGGAACAGCCGCAATCTTGAAGGCTAAGCCAGTTAAGATAAAGATAAATCCGACCACAAGACCCGTATGTGGAACACCGAGTTTGGGGTCAAGAATTTTGGCGAGATCGGCAAACCCTGTTGTGCCTGTGTAGCCGTAAACCAAAGAACAACCATAGAGAAGTAACCCTGAAGATAAGGCGCCAAGGACAAAATATTTAAGGCCAGCTTCCGTAACCTTAGTATCGTCCCGCTTGATACTCGCTAGAACATAGAGGGGGAGGCTTTGCAGCTCCAAGCCGATATAAAGTGCAATAAGATTGTTAGCCGAGATCATCATCATCATGCCAAGGCTGGCAAAGAGGACGAGCAAGGGGTACTCGAAACGATTTACACCCTCGCGTTCGAGATAAGATAAAGACATTACAGCGGTTACACCTGCGCCAACTAAAATCAGTAACTTGGCATAGGTAGAAAATCCATCGGCAACAAATAA
>JAWKYA010000017.1:0-41066 GCA_041396725.1 Alphaproteobacteria bacterium
CGGCCTCTCTCAAAAAGAAGCCCTCCGTTGCAAAAATATGTGGGCATTGGGTTTAGTCTATTGGATGTTCGGCCGCGACCGCGCCCCGACCCTCAAGTGGTTGGAGGGAAAATTCTCCAAACGCGACGATGTTGCCAAAGCGAATATTGCCGCACTCAATGCCGGTCATGCCTTTGGCGAGACAGCCGAGATGCCCGCCGAGATCGGTGCCTATGTGGTGCCCGCCGCCAAGATTGCGCCGGGGCTTTATCGCACGATTACTGGCACCGAAGCCATGGCCTGGGGTCTGGTTGCCGGAGCCCGGCTGTGTGGCCTGGACATGTTGTTTGCCGGTTATCCCATTACCCCTGCCTCAGCCTTGCTGCATCAATTGGCGCGGTTGCGCGATTATGGCGTCACTACCTTCCAAGCTGAAGATGAGATCGCAGCGATTTGCGCGGCAATCGGTGGATCCTACGCGGGCGTTCTGGGTGTTACCTCAAGCTCGGGCCCTGGCATTGCTCTTAAAACCGAGGCCTTGGGCTTGGCGATTGCGACCGAATTGCCGTTGGTCGTGGTGAATTCACAACGCGGCGGCCCGTCGACAGGACTGCCCACTAAAACCGAGCAATCGGATCTGTTTCAAGCGGTGTGGGGCCGAAACGGCGATGCCCCTCTGGCGGTGATCGCTACCCGCTCGCCTTCGGATTGTTTCGAGGTTGCGATCCTTGCGACCAAGCTCGCGGTTAAGTACATGACTCCCGTTATGGTTTTAACCGACGGTTACCTTGCCAATGCATCCGAACCCTGGTTGATCCCAGCGATGGATCGCTATCCGCCAACCCCAGTGAAATTCCGCACCGACGCGCAAGGGTTCCACCCCTTCCTGCGGGACCCGGAAACCTTGGCGCGAGCCTGGGCCATTCCCGGCACACCAGGACTCGAGCATCGCATCGGTGGGATCGAACGCGACTACAACAGCGGCAATATCTCGTACGATGCGGCCAATCATCAAAAGATGACCGATGCCCGTGCTCATAAGATCCTCGGTATGGTGCGCGATATTCCCGATCAGACCGTCGAAATCGGGAAAGAAAAGGGTCGACTTGCCATCGTTGGATGGGGTTCAACCTTTGGTCCCATTAATCGTGCTGTATCGAACCTCATCAACGAAGGCTTGGACGTTGCCCATATTCACCTGCGTCATATCTGGCCGTTGCCGGCCAACCTTGGCGATCTTCTGCGCGGCTATGACAAGGTTCTCATTCCGGAAATGAATAACGGCCAATTGGTGAAGCTTCTGCGTGCCGAATATCTGGTGCCTGCCGTCAGTTTACCCAAGGTAACAGGCCAACCCTTCAAGATCGTCGAGATTGAAGCTGCCGCCCGCGCCCAGCTTGATCTTAAGTAATAAGGATACCGCCATGAATATGATGTCACCTCAAACTCCGTTAACGGCGAAGGATCTGGCCTCGGACCAAGAAGTGCGGTGGTGTCCTGGGTGTGGCGATTATGCGATTCTGAAAGCGGTACAAAAAACTCTCGCTGATATGAATGTCGCGCGCGAAAATACGGTGTTTGTTTCGGGGATCGGCTGCGCGGCGCGTTTCCCCTATTATATGTCCACCTATGGCTTTCATACCATTCATGGTCGCGCACCAGCCTTTGCAACCGGGATTAAACTCGCGCGGCCAGATCTTGACGTGTGGTTAGTCTCCGGCGACGGAGATGCTTTATCGATTGGCGGTAACCATCTTTTGCATACCCTCCGCCGCAATGTGGACATCACCCTTCTTCTTCACAATAACGAGATCTATGGCCTAACCAAGGGGCAGTATTCGCCAACCTCGCGGCAAGGAACACGCTCACCCTCTACCCCCAGTGGGTCGGTGGAAATGCCTGTCTCGGCGGCTTTGTTTGCCCTTGGAGCCGGCGCGCGGTTCGTCGCTCGGTCGGTCGATACTTTGCAAAAACATCTGTCTGAAGTTTTAAAGCGTGGCCACGCTCATAAAGGTACCTCGCTCATCGAGATCTTTCAAAATTGTATCGTTTATAACGATGGGGCATTCGGTCACTTCACCGAAAAAGATGTCGCCGCAGATATGCAGCTGCATTTACAGCACGGCAAACCCATTCTGTATGGCAAGGATGGTAAGATCGGTCTGCGCTTGAAGCCAGGCACCTTTGAACTTGAAATAGTGCGGTTGGGTGAGAATGGTATCACCGAAGCCGATATCTTGATTCATGATGAAACCAATCGGTCCTTGGCATTTCTCTTAAGCGCTATGACACCACCGACCTTCCCTGTCGCTCTTGGTGTGATCTATTGCGACCCCGCCCCAAGCTTTGAACGTTTGGTTCAAGCTCAAAGCGAAGCCGCCAAAGCGAAAATCAAGGGGAAAGCGGGAGATCTCGATGCGTTATTGCGGTCTGGCTACACCTGGGAAGTCAAAGACTAACGGGGAAGTCAAAGACTAACGGGGAAGTCAAAGACTAAGCTGCTTAGAGATGCGTTTGAGAATTAAAAATCTCAGATCCATTTATCAGAAAAACCGCGACAGCCTGACCCTTGGCACAGACCAAAGATTCCTCCTAAGTTAACGTGATGATCGGCGCGGCATCTTCTTTATCTTTATCAATGCCCAAATCCCAGCGCTGGATTGCCGCTTGGCTGTTCCTGTGTTGCTTTATGGTCTTAGCCATGGCGAATATTGGCGCGATAACGCGGCTCACCGAAAGCGGCCTGTCTATCGTCGAGTGGAAGCCTATTACCGGCGCGTTACCCCCCTTATCCACCAAAGCCTGGGAACAAGAATTTTCTCTCTATCAACAATCGCCCGAATACCGTACTCACAATCGAGGCATGTCTCTTGCTGAGTTCAAGAACATTTATTTCTGGGAATACCTCCATCGCCTCTGGGGGCGGTTAATCGGTATTGCTTTTCTTATTCCTTTCTTGGGATTTTTAGTCGCGGGCCGAATGCCTCGGAATCTGATCGCACCTTTGATTGCGATCTTTGTCCTAGGGGGCCTCGAAGGGGGTGTCGGTTGGTGGATGGTGAAAAGCGGGTTAATTCACGATCCTCGGGTTAGCCCCTATCGCTTGGCAACCCATCTTGGCCTCGCGACCCTTATCTACAGTACGCTTTTAATGATGGGGTTACGGTGCGCCTGGGCTACACCGCCCCATCAACCAACAGCCCGAGCCCATCGCTGGCGACGCTGGTCATTCATCTTAGCCGGTCTGGTGTTTTTAACTCTATTGGCTGGCGCCCTGGTTGCAGGCCTCGATGCCGGGATGGTCTACAATACCTTCCCCTTGATGAATGGCGATATTGTTCCACCGGATCTTTTCGTCTTGCGCCCCTTATGGCGGAACTTTTTTGAAAACCCCACAACAGCGCAGTTCGATCATCGCCTTTTAGCCTTGGTAAGTTTTACCGCTATCCTTCTTTTTATTTTAAGGCTGCGGCAAGAACCTCTTCCTACCCGCGCCCTTTGGGCGTGGCGGTGTATCGCTTTTCTGGTGACGATACAGGTGATTCTGGGCATTGCGACACTATTGCTTCAAGTACCCGTCTTGCTGGCGAGCCTTCACCAGCTCGGGGCGTTTTTATTGCTTGGCACCCGTCTGATTGGTGGGGAGACTTTGCGCTCCATCCTCCATAACCCCTAGCCGCCGTAAGCATTCCAATACCTTAGACTCAGCGGTCGCCACGGTTTTGCCGTTTTCCCTCGGTAAGGCGATTGCACTGAAGATCGCAATATGCCATCTGTGGCAGACCTACAGAGGGATTTAACTTCACTCATGCGACGAGAGATTTTTATGGCACGCAGGCTTTTTGCTGCTCTTTTTTTCATCATGGCCCTGGGCCTTGTCCTTCCGCTATCCGTTTCAGCCCAAACGGTTGTCGATGGCATTAAGGCGCAAGAGCAAAAGGACTACAAAAAGGCTCTAGAGATTTTTGAGAAACTCGCGCGCGCCGGAAATGTCGAGGCTATGTTTGACCTCGCCAAGATGGTTCAAGCGGGCTATGGCATCGATAAGCCAGATCCGGCCGCCGCCCTAGCTTGGTACAAATTGGCAGCGGACACCGATCCTAGCCGTGGCGATCCCGCTTTCCATGTCGGTATCCTCTTGATCCGCGGTGAAGGCGTTAAGGAAGATCCTGCCACAGCCTATGAATACTTCGTTAGAGCCGCCAAAGCTAACCACATCGACGCACAGTACAATGCAGGGGTTATGAAATACGAAGCCATCGGCATTCCCGAAGATAAGATCGAGGGAACTATGTGGTTTATGCTCTCGGCGCGGGTCGGTTATCCACCAGCCATCGCCGCGCGTGAGAAAGCCTTCGGTGAGCTGAAGCCCCCGCAACTGGAAATGGCGCAGAAAAAAGCCAATGCCATGATTGAAGAAATTAATAAGAACGAGAAGGCGCGCACTGCCGCCAGTGGAGCAAAATCGCCATCATCCCCCACGAGTACTCAAGCGACACCCTCCTCTACACGTCAGCCTGCGGCTAAGCCAAAGTAGCTCTCGATACGACCTCAACGAGCCGACAAATAAACAGTTTATTTGTCGGCTTTTTTGCCTCTGCCTTCTCTATCCATAGGGCCTTCTCTTGGAGCCCACGTCACGACTTGAGATTTAACCGGGATATTGCGATATCCCTTTGCAACCTTTGCAGCTCGCCCTTGCCAGAAAGCGCGCTCACCCCATATCTCTTGCGTAAAGATCCATTTTTCTCTAAGGCCATCTTTCTCTAAAGGATGAGAGTCATGATCACCGTGACGCCTTTTGCGCAATTGGGAAAGTTTCGGAACGACTGGCTGAATGCGACCCACCATTTCAGCTTTGGCACCTATCGTGACCCTCAGCGTACGGGCGTCGGGCCACTTTTAGTATGGAACGACGATACGATTGCCCCCGGACGCGGTTTCGATCTTCACGGTCACCGAGATATGGAGATCGTTACTGTTGTACGGAGTGGCGCCGTCTCACACCGAGATCATCTTGGAAACAAGGGACGAACCGTTGCCGGCGATGTGCAGGTCATGTCAGCAGGATCGGGGATCCTGCATGCCGAATACAATTTCGAGGATATTCCGACGACTTTGTTCCAAATCTGGATACAGCCCGAAGTTCATGGCATTTCACCGCATTGGGAGACAAAATCCTTTCCCCGGAACGGTAAAAAGGGGCTGACCCCTCTTGCATCGGGGCGCCCAGAGGATAAAGAATCTGGTGCTTTGCCAATTCACTGTAATGCCGCTATTCTTGGGGCACATCTTGCGGCGGGCTCAAAGGTTCATCATCGCCTGGCGTCCAATCGCGCTGCCTATCTGGTGGCCGATGGGGGTAAGATCAAGATCAATAGCATTGAAGCTGCGCCTCGGGATGGGATCGCGGTACAAAACGAATCGGAGCTTGATATTACCGTCGATGGCGATACAAACATCGTACTTGTCGATGTTGCGTTAACGGAGTGAAAGGAATAATGGGCGGACAAACTCGATATAGCGATAGCGACGCTCTCTTGGTTGTCGATATCCAGAATGATTTCTGCCCTGGTGGTGCCTTAGCCGTACCCGAGGGCGATCAAATCATCCCTATCGTTATGAATTTTGCTCCCCGGTTCCAACATGTGATCATGACTCAGGACTGGCATCCGGCTCAGCATAGCTCTTTTGCAATAAGCCATGCCCACAAAGAACCTTATGAAACGATCTTCATGCCTTACGGCGAACAAGTGCTTTGGCCACAGCATTGTGTTCAAGGGAGTCTGGGTGCCGAGTTTCACAAAGATCTTCGTTTACCCCAGGCCGAGCTTGTTATTCGTAAGGGTTTCCGCCCTGGGATCGACAGTTACTCCGCCTTCTACGAAAATGACCGGCGAACCCCTACTGGTCTTACGGGTTATCTGCGAGAACGCGGCATTCGCCGTTTATTCCTCGCTGGACTGGCTACCGATTTTTGCGTCACCTATACTGCGCTTGATGCGCGTCGCGAAGGCTTCGCTGTGGTCGTTGTTGAGGATGCGTGTCGAGCGATCAATCTAAATGGGTCTTTGGCCCGCGCGAAATCGGCCATGGTCGGTTCGGGCACCTTGATTGCTAAATCAGATAACCTTTAAATCATATCCATTAAAGCGCTTCGTTAAAATCATCTAGGAGAGCAGCAATGCGCCCACCATCGGTTTGCTCCATAATCTGGTGCGTCCGCTGAATCGCTGCTTTAACATCCAGAGCGCGCAACCGCTGTTTGACCCGGGGAATATTGCTGGGGGTCATGGATAATTCGCGAATACCAAGGCCAAGTAGCAAAGCCGTATAACGGGGGTCGCCTGCAATCTCACCACAGACTGAAAGGGGAAGTTTTGCACGCCGCGCTGCCTCGGTAGAGAACTGAATTAACCGCAAAACGGCTGGATGCAACGGGTTGTAAAGATAGGCCACTTGATCATCCGCCCGGTCAATCGCCAAGGTAAACATCGTTAAATCGTTGGTGCCGATGGCAAAGAAATCGGCATACCGCGCCAAAACATCCGCTGACAAAGCGGCGCTTGGCACTTCGATCATGATCCCTAAAGGCGGCAAGGGATCGGCCATAGGGATCTTGGCGCGATGCAACCGGCGCGCGACTTCTGTCAGGACGCCCTTAGCCTCCATGAATTCAGCTGCTGAAGCGATCATCGGTAATAAGATCCGCACTGCGCCAAAGGCGCTAGCGCGCAGAACTGCAGCAAATTGCGTTTCTAAAAGACTACGCACCTTGAGAGAAAGGCGGATTGCCCGCAAACCCAACGCCGGATTGACCGCTTCATTGGCGATCCCATCGAGGCTATAAGCAAGTTTATCGCCGCCGACATCCAAGGTGCGGACTGTAACGGGCCGACCTTCCATTTGCTGAATCAAACCTCGAAAAGTTTGGAATTGCTCTTCCTCCCCTGGCAGGTCATCCCGATTCATATACATGAACTCGGTTCGCAAGAGGCCGATACCAACCGCACCGTTATCCCGTGCACGTTCAGCCTCGCGCGGTAATTCCAGATTGGCCATCAAGGACACTTCTACTTGATCGCGCGTTATCGCCGGCAAGGTCCGAAGTCGCGCCAGCTTGGCTTGCGCCACCTCAAGTTTTTTCTTGAGACGCTCGAATCGGACCAATGTCTCGCCATCGGGGCGGATGATAATCTGACCCTTGACGCCATCGACAATAACCGTATCCGCGGACTTAACTTTACCCTGCAGTCCTGCAATACCCAATACCGCAGAAAGGCCCAAGGCGCGTGCCATAATGGCGGTATGACCTTCGGCGCCCCCCAAGACCGTCGCAATTCCCGGAACCTTCTTAGGATCCAATAGTGCCATATCGGCAGGGGATAATTCTTCGGCGATGAGAATAGCGCCTTCGGGTAAATGGGCAAAAACTGCGTAAGGTGTTTGGGTCAAGTTGCGGATCAACCGGTTCCCCACCTCGCGAATCTCTTCTACGCGTGCAGCAAGATAGCTATCCTCCATCGCCCCGAAACTCTCGGCAATTATGGTTATTTCCTGAACTACAGCCGCTTCGGCATTAAAGCGCTTGGTTTCGATCCGCTGCCGAGTTCCGCGTAACAACCGCGAGTTCCCCAGCATAGAGAGATGCGCATCCAATAAAAACCCGATTTCCTCCGCTGCAGTTTCCGGTAAGTGTCGAGCCTTGTCCTTTAATTTAAAGAGTTGTCGGCGGCTCGCTGCCACCGCAGCGTCGAGCCGGGCCAATTCGGATGGAATTTGCGCTTTAGTGATATGATACTCTGGCGCTTGAACGGCGCCAGCCTCAACCAAATAAGCAGGACCGATCGCAATACCAGCGGAAACGCCAAGGCCATCGAGGGTGAGGCTGAGTGAAGAGGAACGGGGCGATCTCTTACGTTTCATCAAAACCGTCGCTAACCAACTTGGATAGCGCCGCCAAGGCCGGTGCAGCATCGGGGCCAGTGACGGCGATCTCGATCTCGCATCCCGGTGCTGCAGCCAACATCATCAACCCCATAATCGATAGACCCGATACCGCCGTACCATTGCGCTCAACCGCAACCTCGGCATTGAAGTCACCCACCATTTTAACGAACTTCGCAGCTGCCCGCGCATGAAGCCCACGTTGATTGACAATCATAACGGTCCGCCGTAACGCGTCTTTGCTTGTCGTAATCGTAGGTGCAGGTGTGACCTTATCGTCCAAGATCGCCTCCTGCTAGCAGATACCCGATAAAAACGCCGATGCGACGTTAATATACTTGCGTCCGGCCTCCTGAGCCTTCACAACGGCAACTGCTAAGGTATCGTGGTCGCGGACACTCGCCAGCTTGATCAGCATGGGTAAATTTACCCCAGCAATGACTTCAACCTGGCGGCCTTCCATAACGGAAATGGCAAGATTGGACGGTGTGCCACCGAACATATCCGTCAATAAAACGACACCTTGCCCAGAATCGACGTCGTGAATACGGTCGATAATTTCTTGGCGACGTTTATCCATATCGTCTTCGGGACCAATACAGACTGTGGCAAGGGCCGTTTGCGGACCGACGACATGTTGCAAGGCGGCACTAAGTTCGTCTGCCAAACGGCCGTGGGTCACAAGAATTATTCCGATCATAGCAAAAACCTTAGGCGATTATGACGAGAACGGCGAGTCTAATCGCGTCTCGCGCGCGGCAGCTGGGATTCGGTTGGAAAGTCAGATCTCGAATCCATTCTAGGACTAGATCCAGCTTCGATCAAACCTGCATCCCGGTGACGGACGGTAACCGCTTGACCTTCATTGCGCAATGCTGCTGCTAGGCACTCAGCAACATAAACCGAGCGATGTTGCCCACCTGTACATCCAATCGCCAGTGTCAGATAGCTTTTACCCTCGGCAAAATATCGCGGTAATAACGGTCGCAAAAGATTAAGAAGATTAGAAAAAAATCGATCGAACTCGGGATCGGCGGCAATATGTGCACCTACCCGAGGATCTTGTCCCGTAAGCGATCGCAACTCGGCAACATAATAAGGATTGCGCAAAAACCGAACATCGAAAACCAGATCCGCGTCACGCGGTACCCCACCGCGATACGAAAAGGATTGCACAAATAAACCCGGCCCCGTTGAGCGATCGAGGGCAAAATGTTGAATAAGGGTTTGTTTCAATTCACCCAAGGTCATAGCGCTGGTATCGATAACCACATCGGCGCTATCGCGCAAAGGTGCAAGAAGCTCTCGTTCGCGCTCCACACCGTCGCGTACTGGCCGATCCTGAGCTAAGGGATGGCGGCGGCGGGTTTCGGTATAACGCCGACATAAGATATCAATATCACAATCCAAAAACACTTTACGTAAATTGAATCCTGGTAACTGCCGCAAGCGCTCTGTCTCAGAGAGAAAGGCATCGATCCCAAAGTCGCGGGTACGAACATCGGCGCCAATCGCCAATGGATGGGCATCCATCGAATGAGCCGAGGAACCTTCGGTCGGCATAACCAGACGTGATAGCAAAAATAAGGGCAAATTATCGACCGCCTCATAGCCTATATCTTCGAGCACTTTAAGTGCCGACGATTTTCCAGCGCCGGAAAGCCCTGTAACCAGGACGATTGGCACGGACTTTTTCAAAGATGAGTCTTCCGAAGAGGGAATAGATCGAACGGATGTCATGGGACGGATGTCATGGGAGAGAAGAATCCAAAAGTTTTATGCGATTGCCCGTGAGGATCTCAACCATAGCCCGAATCTTGGCAACAGCCGATACTGTAAACGGGTCTAGCTTAAGGCAAGGAATGGGGATGTCGAGTAGGGGGGTGGTTATTTTTTCTGGTAACCGATCGATTCCTTGCGATTCTATGAAATCAACCACCAAGGCGACCTGTCCTTTGGGGCGAAAAGCCATATCGACGATGCCTACGCCACGAATTTCGAGTTTTCCAGCCAAAGCTTCAGGTGGTCGCGCCCACACGAAACCTTGAGCGACGGTAAGATCTACCCGATCATCGGCCACCAAAATCCCGCCACCGTCGATTAATCGTAAGGCCAAATCCGATTTCCCAGACCCAGATGGGCCACGAATCAACACACCTGCATCACGTAGCAAAACACAGGTTCCATGAATCTGCGTCGATTCAACCATCACTTTAACCTGTTGGCAAACGAACGATAAAGCGCGCACCGCAAATTTTGCCCTCGGCGCCACGCCGATTCTCTGCCCACATACGTCCTCCGTGAGCTTCGATGATCTGTTTGGATATACTTAAACCTAAACCAGAGTGGGTGCCGAATTTTTCGCCTTCGGGCCGCGCCGAGTAGAATCGTTCGAATATCTTTTCCAGTTTATCTTCAGGAATACCAGGACCATCGTCGCTGACCTGGACGCGAACGAAGCGACCATCGCGTCTTCCTTCAAGAAAGATGATTCCGTGCGGAGGGCTAAATGAAATGGCATTGCCGATTAGATTACGAAGGACCTGTACCAAACGACCCTCGATACCAATAACATCTAGATTCTCACTATTCAGAACATTGAGCTGTAACCTCAGTCCATCCGCCAAGATTTCCGAATAAACATCCGCCAAGGTTTCCAGCATACGTCCTATATTAACCGGCGCCGACTCGGCCCGCGATAACTCGGCATCAATGCGCGAGGCATCGGAAATATCGCTAATCAAACGATCCAAGCGCTGCACGTCATCCAAAACAATCGCCATTAGTTTCTTCACGCGCTCGGGATCTTCGATCCGGGCGGCGGTTTCCATAGCACTGCGCACCGAGGTCAAAGGATTCTTGATCTCATGCGCTACATCCGCAGCAAATCTTTCGATTGCATCCATCCGTCGCCACAAGGCTGTCGTCATTTCTCGTAAAGCACCCGAGAGCTCGCCAATTTCATCGCCGCGCTGCGTTAAATCGGGGATCGGCTCGTCCAATCGCCCGTGCCCCGCACGCACACGGTCCGCTGCTGCTGCCAAACGGCGTAGCGGCCGAGCAATACGGCCCGCCAAATAGAGAGACAGCAACAAGGTTACCCCCATGGAAATTCCAAAAACGCGGAGGATATCCAGCCGTACAGCGCGTACGCCATCTTGGATACGAACACCGTTTTGCGACAGCAACAGAACCCCCACCACCTGGCGGTAGCGCTGAACCGGTACGGCCACGGTCAGCAGAAGACCGCCATCGGGAGGGCGGCGGAGACGTTCAGAAATCTCGCCATTTTGCGCCCGCCGCACCTCTTCGAAATCGCTGGCTCGTAACAGAACTTGGCGGTCGACAGATTCCGTATGGCGTTGCGGGAAAAGGCGCACGATGAAGTCGTAGGTAGCAAAAACGAAGCGCCGAAACGGATTGTTGGTCACTGGTGGTGGCAGGTCTTCGATTTCAACCGATCCGCTGCCATAGCCGCTTAAAACGCGGCTATCGGCAATCAATTCTCCATCGCGGCGATAAAGCCGTGCACGCAGGTTAGTCGGCTCTACGAGACGTCGAATTAAAGCCGCTGCCGATTCGGGATCCAGGGCCTGAATAAAGCCCGAGCCAATAACCGCTCCTTCACCTAAAGCACCTGCAATAATAATCGCCTGCGTCCGCATGCTGCCTTGCTCGGACCGCACCAGGCCCTTCTCATAATCATCTAGAAACAATAACCCGAAACCCAATAGGCCGAGTGCCACAAGATTAACAGCGAAGATCGGCCGGATAAGCGGCGAGATTCGGGGTCGGCGGCGCGGTAAGAATTTATCCTCGCCTCGTTCGGTAGTGCCTGGCGTTACCGCGCTCGAATTGGCGGGCAGTGCGGGATGGGCCGGCGGCGTGCGGTCGGTTGAAATAGCCATACCCTTCCTTACTTAGGAGGAAGGCTGGATTTTACCAGGCTTTGCGACGGATTACTGCTCTTTGTAGCGGTAGCCAACCCCATAAAGGGTTTCAATGTGGGAGAAACTATCGTCAACCACCTTGAACTTCTTGCGTAACCGCTTGATATGGCTATCGATCGTCCGGTCATCCACATAAATATGCTCGCCATAAGCCGCATCCATCAATTGATCGCGACTTTTGACATGTCCAGGGCGTTGCGCCAAGGACTTTAAGATTAAAAATTCCGTGACCGTGAGCTGAACGGTTTCGCCCTTCCAACTGCACATATGCCGATCGGGATCAAGAACCAAATCGCCCCGCGCGATGATGGCTTCCGAGGGTTTACCGGCGGTAGGACTGCCAACTTCTTGACGTCGCAGCAAGGCGCGGATGCGCTCAATCAAGAGACGTTGAGAGAAGGGTTTTTTGATATAATCATCAGCGCCCATGCGCAAACCCAGCAATTCATCGATCTCATCATCCTTTGAGGTCAGGAAAATCACAGGCATCGCCGTTTTGGTACGGAGGTTTTTCAGAAGCTCCATCCCATCCATACGGGGCATCTTGATATCCAATACCGCCAAGTCGACGGGGCTGGACGACAGACCGCGCAGGGCTTCCTCGCCATCGGCATAGGTGCGCACCTTAAAGCCCTCCGCCTCCAAAGCCATAGCCACGGAAGTGAGAATATTGCGATCGTCGTCGACGAGGGCGATGGTGCTTGGCATGGTTCCCCCAGAACTCAAGGTCGATCCATCACAGGATGGCGTTTGGTTAGTATCGTGCATGTATGTAAGCATGTTCTTAAGTCTGCAAGGGAATATGTCGGTATTAGGGCTAAGCCGCGGCATGACCGTGAGAAAACAGGGATTTCTCGCCAAGCTCTACGCGCGGCTAGATAGGGATTTTCCACCGACCGACCCTTTTATTTTACCCAAACCCTACCCCCTTAACTCTTTGAGTCGTTGGAAAGATTGCCGGTCTTAGCGTGAGAGTTTGGGAGTGGAATGACAGCTACGACTTCAGAAAATCCTCAATGGGCTGAAATTGCTCCGGCACATTGAGGGCCGGCGCATGACCACATCCTGGTATTGTTATGACCTGGGCGTGGGGGCCGCGGCGCGTCATCGCCATAGCCGTCTCTGGCAAAAGAAGATCGCTATCGATCCCTCTCAAGCAAAGAGCCCTTACCTTCAAAGAATCATAGGCCATCCATTGGATATAATCTTCGGGATGCGCTTCGAATTGTAGCACGATGTTCGGATCGTAATGCGGGGTTATCCGCCCATCGGGTAGGCGGCGGAATGATGTCTCGGTCAACCGTCGCCATTGTTGATCGGTTAAGGAACCAAAGGGCTTATAGATCGTTCGGAAATAAGCTTCGAGTTCCGTCACACACGTAAAAGAGGGCGGCGTCCCGGCGTAAGATCGAATGCGGGTCACCGCTGCGTGGCCTATTTCCGGACCGATGTCGTTCAAAACCAGATGGCTGATCCGATCGCGTAAAGTTCCAGCAGCAAGATATAATCCTATGGCGCCACCCATAGAGGTTCCCACCCAGCGCAGATGTTGAAACTTCAGAGCATCACAGAGCGCCGTCATGAGTTTGGCATAAAAAGCCAGACAGTATTCCGTTTCGGGCTCAGGACTCCATTGGCTGAGACCGCGGCCAAGCATATCCGGTACAATCAACCGATACTGCTTACTTAACTGTACGGCAAGATCATCGAAATCTCGCCCTGTACGTGCAAGTCCATGGGCGAGAACGACCGGTGGCGCCGTATCTTGACCCCATTCCATATAATGAATTTCGCGGTCGTAGAGGGTGATGTAACGGGAATGCGGACCGACGGTCATAAAACTCTCCTGGCTCTGGGGTCGCGACGCAATCGGCCGACAATACCGGTGGGAAAGAAATAAACGCTCAGAATAAATAAGATTCCTAACCACAGGAGCCATCGATCTGGATGGAACACAGCAGCGATAACAGGGACATCCACTAACGATGCACTGATCGATCCCATCAGGTTTTGCAAATAATTTTGCGCCAAGATAAAGAGGGTCGCGCCGAGTATCGCTCCATAAAGGGTCCCCATACCGCCAATGACCACCATCAATAAGATATCCATCATGATCGAAAAACTAAGGGTGGTGTCTGGACCAACATGGCGAAGCCATAACGCCCATAAGCCACCCGCCAGCGCCGCCGCTAATGCCGCAAGGGCATTGGCAAAGGTTCGGTAAATCACCGTACGATAACCCAAGGCTTCGGCACGAAATGGATTTTCGCGGATCGCTTGCAATACACGGCCAAAAGGCGAATTGACGATCCGTAGTAAAATAAGAAATAAGATCAAGCTACCAAAGAAAATCAGATAATAAGAGAGGATCCGTCCATTCACCTCAACTCCCCACAAAGAGAGATTGCCCAGCTTAAATCCAGGCTGGAGAATTTCAGGTACTCGGAAATTTCGACCATCCTCACCGCCGGTGAATTCGGAAAGCTGCGATGCAAGAACCGCAAAGGCCGAAGCCACAGCTAAGGTAATCATCGCAAAAAAGATCGCCTTAACACGCAAAGATAAGAGGCCAATTACCAAGGCCAAAGGTACGGCGGCGGCAATGCCGGCTACAAATCCAAGCCCAACCACCGCCCAGCTCGGCCCCAAAAGATAAAGTGCAATGCCGACTCCATAAGCGCCGATCCCATAAAACAATGTATGAGCGAAGGAGACGATACCGGTATAACCCAACAATACATCGTAGGATGCGGCTAGAACGATAAAGATTGAGATCTTCACTGCAACATTCAAAGCCTTGCTACCGGGAAAAAGAAAAGGTGCTCCAGCAAGACCAATCACAATCACGATCAGCAAAAGCATCAATAACCGGCTACGGGGCAGATCATCCGAAAGAAGGCGGGTCAACATGGCCTCCTACCGTTTAGCAACAGGATAAAGGCCTTGCGGCCGCCACATCAACACCAGTGCCATTAATAGAATATTAGAAACCAACGCCACCTTTGGCGCCAAAACCCAGCGTAATTGGCTAATAAGGCAACCAACAGAGAGCCGATAAAACATCCACCGACCGAGCCGAGACCGCCGACGATAATCACAATGAAAACCAAAACAATGATTTCCATTCCCATGGCTGCGGTCACTGTCTCCCGGTATAGCGCCCATAAACTGCCGCCAAGACCTGCAAGAGTGGAACCGGCAACAAATACCATGACGAACAAGCGTCGCACCTTGTATCCCAAGGCTTCCACCATCTCAGGATTTTCTACTCCTGCACGCACCAGTAGCCCAATTTTTGTACGGGTCAAAATCACCGCCATCGCGACGAAAACCACGAAGCCAACACCCATAGCGCCAAGGCGAAACTTTTCGATCGTAACCTCTCCAAAATTCAGAGAACCACGGAAAGCCGTTGGCAAAGGTAAGGAGATGGGGACCGGTCCGAAAATTGCATGCAAAATCTGTTCGGCGACAATAAATCCACCCATGGTAATGAGGATTTGTTTTAAATGCTGACCATAGACCGGGCGGATTAATACCCGCTCAAAAACCAACCCTAGCACCCCTGTGACTGCCATCGCCGCTAGAGCCGCTATACCGACAGCAGCCAGATTGAGCAGCATTGTATCCGCCCCTGTCCAATCCGATAACCGCAACAATACAGCCGCAGCAGCATACGCCCCTACCGCGATGAAGGCACCATGACCGAAGTTAAGAACATCCATCAATCCAAAAACGAGGGTGAGACCCGATGCCATCAAAAAAATCATCATCCCCATGGCGATACCCGCGAAAGTCAGCGTCGCCCACGTCGCACCATTACCAATGAGCGGTAAACTCAAGAGTGCCAAACCGACCGGTAAGACAATCGGTACCCAATCCCGTCGCAGTGCCGGTAAGGCGGTCGCCGATTCCTCCCTTATCGATGCATTCTCCGTCACAGATAGGATCCTCTTATGAACGATGATCGAGGTTAAGGCCTAATAACCGTCGCTGTAGATCTTGATCCGCAGCGAGAACAGCCATGGTGCCATGATGGATAATGCGACCATCATCCATCACTGCTACATGGGTACCTACGGCTTGCGCTAAACGAAAATTTTGCTCGACCATGAGAAGGGTCGTTTTTGCACGCTTCAATTCTTGAAACGCAGCGATGAGCGCCTCGACGATTGATGGCGCTAACCCTTTGCTCGGTTCGTCCACCAGGATTAATCGCCTTGGCTCGGCCATCGCGCGCGCAATCGACAACATCTGCTTTTGTCCGCCCGATAAAGATCCAGCCGGAAATAGCCAAAATTTTCGTAACGCAGGAAAGAATCCAAAAATCCAATTCAATCGCGCCTCATCTAGAAGGCCTTTGCGTACCGCCAAGATCATGTTTTCTTTGACCGTCAAATCCGCAAAAACAGCCATGGTTTCGGGAATATAGGCTATATTGCTTTGAGCAATTTCGGGAGTCGGCCAAGTTTCGATCGCTTGCCCCGCGAAATTAATCTTTCCCTGCGAGGCACGCCACAAACCCATAATGGTTCGTAAGGTTGTTGTCTTCCCTGCTCCATTGCGGCCTAGTAACATTGTGACTTCACCTTCAGGGATCTGCAAATCAATACCTTGAAGAATGTGATAGCGACCAATATGTGTATGCACGCCCTCGAGAATAAGCAGTGGATCCTGTCGCATGATCATATCGTCGCCGCGGCCGTACCAAGATAAGCTTGCTGCACAATGGGTGTGGCCATGACCTCGGCAGGATTACCATCGGCGACAAGTTGGCCGTTATGCAAAACGATAATCCGATCGGCGAGCGAACGCACCACCTCCATCTTATGCTCGACCAGCAAGATCGTTTTATCTCCCTCGGCCTTGATCGTTTTGATCAAATCGAGAAGGACCGGTGCCTCATCGGCGCTCATACCTGCGGTTGGCTCGTCGAACATGAAAACCGATGGGCGCAGGGCGATCAACATCGCGACTTCTAATTTTCGTTGATCCCCATGGGAAAGCATAGCGGCAAGGGTGCTGGCACGAGACTGTAAAGCGACACGCTCGAGAATGGTTTCCGCTGTCGCGATCAATGTCGTTCGCCGCGACCATGGAACCCACATATCCATGCCCTCCCCGGCGGCCGCCTGAACCGCCAGGCGGATGTTTTCAAGAACCGTCAAATTGGGAAAAAGATTGGTCAGCTGAAAGGCGCGACCGATCCCTTTCCGGGTCCGTAAGGGTGCCGAGAGCGGGGTGATATCCTCGCCGCGCAGATAAATCTGTCCTGCGCTGGCGCGCAGCTGACCCGAGATTAAGTTGAAATACGTCGTCTTGCCGGCGCCATTCGGTCCAACGATCGCCGTTAAACTTCCCTCATGAAAGGCACAGGAAACCGTATCGACGGCAACGTGCCCTCCGAACCGAATGGTCACGTTGCGCGTCTCTATCTGTGCCGCCGCCGAAGATGGCAGCGCCATCCCACAACCCTGGGCTAGCGCTTATTTCGGATCGGGATCTCCATATCCTCGATCTTCAATTCTCGCACCAATTCGGGGATCCCCCATGCAACATTTGGGTCACTTTTGATCTTAAAGTGATACATGCTCTGCAGTGCTTGGTGATCTTCTTTACGGAATTTCATCTTACCTTTCGGCGAATCGAATTCCATTCCCTCCATAGCTGCGATGAGTTTTTCCGTATCGGTACCCTTGGCCTTTTCGATCGCCGTAACCGCAGCAATCCCAGCCGCCATACCTCCTGCCGTGAAGAAGTCTGGTGGCGCATTGTAACGTTTCGTGTGCTCAGCCACCAACCAATCGTTCACTTTGTTTTTGGGAATTTCGTAATAGTAATAAGTGGCGCCTTCCATGCCGGGAAGATTTTTATACGCAGCCATCGCAGGCAGAATGTTTCCACCCGAGGCCAGTTCAATGCCGAGACGGCTTGGGTTAAGGTCCATCAACTTAGGCATCGGTGACGGGCCCGCCCAAATAACCCAAATGATTTTACGTCCAGGCTTGTCCTTCAGAGCATCAAAAAGACGCTGTGCTGGAGCTGTGAAGTCCGTTGCTTGCTGCGGCGCGTATTCTTCGGCAGCCAGGGTTGCTCCTGTTTTTGCCAGAGCTTCCTTAAATGCCGCTACACCATCGCGACCAAAGGCATAGTCCTGGGCCAGGGTTGCAATGGTCACACCTTTTTTGCCCAAGGCCACCGCATTGGAAATAGCATCTTGGGTCGAATTGCGTGCGGTGCGAAAGATATAGCGATTCCACTTATCGCCCGTAATCTGATCCGCTACTGCAGGCTCGACAATCAGAATTTTTTTATTTTCCTCAGCGATAGGCAGCATCGCCAGAGCTGCACCCGATGAGGTCGTTCCAATGGCAAGATCTGCTTTATCATCGATATAAGCTTCGGTTAGCAGAGTCGTCGCAAGATCCGGCTTTCCTTGATCGTCCTTGGTAATAACCTTGATCTTGCGCCCGTTCACCATCATGGTGCCCTTAGTTGCGTACTCGAGGCCCATCATCAAGCCAACCTCTGTTTGCTTGGCATAGGCCTCTAGCGCACCCGTTTTGCCATGGATCAAAGCAATGGTGATATCCTGCGCAACGGCCGCGGCCGCAAAGGCTATCCCCGCTAAACTTAACGCAACTCCTGCAAGTTTACGCATAAGCATCCCCCTCTGGTTCTCATCCCTCACCGTCTATCGCGGCGATCTCGTTCCGATAGCAGAAAACCCAAGCTTTGACTATGCGTATGCGGGATAGGTCTTAATGTTTGATATTTTGCCTTGTTTTTAGGCAATCCTCGCCCTGTATTTCTGCATATCCTCTACCTTTTCGCGATAAAACCGTGATACATGGGCGCAATCGCAAAAATCTCGGCGGATCGCTTAAGGAAACCTTCTATCGCCTATGATAAAAAAATTCCTAAAACAAATCTCGCGAAATGAGCGACTACGGCAGGCCGCCTGTTGGCTGGTGCAGCTTTATATCCGTTTAGTTATGATCACAACCCGATGGGAGCGGATTGGGTTTGAGAACCCGCAGCGATTATTGAATCAGGGAAAACCCTTTATCGTTACCTTTTGGCATGGCCGACTGATGATGATGCCCTTTACCTGGTTTCGAGGCTATCCTTTTCACATGCTCATCTCGACTCACGGCGATGGCTTGTTCATTGCACGCACTGTTTCCTATTTCGGCATTGAGACTATCGAGGGATCCTCGCGGCGAGGGGGGCTTGACGCTGTTAAAGCGATGGTCCGCAGACTTCGCGCCGGCGAAGCCGTTGGGATTACACCGGATGGTCCGCACGGTCCACGTATGCAAGCTAGCGATGGGGCAATCCGGGTGGCACGCCTTGCCGGTGTCCCCATTCTTCCTGCCACCACCGCTGTTCGACTACGTAAGGTGATGAATACGTGGGATCGGTTTTTGATTGCCCTGCCGTTTTCGCGTGGCGTCATGATCTGGGGCAATGCGATCGAGATCCCTGCGGATGCTGACGATCAGACCATCGCCCTTTTCAGACAACGCCTTGAAGAAATTATGAACGATCAAGCGGCGCAAGCCGATCACCATGTCGGTGCCACTCCCATCATGCCCGCGCCGCCAGGCACTTTGCCTACCAAAATAGCAAAACGCATAGCTACCCCATGACAATTCCACTCTCCCTCCGATTTTGGCGCGGCGCGACAACGATCTTTAGCCCTTTGATCGAGTTATTGCTTCACCAACGTGCTCGCCGAGGTAAGGAAGATCTTGCCCGCCTATCGGAACGGCGCGGCCTAGCTACCCATAGGCGACCGAAAGGCCCTTTGATCTGGCTGCATGGCGCCAGTGTCGGCGAAGCTATGAGTGTCTTGGCCTTGATCAAAAAACTGCAAGCGATACATCCACAGCTTAGGATTTTAATGACGACCGGAACTGTCGCATCCGCGCGTATTCTTGTCGATCGCTTGCCCACCGGGGTTCTTCATCAATTCGCGCCCGTCGATCGCCTTCCTTGGATCGAGAGATTCCTGAATCATTGGCAACCAGATCTTGCCCTGTGGATCGAGTCCGAGCTTTGGCCCAATACGATTGATGCCATCGCCCGCCGTTCCATCCCTTTAATCATGGTCAATGGCCGCATGTCGGAGAAGTCCTATCGTCGGTGGCAACGACAACGGTCCTTGATTCATTTTTTGTTACAACGTTTTGATTTATGTCTGGCTCAAGATGAAGCCCAAGCCCAGCGTCTGCGCAATTTAGGTGCAACACAGGTTGTTTGCGAGGGAAATCTTAAAGCTGGAGCTGCTCCTTTGCCCGTGGACGCGCAGGACCTTGCATCTCTTAAAGAACAAATCGCAGGACGGCCCGTGTGGCTTGCCGCTTCCACCCACATCGGGGAAGAGGATTTGGTGGCGACCGCCCATCGTCAACTCCGGATCAATTTTCCTCATATCGTGACGATGATTGCCCCGCGCCATCCAATCCGTGGCGATGAGATCGCCGCTTCGCTCAAAGCCAAGGGTCTTACCGTTGCCCAACGCAGTCATGGTGATATTCTCAATCCTCAGCACGATATTTATTTAGCAGACACCTTAGGAGAGATGGGATTATTCTATCGTTTAGCTGGGGTCACATTCTTGGGTGGGTCCTTAGTGCCTATCGGTGGACATAACCCTATCGAGGCAGCACAGCTTGACACGGCGATTATTGTTGGACCCTTCACCTTTAATTTCTCAGGTTTAACCGAGGAGCTCCGGCGCAAGGGCGCCTTAAGCGATATTCAAAATGCTACGGACTTAGCTCAAGCGGTTCATCAGCTGTTGGCCGACAAAACCTTACGGAGCGATCGCATCGTTAGAGCGCACCTTGTGGCGCAGCGCGAAGCCAGCGCTCTTGATCGAATCGTTACCCGGATCACCCCTTTTCTGAGTTCCCTCAATCAAGATAGCGAGGCGCGACTTCAGGATAACCGCCGTGCGCACGCCTAAATTTTGGCAAAAAAATGGGATGATGGCGCATCTCCTATCACCTTTTAGCTATGGCTGGCGCGCGGGCGCCTGGCTACGCCGCCTTGGCGTTGAGCCGTATCGCGCTTCTCTCCCTGTTTTATGCGTAGGCAATATCGTTGCCGGCGGCGCAGGTAAGACCCCCATCGTTCTTGATTTATTGCAACGGTTACAACAACGCGGCGAAACACCCTGGGCTTTGATACGGGGATATGGCGGAACCCATGCTGGGCCATTGATGGTTGATCCTGTCGTTCATAATTTTCGTGACGTCGGTGACGAGGCGCTCCTCTTGGCTACAGCGGCTCCGACCATAGTGGCGCGGGATCGCGCCGCTGGCGCCAAACTTGCTATGAAACAAGGCGCAACTATCCTCGTACTTGATGATGGTTTGCAGAATTCAGGCCTTGTGAAGACCCATTGTTTTCTGGTGATGGACGGTTCCTACGGTCTTGGCAATGGCAGAGTCATCCCTGCTGGTCCCTTACGAGAGTCTATGACATCAGCACTGACACATAGTCACACAGTTATTATCCTGGGAGAAGATCAACATAATCTTGCCGCGCTGATTGGAAATCAGCGCGACCTTTTAAAAGCGCGTATGACACCAGCGCTGGGACATGACTCAATCGCAGGCCAAAAAGTTTTAGCCTTTGCTGGAATTGGGCGCCCCAGCAAATTTGCTGCGACTCTGAGCAGTCTCGGTGCGCAGGTTGTTGGTCTACGAGAATTTCCAGACCATCATCCCTACAAGAGAAAAGAAATCGCTCAGCTACTTGCCGAAGCCGCCGCGACGCAATCTCGGCTCATAACAACGACAAAAGACTTCGTCCGTCTCCCTTCTGATCTTCGTCATTCCATACTTGTTCTTCCCATTACGGTCACTTGGGAGAATCCGCAAAAAATCGAGACTCTTTTAGATGAGGTTCTTAAAAAGACAAGTACCGCTCTCGGGCGATCCTCTGCAACAAAATGACTTTATTTCTCTAGCAAAAACCAAGTGATATCATCCTGAGGAAAATAATAATCGCGATGATAGACAAAACCATAATGAACCAAGCGTAAGTTATACTTGGCTATAAGCTCCCCCGCAAAATCACGTTTAAACAAACGATCGCTTTTGCCGCGGTATGTTACCGTAACTGGGCTTGGATTATAATATTCGCAAATAAGAATATAGCGGCGCGACAGATTATAAAGATTGTCATAAACCCGATCGAGAACATCGGGATTGATATGGATCAAGACGCCTTTGGTAAAAGCAAGATCATACGTGCTGTCAGAGGGAAGTTGATCGAGAATCGTACGATTTACAATACGTCCTACCCCAGCCGCTTGAGCCTCAGTTGCCGCTTGTTCATTAATCTCATATCCGCACAATTCAAACGCACTATTTATTTTTTTCAATGCTTGTAGATTGAGTCCTCTATTGCATCCCAACTCGACAATTGATTTGATCCCGTGTGAGTTTACTGTCGCTGGCGGAGCTGCTTTCAGAATTTGCGCAAATAGAGCAATATTACTGATCAGTAGTTGCTCGCCTTGATTTCGATTGGTGTATTCATCACCGAATTCCCCGGCCCAAAATTCCTCTTGGTCTGTTTTATAGGTCATATCTCCACCGGGTATACTAAGCCGCAAGTGTCTATGCTTAGATGCTTCCTTCATAAATAATTTAGATGGGCTAGTCTAACAATTTCTGCCGTAATTACGCGAGGATCTTGTGAGATAAATCCCAATATGTCATAGACCTCTCGCGCGCGTTTGCCGTGACGTGGCAACATCATCTTTTCAAGGAAAGACCTATGATTGAGGTGCAACACCTAACAAAGCGTTTTAGCAGCATTTTAGCGGTTGATGATGTCAGCTTTACTGTCGCACAAGGCGAAGTTCTTGGATTCTTGGGTCCCAACGGTGCCGGCAAATCCACCACCATGAAAATGGTGGCAGGATTCTTGGCACCTACCTCGGGGTCGGCGATTTTGCACGGCATTAATATCGAGGAGATCCGATCGCTGCGAAACATCATCTGGGATATCTGCCCGAAGGAGCGCCCGCCTATCCCGATATGACGCCGCGGGGATTTTTGACTTTGCGCGGCGGCGCGCGGATTTGACCGTAAACAGCGTCACGATGCGATCGCTCTCGCCGTCACCCGTACCCATCTTGAGGGTGCTTTGGATCAACCTATCGAAACTCTATCGAAAGGGTTTAAGCGTCGCGTCGGTTTGGCGCAGGCCTTGTTGCACGACCCCGAAATCTTGATTCTAGACGAGCCAACTGACGGTCTCGATCCGTACAAAAACACGAGGTACGTAATCTGATTAAAGATCTCGCGCCGCATAAGGCGATTATATTTCGACCCATATTTTAGAAGAAGTCGAAGCCGTATGTACCCGCGCCTTGGTTATCGCCGAGGGTCAGATCCGGGCCGAGGGCAAGCCCCACAATGGGGATGGATCTTAGGCGATTACCAAGCGGAACCTGGGCGCACTGGATGCCGCTTTCCGCAGCATCGTCGATGGCCTTACGCAAAACCCTGGCCGCGAGGTTTCCCATGCTCTCTAATATCGCTGTCGTATTCCGCCGTGAGCTTGGCAGTTATTTCGGTTCACCTCTTGCCTATATTTTCATTGTCGTTTTTTTGGTCGCTCTTGGTGCCATGACTTTTTTCGCCAGCCAATTTCTGGTTCGCGGGCAGGCGACATTGGGATCTTTCTTTATGCTCCACCCGTGGATTTATTTATTTTTCCTGCCGGCGCTGGCGATGCGCCTCTGGGCAGAAGAGCGGCGGACCGGCACCATCGAATTGCTGCTGACTTTACCGATCCGAACCGGAGCAGCGATGATCGGAAAGGTTCTAGCCGCCTGGGCCTTCACTGCTATTGCATTGATCCTAACTTTCCCTTTATGGGCCACCGTCAACTATCTTGGTAATCCCGATAACGGCGTGATTCTTGCAAGCTATATCGGGAGTTTGCTCATGGCGGGAGCCTACCTCAGTATGGGTGCTTTCGTCTCTGCCTTTACTAAGAATCAGGTTATCGCCTTCATCTTAGGTGTGGCGGTGTGTTTCCTATTTACGGTCAGCGGCGCCCCTATCCTGCTTGAATTTTTCACCGATTGGGCATCCACATCGGTCATCGCCACCCTTCGCTCGTTCAGCGTTCTCGGTCACTTTCAGGCCATTACCCGGGGCGTGATCGATGCGCGTGATCTGATTTATTTTCTGTCCTTGATTACCTTTTTCCTTTTTGCGGGAACAGGCATTATCGAGCGGAGGAAGGCGCAATGAAGTCTTATCTCTCGCTTCCTGTTCTTCTTCTTGCGGCCGCACTTTTGATCGGCGTCAATCTTGGTGCCGATCGATGGCTAAGCGGCGCGCGCATCGATTTGACCCAAGATAAACTTTTCACCTTATCGCCAGGGACGCGGCAAACTATGGCTGAGATTGAACAGCCGATTACCCTCCGCTTCTTTATGTCTGAGCGCCTGATGCGCGAAGCGCCCACCTATGCTGCCTATGGTCAGCGCGTGCGGGATATGTTGCGCGAATTTTCAGCGGCCAGTGGCGGTAAGCTGATCGTTGTCGATAAGACTCCGAGCGCTTTCTCCGAAGAAGAAGACCAAGCTTTGAAAGCTGGCTTACAAGGCGTGCCTATCGATGCCACGGGTGAATTGATTTACTTTGGTCTTGCTGGCGAAGCGAAAGATGGCCGCAAAGAGACCATTCCCTTTTTCACGCCCGAACGCGAATCGTTTCTAGAATACGATTTAGCGCGCCTCGTTTATGCTTTGGATCATCCAAAGAAAGCCGTGGTTGGTATCCTTGCAACCTTACCCGTCGAGGGTGATCTCCGTGCGGCCATGCAAGGCTTACCCACCCAGCCCTGGGTCGCCATTGATCAGATCAAACAGTTGATGGAGGTGCGTAACCTCACCCTCGACGTGAATGAGATCCCGGAAGAGGTCACGGTCCTTTTGATTATTCATCCCGAGAAATTGCCGCAAAAGACTCTTTACGCCATCGATCAGTATTTCCTTAAAGGCGGTCATGGTTTGATCTTTGTCGATCCTTTATCCGAGGTTGGCGCCGCAGCCTACGGACCAGCGGGCGCTGCCATGCGCTCATCGTCGGATCTCAAACCCATTCTTGATGCCTGGGGCGTTATTCTTGAACCAGATAAAATCGTTGCCGATGGTCAGTATGCACGGCGCATCAATGCCGGCATGGCCACCGAAACCATTCCCATCGATTATCCAGGGTGGATTTCCCTACCCCACGAAGCGATTAATAACAGCGATAACGTCACCGCCAATCTTGAAGTGATCAATGTTGCAACCGCCGGGGCCCTCCGCAAGAAAGAGGGCGCCACCCTTACTTTCGAGCCGCTGCTTACCTCCTCGGATAAGGCCGCTTTAATGCCCGCCGAACGATTCCAAGGCATGCCCGATTTTCAGTCCCTGCTGCGGGATTTCAAACCGACGGGTCAGCGTTACACCTTGGCGGCGCGGGTGCGTGGAAATGTTGTCAGCGCTTTTCCCGACGGTCCACCCAAAGAAGAAAGCGACGATAAAACATCGGAAAAACCCGGAGAGAAAAAGCCATCTCCATCCCCATCATCTTCACCAGAGCCAACCAAACCTGTTGGGGAAAAATCCGATACGGTAAAGTCCACGAAACCGCATCTCACGAAATCGGCCGCACCATTAAGCGCTATCATTGTCGCCGATACCGATCTTTTGGAAGATCGGTTTTGGGTCGACACACAAGAATTCTTTGGCCGACAGGTTATCCGACCGAATGCCAACAACGGTGACTTTGCCTTTAACGCGGTGGAGAATCTGGCCGGAAGCGATGCGTTAATTGGGCTTCGCTCCCGGGGCGTCTCGCAACGTCCCTTCGAGCGGATCATCGCTTTGCAAAAGGCTGCGGAACTTCGCTTGCGGGGCACCGAACAGGCCTTACAACAAAAGGTCGCCGACTTAACCCGCAAACTTGCCGCTGCTCAGCCCAAGCCTGGTGCCCCAGCGACACCCACACCCGCACCGGACACCGAACAGACCATTCCCGGAGATTCATCGGCGCTCCCTGCACCCACAGCCGAACAGACCGCCGCGATCGCGCAATTCCAAAGCGAGCTTTTAGCGGCACGGCAAGAGCTCCGCACCGTCCGCGGCGATCTCCGGAAAGATATTCGTCATCTCGAACGATGGGTTCAGTTCATCAATATCGCCTTGATGCCCATCTTTGTGGCGGTGTTCGCCATCGGCCTTGGCCTTATCCGCCACCGGCAGCGACGCCGACGGTTATCCAAGATGAGTGCGTGATTTTTCGACACGAGGAAAGAGCCCTTCACCAACGAGCGCCAGCGGATCGAATATCTGTTCGAGCTTTACCAAAAACTCACCACCCCCTTAATCGCCGCACCCCAAAAGCCTTCCCGCCGCAAAGCCTCAAACCCGCGCTGATCTAATAACGATTAACGATCTAGTCTATTCGTTCTGCAAAATCTTTCGTAGCTCGCCTCAACTACCCCTCACCCCCGCCGTGCTTTCTCGATCGTGGCGACGTCGATTTTCTTCATCGTCATCATCGCCGCGAAGGCGCGCTTTGCTTGATCGCCGCCCGCAGCTATCGCCTCGGTCAGTACGCGCGGCGTGATCTGCCACGAGATGCCCCATCTATCCTTGCACCACCCGCAGGCGCTTTCCTGACCGCCGTTGCCGACGATGGCATTCCAGTAGCGATCGGTTTCCTCTTGATCGTCGGTGGCGATCTGAAACGAGAAAGCTTCGTTATGTTTGAACGCAGGTCCACCATTGAGTCCCAAGCAAGGAATCCCCGCAACGGTGAATTCGACCGTCAGCACATCCCCTGCCTTTCCCGAAGGATAGTCGCTGGGCGCCCGGTGCACGGCCTGCACCGCACTGTTGGGAAAGGTCTTGGCATAGAAGCGGGCCGCCGCCTCGGCTTCTTTGTCGTACCAAATGCAGATCGTGTTTTTGGCAATGGTCATGTCTTGCCCCTTTAATTTTAAAGCCAGTTGGTTTTAAAACCATTCGGCCACGGTTTCCCGCGCGCCATTCCTAGACCTGAGGGTGGCTTAACCCCTACCCCCTCAATACTAGATTACAAACATAGAATGCGCGGTGCCCGGTGCGGGTTCTTGAGATGAATGAGAATGGAAAATTGGCGCGCCCGAGAAGATTCGAACTCCTGACCTTCTGATCCGTAGTCAGACGCTCTATCCAGCTGAGCTACGGGCGCAACCGGCTCGGACCATAACCAAGCCCTCCTTAATGGTAAAGACTTTATAATGGTAAAGACTTTATGGAGGAGACCCCGCTCCATAAAGGCCCGCGCCAGGCAGCCTCGCCCCGATCTTTGCTGCAATCTTAGTCTGCCTTAGTCCGCGTGGGGCGTGGAACTGTCATCCTATGCCTTTGGCTTCCCCTCCCTAGGCTTAGAGGTCTCGTCCACAAAACCATGGCCTTAAAACTATGGCCTTAAAACTGTGGCCTTACATGGGGGTCGGTCGGCGGAGTCGGTGCGACCCGCTCTTATCGCGACCTGGCCCACAAAGTCTAGCTTTACAATAGCCACAGGCGGTCGCCGCCAACCCTTGGCTTCGCCTTTCTGCCGATGGTTCTGCGGCGATTACCTAGTAGAATCCACGAATTGCGCCATTTTCCTACGCCCCACAATTTTTTCTGGAACTGTTGCAGGGATGCCGCGGCTTCTCGGGAATTTGCCACAGCCCTTATGGTTTTTGGCGGGGCCGCTTGCCTTTCCGCGCGCATCGTGGCAAGACCTGTCCCCGAGAATGAAGAGGCGGTAAGGCATATTCTCCCGCAACTTGGGATTTTACGTCTTGTCGCTTTGGAACGAGGCAGGTACTATGCTCACCTGTGCCAACCGTCGGAAAGTTTTCACTTTTTTGGTTGGGATTGTGGGTTAAAGGACCGCCAAGGGAATACCGGCCCGCGGCCGGTTTAGGGGTAACGGACCACGACGCATGATGATCTTCCGCGTTTCTCGCGCCGCTGGCGGCATTTCCGCACTTGTTTTTCTTGGACTCTTAGGGGCTTGTGCTGAGCCCGAGGGTGCCTGGCCAAGCCTCGATGCCGAAAATCGAGCGACGCCCGCTGCATCGACAACCGCACCCGATCCCTATGGAACAGCGGGTACACCCGTGGGCGCCCCGACGGCGACGACGGCGCGGTTGCCCGCACCGCAATCGCGGGTCGTCCCAACGGCGACACCTGGCGCTGCAACCGGAACCTTCGTTGGACAAAAAGTCACCCAGCTTCGCGGCGATTTGGTCGCTCTCCAAGGTCAGATCCAGCAACAGAACAATGAATTGACTCAAGTCCGTACCGAAACGGTTCAGACGACCGATGCTTACCATGCTGTCGTTGCCGCCATTAATTCTCGGCTGCAAGCGGGCACCACACCTGGCAATCCCGAGTTGATCCAACAATGGAATCAGGCGCAGACACAGCTGGATCATCTATCTGCCGATATTGCACGGATGAACAATCTATCGACCGCCGCTGCCGCATCTTCGGCGCAAGCTTCGTATATTCGGGAATCGGTACGGTCGGCATATAGTCTATCCGGTGCGATCGAAGAAGATCACCGTCAATTGGCCGTCCTTGAAGATGACGTCAATCGCACAGTAGTCGAAGTCGATCGCTTGTTGTTCGAAATTAGCCAAGACATCAATCGCCAAACCCTTTACCTCAGCGGGGAACAGCGCAATATGACGGCGCTGTCGCTGGCGATTAAGAACGGTGAAATGTATGGCGCCAGCTTAGGCAATCGTGCTGTAGTTCCGCTGACGCCTGGATCACCTCAGGCTGCGGCTGTGGCGGGGCAACGCCCCTTAGTGGTGATCCGGTTCGACCGTAACGATGTCAATTACGAGCAGGCGCTTTATACGGCTGCGAGCCAAGCATTGGAGCGCAAGCCCGACGCAACCTTCACGGTGGTCGCCGTATCGCCGGCGCAAGGCACATCGGCGCAAGTCGCCCTCAATGCCAATAATGCTAAACGTCAGGCAGAGCGGGTTTATCGATCGCTGACCAATATGGGCATGCCTTCATCACGGATCACCATGACCCAAACGCCAAGCCCGGCGGTTGCCGCGAACGAAGTGCACGTTTACGTCCGTTAATTTCGGCTTTTCTTCATTTAATTAGAAGCCCTCTTCAAGGCCTGCCTACCGTGGGCTTTGCGCTTTTTTGGTATATCCCCCTTGAGATCCTATCTCGGTTAAACTCTTTTGAAACACCGCGGGAAAGATTGCTGGAATCTTCCAGAAGCGGTAGTAAAGATTGCGTTTGAGCACGAATTAAGCCGTTGACTATTCGCCCTAAGAGGGAGGCATTTACATGTCAGACTCTGCCGAGAACTTCGAGCATTTTCCTGTATCATGGGAGGAAATGCATCGTCATTGTCGTGCCTTAGCGCGACGGCTTAAGCCCTTAGGTCCCTGGAAAGGAATTATCGCCGTAACCCGCGGCGGTCTTGTCCCCGCAGCGATTATGGCGCGCGAATTAGATATCCGATTGATCGATACCATCTGCATCGTCAGCTATGAGCATCAAAAGCAAGGCGAGCTTACGGTCCTCAAAGGTGTCGAAGGCGATGGTGCTGGGTGGCTGGTGGTTGAAGACGTCATCGACACCGGCGTTACAATGCGATATGTGCGCAAACTTCTTCCCAAGGCCCATGTCACCTCGGTCTATGTGAAACCCACAGGCCGAGACCTTGCCGATTCCTACGGTACGGAAGTTAGTCAGGATACCTGGATCTTTTTTCCGTGGGACCTTGCCTTATCCTATGCCAAACCCTTGATGGGAAGCGGTTAGCCAAATCCATGGCTTTCGATTAATGCTCACCGATTATCCGATCGCTGATCTTCCCGCGGCGCGACCGAAGATTCAGCTTCGTCCCGGTGCCCACAAGCGCGCCATACACGGCCATCCTTGGATTTATTCCAATGAAGTGGTGATGGATACTACTGCTAAGGCTCTGCCCGCCGGGAGCCTAGTCACAGTGGTGACAGCCAGCGGGCAAAGTCTGGGCGTTTGGATATTTAATTCGAAGCCGTTGATTTCTTTGCGGCTACTAGATCCTCACTTTGATACCCTCATCGATCATCATTTTCTTGAGCAACGCTTTAGTCAAGCCGTGGCTTTGCGCACTCGATTATTCAATCGCCCCTTTTATCGCTTAATTCATGCCGAAGCCGATGGTCTTCCTGGGTTAATTATCGACCGCTATGACCAGGTTGTGGTGGTTCAGCAAAACACCGCCGGTATGGATCGGTTACACCCTCTTCTTCTCGAAGCTTTGCACGCGACCTTGAAACCGCAGACCATCGTTTTGCGGAACGATAGCTCGGCACGGCTTTTGGAAGGACTCCCACAGCACGAGGTCGAAGTTATCGGCGCTACCTTACCAGATGCCCTACCTATGGAAGAGAATCAGGCACACTTCTTTGCCGATCCTATCACTGGTCAGAAAACCGGATGGTTTTTCGACCAACGGTCTAACCGGGCGGCACTGGCTGCCTTAGCTGAAAATACATCTTTGATCGATTATTATGGATATGGGGGCGGATTTTCTGTCTTGGCGTTAGTGCATGGTGCTAAGCGAGCGATCCTGGTCGACCGCTCGGAAGCAGCTTTATCTCTAGCAGCGAAGGCAGCTGAAGCTAATAATGTAGCTGCCCGGTTTACTCCGCACCGTAACGATGCCTTTGCTGATATGGAAAGCCGCGCCACTCAGAACGAAACCTACGACATCGTCAATGCCGACCCACCTGCCTTTGCTAAAACGCGGAAGGATTTGCCCACGGCCTTGCGCGGATACCGCAAATTGGCGCGGCTAACCTCCGCACTCGTCGCGCAGAATGGCCTTCTTCATATTGCCAGCTGTTCATATCATGTCGAACTGAGCGATCTTATCAATGCTGTGGCTGCGGGGATTGGCGATGCCAAGCGTCACGGACGCATTTTGCGGATCGGTGGCGCCGGCCCCGACCATCCGATCCACCCCTTCCTCCCAGAAAGCGCCTATCTTAAGTCGCTGTTGCTACAAATCGATTAGAATGAGACTTCGGTCGTGGCAGGATCACCTTGAAAACTGCACCGGATTGGCTCGTCCCATCAAAAATCACATCGCCACCGTGAGCACGGGCGATATCGCGAGCAATAACAAGGCCCAATCCTGTACCTCCAGCCTTACTCCCGTGGGTAAAAGGTTCGAACAGTTTCCGACGCGCATCTTGCGGCACCCCAGGGCCATCGTCCTTACAGATGATTGTAACCATGGCATCGTCGGCATTGGCACGAACATCCCATGTCTTTGCTCCTGCTTCGATGGCATTGCGAATAAGATTAAGAAAAATTCGCCCCGCTTCATGAAGATCTACAAACACCAAGAGATCGCCCGGGATATGATTCCGCAAAGATATTTTGTGGCGTAAATTCGGCGCCACCTCGGCATAGGCTTTATCGATAAGATCTTGGAGCGTCGTGGATTGCCGATCCATAGTTGCAGGCGTACCTCGCGCAAATTCCAAGATTTGCTCTACCAATCTTTGCGCGCGCTCGACCGAGTTGGTCAACTTGGATGCCATTTTAATTGATTTAGGATCCGTACTGGCCGTCAAGCTATCAGCAACCAGTTGAACCGTCGCCAGAATGTTGCGGAGATCATGATTGATTTTAGCCATGGCAGTGCCCAGGGCTGCAAGCCGCGCGCGATGCGCCAGAGCTAGACGTAGACGGCTCTGCATCTCGGCCAAGGCCCGTTGGGCAATCCCAATCTCATCGCTCCGCTTTTCGGGAACCAAGATGCGGCTAGCATCTTCGGGAACATCGCGGAACCGAATCATGCTTTGCGTAAGGCGACGCATTGGTCGCACCATCAGAAACTGCAAGCTGATATAAATCAATCCTGCCGTTGCTAGGGAAATGACAATCGATAGCGCCAAGATCCGCCGCGAAAAGGCACGGATCTCCGTCTGGAGACGGTCTGTCGTCATCACCGACTCAACAAGCAATCGCGGCTCTTTTGGTGATGGGCCAATAACACGAATCAAGAGCGATTTACGCCGAAAGACATCTTCCATCGCTTGGATCATACCATCCACCAAATCGAGCGATCTAAGATCGACAACGAACATCGGCTTTGGTTGTGGTATGTCACGACGCTCAAGCATAAGGGTTCGTGCCCCGTACCCATGCAGAATAACAAGATCGGACTGTGCGTGACGGAGCAACTCGTCGGTCAGGCGATCATTGATGGTCCGATTAGGGCTTGCATCCAAAGCCAAAACTGCCAGATGGCCATCGGCAAGCCGATTCTGAAGATATTCAACCCGAAATCGGTGAATTGACGGCACATAAATGAAGACTTCACTGACCATTACATAAACAATGGCCAGAACGAGAAGCCGGGCCGAAAGACTTCGCCGGGCCGGCGGAAGATCGATATCGTCGCTTTGGATCATCGGTCGAAGCTTACCCCAAAGAAGCTTACCCCAAATAGGTACGAAAGCGGACCCAAAGCCTTGCCAGGCGCCCGAAAACCGCAGGAACGTAAAATTCCCCAGCGGCACGGCGGCCAGCTTCGGCCAAGGTTGGATAAGGAGCAATCGCCCCTGCCAAAGCACTGAGTTTTAGTCCTTGCGCGAAGGCAAGGCTATAGGCGTAGATCATCTCGCCCGCATGCGGCCCAAGAATCGTTACCCCTTTCAGTCGTCCACGCCGGTCGGCGACGAGTTTAGCAAACCCCTCGGTTACTGCCGCCGTCACAGCACGATCGTTTTTCGTAAGCGGCCATTTAACAACCCGCACCGAGATATTTTTCCGACGCGCCTCGGCTTCGGTCATTCCCACCTGCGCCAATTCCGGCTCAGTATAAAGACAGCGAGGGATCGCCGACTCGTGACGCCGGCCTGGAAGGCCGAACAATGCCGAGCGCACAAAAAAGCCAGCTTGATATGCAGCAAGGTGTGTGAACTGGGGGCCCCCGATAACATCCCCCAAGGCATAGATTCGAGGGGTACTCGTGCGCAAATACTCGTCGACTTGGATTCCTTGCGTTGTATGGATAACCTTAGCTTTATCGAGGCCAAGTCCATCCACCGTCGGCCGGCGGCCCGTTGCTATTAACAGGTGCGATCCCGTAATGATTTTTGCCGAACCTTGGGCGGCGGCAACTGTGAGGCTTATTCCTTCCGGGCAAGGTTGCACCTCTTCGATCCGATGATGTTCGAGTATCGTAATCCCATCGCGTTGGATAATTTTACGGAGAGAGGTGACTGCCTCTTGATCTTCGCGGGCAAGCATCTCTCCCCCGTCGATCACCGTAACATTCGCACCTAGTCTTTTAAAGCCTTGTGCAAGCTCTATACCGATGGCCCCTGCTCCAATAATAAGAAGATGTTGCGGGCATATCGTTAGGTCAAAAATGGTTTCATTGGTAAGATAAGGAACATCTTCAAGGCCTGGGATTTTTGGAATAGCGGGGCGACTCCCTGTGGCAATAACAAAACGGCGGGCCGTTATAATGGCCGATCCAGCCGCTAAGCGCATGGGATCGAGGAATTGCGCCTGCTCTTTAAAAATTTGAACGCCAAGACCTGTGAATCTTTCGACACTATCGTGAGGTGCGATGGTTTCAATGGCCTGGTGGACGTGCGCCATAACCGCGGGAAAATCAATCTGATCATTGGATCCTTTTAACCCAAACCCAGGCGCTCTTTTCGTCGCTATAACCGCAGCTGCATGGAGCAAGGCTTTCGACGGGACACAGCCGTAGTTGAGACAATCACCCCCCATCTTACCTTGCTCAACCAAGACGGTTTGCAATTTTAACTGCGCAGCGGCCGCAGCAACGCTAAGACCTGCGGCTCCAGCGCCAATAACGCAGATATCTGCTTTACATTCGGTCATCGGGGTGAATCTTTGTGACGTTTCTTCCAGATTTTAACGAGGGGTGGAATCAAGGCAAGAAAACCCAGCCCACATAACCCTACGAGCAATTGTGGTGATAAGACAGTAGAGATATTGAGATTATCACCTTTCATGAACGTCTCATCGAGACCACTTCCCACCAAGGCGAACACCATAGTTCCAGGAATAATACCAATGAAGGTAGATGCCACGAAAGAGACAAGCTTCACACCCACAAGCGCCGCCACTAGATTAACAAGCCAAAAAGGGAAAACCGGAACCAAGCGTAAAAATAAAAGATAGAAGAACGCTTGATCTCGAAAAGCAGGAAGCGCCTCGCCTGTTAAGCTTTGGTACCGATGCTGCAAGTTCGTAATCCACATGCTGCGGCGCTCTGAGTAGAGAGAGGAAGATTTTTCTTGCATTAATTTTTTCCCTTGAAAGCTACTCACGATGTAACGGATGACAAAAAATAAAATCGTGGCACCAAGAGTGGCGCCGACAACGGTTAAGCCGGTTCCGAGCCAAGCGCCAAAAATGAATCCGATAAAAATCGTCAACAGCGACGCTACCGGCAGCGATAGGGCGGCCACAGTGGCGTAGATCAAGATAGTCACCACGGCGGCACGGTAAGGATAGGTCGCGACCCACAGCCGGATAGCCTCGTGATTTTGGCGCAAATTGTCGAAAGACAAACCATCTCGTAGATAAAACCACCCAATTCCCATAAGAATCAAAAAAGTGAGCGCTAGCCCCCAAGCCCTATAGGCTTTGCTTTTCGGCGATGCCGATGCATCAGAAGCGGAAGTCGGTGTATCCATAGAATGTCGATCCATTACCTCATATAAAAGAGGATCATACATCCTTACTAGTCACCACCCCGTGAGATACTTAGGAAAGGGTATTTAAGTGAGCTTAAGGTCGGTTATTGACCCTCTTATAAGGGATCTTTAGCATATAGGGCGACGGTTCCCCTTTAGGGGATTGAAAGGGAATACGGTTACGCCGTAGCTGTCCCCGCAACTGTAAGCGGAGAGTGCTTAGAGCACGGGCCATTGGAGAAATCCGAGAAGGCATCTAAGCATAGAGACCCGCAAGCCAGGAGACCTGCCGTCGTATTTTCGTTTTCGTGGACCATTGGGCGGGCGACCCGATGAAGATCACCGTTCGATGGTCTTTCTTGTTCGCGATGACGGTGTTATCCTCTTTGGTATAAGGAGCACCTTAATGATTCGCAGTTCTAGTTCACCTCTTCTCCGGTGGCGTCTTCTTGATCAAACTACTGTGAGTGCAGTGACAGCCCTTTTTATAGGAATCACTTTGATTTTCCTGGTTGGTTTTGCGGGCCCCCAAGTCATTCACGACGCTGCCCACGATGGCCGGCACTCATTTTCCTTTCCCTGCCATTAAGGAAAGCCTTCATGTTGAAACGTGTTTTGGCTGCCGCCTTATTGGCGGGTCTGTGCGCTGGCGTCTTTACAGGGGTTCTTCAGGTTTTATACCTGCAACCTCTGATTCTTGAGGCCGAGCGTTATGAGGTTTCCGAACTCGCCTCTCAATCATCCATTCACGCCCCTAATCATGATCATGCTGTCGCAGAGACAGCGCAGGGAGCAACATCAACAACGACGGCACCTCATAGTCATAGGGTATCCCTACTCCCACCACGCGAAGAACTAGGGGTGGAGCGGGTTCTGTTTTTGGTAATCACCAATCTATTAACCGGCATTGGCTTTTCCCTAATACTTGCTGCTGCCTATACTTTTCTCGCCCCGCGTTTGGACCTATCCCTGGATATTCGTACGGGTGCCTTATGGGGATTGGTGGGTTTTGCAGCCTTTTCCCTTGCACCTGCTCTGGGCTTGCCTCCCGAGTTGCCCGGCATGGCGGCAGCAGATCTTAGTCTGCGGCAGGCTTGGTGGGTCTTTACCGCTCTGTCGACCGCCACGGGCCTTGGGATCCTAGCCTTTGGCCGCACCCCTCTTTGGGGCTTAGTCGGGGCTGGGTTGCTGATTTTTCCCCATATGATCGGGGCGCCAGCCCCCCTTAGCGGTGAAATTGCCGTTCCCGCCGAGCTTCTTGTTGATTTTATTACACTTTCCTTGTCGATTATGGGGGTTTTTTGGTTAGTTTTGGGTTTATGCCTTGGTTTTTCTTACCCAAAATCGTCCGAGAGGGTTTCTCAGCTAAAACCTGCCCTTGGATGAATTGACAGGATACCTTGCCCCCTATAAAACCCGCCGGTCAGGCTAAATAACCGATGAGGGTCTTTGGGGCCCTGACTGGCTGTTTATTAAAGGAGTACAAGCCGTGAAAGCGCACTTATCAACCAAGCAAGCTGATTCGCAAGCGCCGCCATGGCTTTCGCAAACGCATGGCCTCGGTTGGGGGTCGTCGGGTTCTTGCTCAGCGCCGCGCCAAGGGCCGTAAGCGCCTTTCTGCATAATAAGAGCATTATGCCGGCAGCGATAGCTTTAACGCGCCGGCCCGAGTTTCTTGCTGTTGCCAGCAAGGGGAAAAAATGGGTAGGAACGGGTTTGATCCTTCAAGCTTTACGGCGATCCGATCCGATGCTTGATAAGGCCGCTATCCGTTTTGGTTTAACTGCAAGCCGCAGGGTTGGGGGCGCCGTTCAACGTAACCGCGCCCGGCGGCGACTTCGGGCTCTTGCTCGAGAGGTTTTGCCTTCCCTTGGGCAACCTGGATGCGATTATGTTTTGATCGCTCGCCCGGCAACGGTTGCGCGACCCTTTCGGGATCTACGCGGCGATCTTGAGAAAGCCTTGTGCTATCTCCACCAAAAGGCCTAACCCCGGTATCTCTGATCGAGTGGGTACCTAATTTGAGAAAGTCCTTATGGAAATGAGTCCACTTGCCCATCTCCTGCGCCTATTCATCGCAGCTTATCGACTGGTGCTATCGCCGCTTTTAGGTAACAACTGTCGTTATTTGCCAAGCTGCTCCGCCTATGGTTATGAGGCGATCACTCGCCACGGGGCTATAACAGGAAGCTGGCTAACTTTAAAGCGCTTGTGCCGTTGTCATCCTTGGGGCGGTGCAGGATTGGACCCCGTCCCCGAGCCACGGTCAAAATCTCTAACGGCCAGCTCTTTTCAGTGCGAGAAAGTCGATGGATAAAGAAACCTCGCGTAATCTTATTATCGCCATTGCCCTATCCGTAGGGATCATGATTGCTTTTCAGTGGCTTTTCCCATCACCTAAATCCCCGACCTCAGCATCCGCACCGGTATCGGCACCAAGCGGTACCACGACGGCCCCTCCTCCAGCCTCGATCCCTGGTACCAACGTCCCTGGTGCCAACAGCGTACCAAGCCCCATCGCGGGATCGCCATCGACCGCTGGCGGTAGCACACCTCCCGCTACCGCCTTAAGTCGCCAGGAAGCCCTAGCAGCGACGACGCGGGTAACTATTACTTCACCAGCCATTCAAGGATCGATCGCCCTTAAAGGCGGTCGGATCGACGATATCGTTCTGCGCAACTATCGCGAGACTGTCGCTGCCAATAGTCCGAATATTGTTCTCCTCCAACCTCCACAAACCATAGGCGCCTATTACGCGCAATTTGGTTGGACCGGAGAAACAGGAGTCAAGGTCCCGGATGCCGACACAGTATGGACTGCGAGCGGAACAACTTTGTCACCGCAAACACCTGTAACTTTATCTTGGAACAATGGTGCTGGCCTTACCTTTGAGCGCACCTTCCATCTTGATGATCATTATATGGTGACGATCGAACAAACAGTCCGCAATCAAACCGACAAGGCGATAACACTTTACCCCTATGCCTTCATTACCCGTAGCGGCCGTCCGCAGCTTCTAGGGTTCTACATTTTGCATGAAGGATTGTTGGGCGTTTTCGACGATGCCTTACGGGAAGTTAAATATGCGGATGTCGAAAAAACGGAGCGCATTGATGCCACATCGCAAAAAGGTGGCTGGATCGGCATTACCGACAAGTATTGGTTGGTGGCGCTGATCCCCGATCAAACAACTCCATTTAAAGCACGATTTATTCATAGCAAAAGCACAACCGACAATTATCAAGTCGATTACCTTGGCCCTCAGCTCAGCGTCGCCCCTGGTACTGAAGTTACATCAAGCGGACGGCTTTTCGCCGGCGCTAAGGAAGTAAAGCTTCTTTCTCACTATAGCGATACTTTGGGTATCAGCCGATTCGACTATGCCGTTGATTGGGGATGGTTTTTCTTTTTAACCAAACCCATCTTCTTGGCTTTAAACTGGCTACACAGTCTATTGGGTAATTTTGGCCTCGCTATTCTAGCGCTAACCGTCATCATCAAACTTCTCTTCTTCCCTTTGGCTAATAAGTCCTATCGCTCGATGAGCGCCATGAAGAAACTGCAACCCGAAATGGCAGTTATTCGGGAACGATGTGGCGATGACCGTACCAAGATGAATCAGGAAATGATGGCCCTATATAAGCGAGAGCGGGTAAATCCGGTTTCTGGCTGCTTGCCAATCCTTATTCAGATCCCCGTATTTTTTGCGCTCTATAAGGTGCTCTTCGTAACCATTGAAATGCGCCAGGCTCCCTTCTATGGCTGGATCAAGGACCTTTCGACCCCGGATCCAACGAATGTTTTCACTCTGTTTGGGCTTATTCCATGGGCGCCTCCTAGCTATCTTTGGTTGGGAGCGTGGCCTCTGATCATGGGCTTCACCATGTGGGCCCAGCAAAAACTAAATCCGCAACCGCCGGATCCTGTGCAAGCTAAAGTCTTTGCCTTTATGCCCATTATCTTCACCTTTATGTTGGCGCATTTCCCAGCCGGTTTGGTGATTTACTGGGCTTGGAACAATCTTTTGTCGATTGTTCAGCAATGGACTATCATGCGTGCAGCAGGGGTTAAGCCCTGACCCCTCTGGACGATCTCACTCCGGAAGACCTTGAGGCGGGGCGCCGGTTATTTGCAGCGCCCTGTAAATTTACCGCCGGCGCCGCGACGGAAGCACGGTTACCACCAACTTCCTTACCCGAAGTCGCCTTTATTGGCCGCTCTAATGTGGGCAAGTCATCGCTCATCAACGCGCTAACAGGTCGTAACGCTCTTGCTCGGGCCTCGGTGACGCCGGGACGAACCCAGCAGATTAACTTCTTTAATCTTGGAGAGCGGTTGATCTTAGCGGATCTCCCTGGTTACGGCTTTGCCAAGGCACCGCGATCCGTAGTCGATGCATGGATGACTTTGGTTAGCAGCTATTTACGGTATCGAGAGACACTGCAGCGTACCTGCCTCCTTAATGATGCGCGCCATGGCATCAAGGACAGCGATACCACCATGCTCTCTCTCTTGGATCAAGCAGGCATCGCAACCTTAGTCGTTCTCACCAAAGTTGATAAAGTTAACGAGATGCAAACCACGACCACGCGTCAGGATATTCTCGTGCACCTTAAAAGTCACCCTGCCGCAGCTCCCTTGGTTCTTGCCACATCAGCGACAACAGGTGAGGGTATTGCCGAGCTACGTGCTCGATTAGCAGGGCTAGCGAAAGTTTAAAGGTTTCGTTAAGGTCTTAGCCTCACTTTTCGACAAGGCATCTTAATGGTTCACAATCCTCTTTCTGACCCCATCGTCCCGCGATCGACAGCGCCAGCTGACTCTGGCTTGATCGACAAGGCTCGTACTCTTGCCGAAGCCCTTCCCTATATGCGGCGTTACGCCGGTAAGACCTTCGTCGTAAAATATGGGGGTCATGCTATGGGAGATAGCGTCGCCAGTCGTGATTTTGCGCGGGATGTCGCTTTACTGAAGCAGGTTGGTATTCATGTGATTATCGTACATGGAGGTGGCCCTCAGATCAGTCAAATGCTCGATCGTTTGCGTATTCAAAGCAGCTTCGTCGATGGATTACGCGTTACTGATACCGCAGCGGTCGAAATTGTGGAGATGGTCTTATCCGGAAGCATCAACAAACAACTCGTTGCTTCGATCAACGCTGCGGGAGGTCGCGCTGTCGGCCTGTCAGGGAAAGATGGAAATCTTATTCGTGCGCGGCAACTTCGACGCACCCAGCGCGATCCCGATTCTAACATCGAGAAAGTTCTTGACCTCGGTTTTGTTGGTGAACCGGAATCGATCGATGTTACCGTTTTAAAGCCCTTCCACGGAAGCGACATCATTCCTGTTATCGCCCCTATTGGAATTGGAGTGGATGGTGCAACCTATAACATAAACGCCGATACGGTTGCAGGTGCCATTGCCTCTGCCCTAAAGGCGGCACGTTTAATGCTCCTCACCGATGTGGTCGGTGTCTTGGATGATAAGAAACATCTCATTCCCGAGCTTGATCCGGCGCGAACCCGGCAGATGATCGGCGCTGGAATAATCTCAGGCGGAATGATCCCAAAGGTCGAAACCTGTATAAGCGCCGTAGCTGGTGGGGTCGAAGCTGCGGTTATCTTAGATGGCAGAGTACCTCACGCGCTTTTAATTGAAGCCTTTACCCCTCGCGGCTGCGGTACAATTTTTCGCGAACGCACTTAGCTCAAAATATTCAATTTCCATGGTTCAGCCATAATTAACTTGTATCGTATTCCTCGATGGTAGATTCATCATACCTTCAGAAAAAGACCTTCGATCATGTCGATACTTGGGTGTTCGATTTAGATAACACCCTTTATTCGCCTCAAAGTCGCTTGTTCGATCAAATCGATCACCGCATCGCGGAGTATGTGGCACAGCTTCTCAGTATTGATCTTGCTACTGCGCGATCACTGCAAAAAGATTATTTCCGCCGCCACGGCACGAGTCTGCGCGGTCTTATGTTGGAACATAAGATCGATCCCACAGAGTATTTAGATTATGTGCATAACATTGATGTCAGTGTGATTGAGCCTAATCCTGCCCTGGCGAAAGCTTTAAGCGATCTGCCTGGTCGTAAGCTTATCTTTACCAACGGCTCCACATCCCATGCGCGACGCGTAACAGATCGCCTTGGAATTACTCACTGTTTTGAGGCTGTTTTTGATATTGCCACTGCGCTTTATGTTCCGAAACCAGAGGTTGCTTGTTATGCTCGATTTTTAAGACAACACAAGGTTGACCCCCAACGCTGCGCTATGTTTGAAGACACACCGCACAATCTTGGCCCTGCGGCCGAATTGGGTATGGTTACTGTATTAATCAAAGCCCCTAGCACTGCGTGCGTAGAGTGGCAAACATCCAAGCCCGGCCTCCGG
>JAWKYA010000018.1:0-34904 GCA_041396725.1 Alphaproteobacteria bacterium
GGCCGATTGGTGGAATCCAGTAGGAAAGTTCCGGCCTCTTCACCAATTGAATAAGACCCGACTTCAGTTCTTGCGGGAGGAAATTTGCCGGCATTTTGGGCGCGATGGCGTCTCCCTAAACCCTCTGACAGGGTTGAAGATCCTGGATGTAGGCTGTGGAGGTGGGCTGGTGGCTGAACCGATGGCGCGCCTTGGGGCTACGGTTTTGGGGATAGACGCAGCCGAGAAGAATATTCTCACTGCACAGACTCACGCGGCGGCGACAGGGGTTGCAGTCGAATATCAGATCGCAATCCCAGAAGATCTAATCGCGGAAGGGGAAACTTTTGATGTGGTTTTAGCACTTGAGGTAGCCGAGCATGTTGTGGATCCCGAGGCATTCTTTGCTGTTTGCGCACAACTTATAACGCCAGGCGGGATGCTGATTGCTGCAACGCTTAACCGTACGATAAAATCCTATTTATTTGCCATTGTAGGGGCGGAATACATCCTACAATGGTTACCGCGAGGAACGCATGATTGGAAAAAGTTCATTCGTCCATCCGAACTTGTGGCTGCGGTCCGACAGGCAGGGCTTGAAGCAACGGTTCTAATGGGAATGCAGTACGATCCTTTGCAAGGGCAGTGGCGCCTAGCGCCTAAGGATCTTGATGTTAATTATTTGATATCAGCCGTACGCCCTAAAGGATTATGAGGAATTCCTGGAGGTCGGGATGCTTAGCTATCATGTCGTGGCAGCCAGGGGATGCGGGCGATATTAATTCCTTCTTCAACTAACTCTCGGGTCTCGCTGTCGCTTGCGTCGCCATAGATATTACGTTTCTTGATTTCGCCATAGTGCATTTTCCTAACCTCCTCGGGAAAGCGCTCGCCTACGTGTTCGGCATTCGATTCAATATAGGTTTGCAATTCTTTAAGTTGCGTTAAAGAGTCAGTACTTGGATCCGTTTTATCGGAGCGACGGGTGCCTGCAATTGCCGGAGCCATAGGCGCCTTTTTGATGCGTCGTGAGGCGCAGACAGGGCAAGCAATTTTGCGCCCTGCTTTTTGGCTATCGTATTCAGCGTTATTCCGAAACCATCCTTCGAAGCGATGTTCTTTAGGGCAAAGGAGATCAAACTTTATCATGCACTCTATTATCTTTACGCATATGTTTTCGATACCGCGGCTGGGCTACAAAGTCGAATTGTCGATGCTATACTTTAGTATCGATAAATCCTAGGCATAATATACCTCCTGTAAATACCCGGATAGAGCAGATTATAAGGAATTTTTATGCTTCATAATCGTTTTCTATATATGATAAGCCGCACCGGCATGGCGCTCGGAGCTTTGAGTATCTTAGGTTTTTTCGCTGCAGCCAAAGCCGAAGATCCATTACCATCTCACAACAAACCAGCTGTTTTTACCTTTGCACCTCAAGCCTTAACGTCACAAGCACCGATAGCACCTGATGTGCCCTTTCTAGATGAGGATGGTAAACCGCGAACCTTAAGGGATTTTTCTCATCCCCTTATTATTGTTAATTTCTGGGCGACCTGGTGTGTTCCTTGTGTCGCTGAAATGCCGTCACTCGATCGCCTGGCAGCTCTTATGGATAAGGACGTTAAGGTTATCGCTCTATCCCAAGATCGCGATGGTGAAGTCGCTGTGGATTCCTTTTATGCGCGGCTAAAAATAAAAAACCTATCGGTTTATCTCGATCCCAAAGGAAGTGTAAGAAGAGCACTTGGCATAAGTGCCTTACCGACAACAGTGATTTATACGCGGCATGGCCGAGAAATCGGTCGACTTGAAGGCGTGGCAGCGTGGGATAGCCCTGCCGTTATGGAGTTTCTCAAAAAGCTTGCAGTTGAGTGAGAGTTTGCCAAAGGAGCTTTTTCATAAAATTTATTAAGACCGAATTGGTATTATAATTGTTACGATATTTTGAGAGACCTAAATAATAAGTAGAGAAGGTGCGCAGAAATGATCACAAAAAGCGCGATAGCTCTTTTCTTGATAGGGAATATTATAGCGTTGCCGGCGCAAGCTCAGAACCAAACGCAAAATCCGGTTGACCCCTATATAGGGCGTACCCCTAGCGTTACTGCGCCACAATCCACCGCGCCATCGCCGACGATTCCAACACCAGAAACACCGGCCTCTTCTGACCCAACTGTCCCCATTATTATTCCTCCTCAGCCAAAATCCTTAGCTGAGATGGCAGTGGATGCTGAGACAAAATCAGCAGGGATTATCCGTCTCTGCCGCGTTAGTCGTGATGATTTAGCGTCCGCGCGGGCGAGGGCATCGGATTTATCTCGCCAAAGAACGACTTTAGATCGTCGTCTCGGAACATGGCAAAAACAAGCAGCAAGCGTAACGATACTAGATCCATCGATTGCCGAGTCTCATAGACGGTTGGAAATTGCTCTAAAGAGTTTGAAAGAAGCTACGGCCTTAGCTGAAGGTGGGGCAGGGGGCGCTTGTGGTGCATGGGAAATGGCAAAGGTAGATAAACGAACCTCGATCCAGCGGCAGGCGATGACGGATGCACGCGAAGGGAATACGCAAGCGCAACGAGCGAACGACACGCACCTTTTAGCTCTCAAACAATGCCAAGCTGCAGCACAAGAATTGCGTCATGGCGCATCAAAATTACCTTCAAGGTTAGCTACTCAAGCAAGTTTAGCAACCGATATCACAACCCTACGGCAAACGCTTCATAAGTACGAAGCCAAACATCAGTCACTTACGGAAACAGCATCTTCAGTGGCATCCCTTCGAACTGAGCTTTTGCGTATCAAAGATGTGGCCGATGAGTTTCGTGCCAAAGGGGTTGTTTCCGATGATCCTACGGCCTATACCCGTATCCGCGCTGCAATTGCTGTAACCTCCGACTGCACTACGCAATTGGAAACAGGTATACAAGTCCTGGCTTCCGATAACATTGTGTCCACTACCGAGGCCACCCTTCGCCAAGCTGAGGAAATTGTAGCTTTGCCGGAAAGCCGCGCTTTCGAGACGGCACTGAGGGTAGGTGAAACAGCCAAGACAGCAGGAAGATCTTGCCAGGCTGAAGCTGATAAGATCTCTACCGCCGTCCCGCGGGCAGCAAGCTGTCTAGCTAACCTTGAAAACCTTTCGGGTGCAACACTAGCGCACCAGGCAACAGAATTGGAAAGCGCTCGACAACGCTGTCCACCGGGGAGCCGGCCTCAATGGAATGATGAAAAAAATATAGCCGAATGTGGGTGCCCTATATCACAGGGCATGGTGTGGAATGCAGATAGTACGGCCTGTAACAGTCGCGCTGCATTCGATGAATGGGCAAGTGCTCGCTGTCGCGCCGAATTGGCGGGGTCCATCGTCGCTTCTGGCGATCCTGTGACTGGCCAATATTCTTGCCATTGTCCTGCGGGTTTGGTGCGTGCGACCGATGGCAAAAGCTGTTTAAAAGTCGTTGAACTTCGTGCCTATTGTAATCGCGCTTTATGGGGGTCAGAACCCCTGGAAGCCTACACGGATGGTCGGGTACAGTGCGGATGTCCGCGCGGAAGTGAAAGTTATCGCGGGGAATGCGTTCGTGCCGATATCTACGAATCTCCCTTCCGGCGATCTTATCCCTATGGGGACCTTTTTGGCCGAGACCGTTGCTATCGCGATCGCTTTACAGGCCGGATTTACTGTGATCGTCTCTAGAATTAGCAGGGCTCGTCAGGAGCCTTGTAGGAGAATAGTTTCGTTTCTGCCCCAGTTCTGATAAACCGAAGCGGCCGATCATAAGGGGCTGTTATCATGACTGATTCTGCACGCCAAGCCATTCTTGACGCTGCCCGCGCTTATTTTGAAGCGCGCAGCGATCGCAAGTTTGTGCCAGGCAAAACCTATATCGCTTCTTCAGGTAAAGTGCTCGATGCAGCAGATCTGGTTAGTCTTGTCGATTCTTCCTTAGATATGTGGTTAACCGCAGGGCGGTTTACAGAAACATTTCAATCACGGTTAGCGGAAAAATTTGGCCTTCGTTATGCATCGCTCACAGTATCGGGGTCGGCCGCAAATCTTCTCGCTTTCTCTTCATTAACCTCACGGCAGTTGCATGATCGGCGCGTCCCTCAGGGAAGTGAAGTTCTCACAGTTGCGGCCGGTTTTCCAACCACAGTGGCACCGATTGTGCAAAATGGATGTGTACCTGTCTTTGTTGATATTGATCTGGCAACAGGAAATGTGCGAACCGATCGCCTAGCCGAGGCTATCACGGATAAAACACGCGCAATCATGTTAGCTCATAGTCTAGGTAATCCTTTTGATCTTGATGCTGTTACCAAACTTGCGAACGATCATGGTCTTTATTTAGTAGAGGATTGTTGGTGATGTTCGGCGCTACATATAAAGGAAAGAAAGTAGGTACTTTTGGGCATATTGCGACCCTGAGTTTCTATCCTGCGCACCATATTACGATGGGTGAAGGTGCTGTTTTAACCAACCGCAAGTCGCTTAATCGTCTGATTGTTACCGAGATTGGAGCCGCGACTGTTGGTGTGCGCCGGGCAAGGATAATACTTGCGAAAAACGATATGAATGGCAGCTTGGCGATCTTCCTTACGGATATGATCATAAATTCACCTATACTCATCTAGCTTATAATTTAAAAGCAACGGATATGCAGGCGGCTATCGGCTGCAGCCAATTGGATAAGGTGGATGATTTTATTGCTCGGCGAAATACAAATTTCGCTGCTTATAGCGATGCCTTTCGCCGTGAGGGACTGGACGAATATTTTATTTTACCCGAAGCGACATCAGGTGCTGTTCCAAGTTGGTTCGGTTTTTATTAACTTTGCGCGATGGACTTAAAATGAAACGCCGTGATCTCTCTGGCGTATCTCGAAGAAAAGCGGATCGGCACCCGGTTGTTGTTTGCCGGGAATCTAACGCGACAACCAGCGTTTCGCGGTGTAGCACATCGTGTAGTTGGTGATCTAAGTACTACCGATAAAGTGATGAACGATAGTTTTTGGCTGGGTGTTTGGCCGGGTATTGGTGCTGAAGAACGGCATTACGTTGTTGAGACAGTCAAAACAGCGGTAAGGACGCTTAATTAATAATGACCGGATCGTCGCCTCGTGCTTTGGTTTCGGGAGCTACAGGTTATATTGGTGCCCAACTTTAGCAGCTTTGGTGGCTCAAGGTTGGGAGGTTGCAGGCCCGAGTCATAGGACAGCACCTTCATCCACATTGGCGGTTCGGTGGTTTGCGCCTGATCAGGCCCGAGATGCGGTTTTAACCTTCGGCCCCATGTCGTTTTCCATTTCGACCTTTTATAAGGCTCAGCACGTGGCCGATGATATGCCCCGGATGATCGATGCTACCTTCGGCTTGGTTGCTTTATTAGAAGGGATTACAAGCACTGATGGCGGTGGTCCTGGTCAATGCGGGTACGTATTTTCGTATGATGCTCGGGCGGCGCAGCGCCCAATACTTTTATGCGGCAACGAAACTCGCCTTTCAGCAATGCTGACTATTACGCACGAGTTGGCGGTGTGCGTGCTGCAACCTGGTTCTGTTCGATGTTTACGGGCCAGCCGATCATCGCATAAGCTCCTACCATATCTGATTTCAGGCGCAGCAGGAGACCTCCGTGGAGCCGTTAGCTTTAACGCCAGGACAGCAGGTTCTTGATTTATTGCATGTCGATGATGCTATTCAGGGCTTTCTTGTTGCCGCCGACCAGGTGCAGGCTGGTCACGATGCCGAGGGTGGGTCTCATCGTTCCGGGCGCTTTCGTCGGGGAGACGATCGAATTTGCGAGAGATTGTGACTCTGATCGAGGACATAATTGAAGATCGCTCCCATAGTATGGGGAGCGCGGGATTATCCGCCAAGCATCAGATTTTTCATCCCGTAACAACTTTGCCGGTCTTACCGGGATGGCATCCGCAAGTTTCTCTCGATACAGGACTCCGTGCGTTACTGAATGACATCTCACAACCTGGGAAAGCGCGTTAAATGGTTAAGCCGTTAATCAGTATTGTTTGCCCAGTCTTCAACGAAGAAGCTAATATTGAAAGGATGTATGCGCGTACGCAAAGTGCTATTGCATCAGAGCGAGATAAGTATGATTTCGAATATATTTTTACGGATAATCATTCAACCGATGCTACTTTTGAAACCTTAGCGGCGATTGCTGTTACAGATAAAAGTTTACGCGTTTACCGATTCTCTCGCAATTTCGGCTATCAACGATCAATCTGGACAGCTTATACCAAGGCGCAAGGTGTTGCTGCCATTCAGTTGGATGCGGATCTTCAAGATCCACCTGAAATGATTTCGGAATTCCTTCGCCACTGGGAGGCAGGGGCAAAGGTGGTCTATGGAATTCGAAAGTCGCGCCAAGAAAGCTCTGCAATAACAGTGTTTCGTGAAATCTTTTATTGGCTTATCGATGCTTTGTCGACGGAGCATCTCCCACGTAATGCGGGTGACTTCCGTTTGATCGATCGTGCCATCATCGATGAAATTTCTAAGATTCGCGATCCGAATCTTTACTTAAGAGGCCGCATCGCAGCGTTAGGATTTCGGCAAATTGGCATCCCCTACGATCGGGAGGCGCGTACTGCTGGCTTCAGTAAATTCTCACTCGGCCATCTTTTTGCACTGGCTATCGATGGTATTACGAGCCACTCGGCCAAACCTTTGCGTGTAGCCACCTTTCTTGGTCTTGGAACTATGTTCTTGGCCTTAACCATTGCTGCTATCTATGTCGTTGCTCGGCTTTTCTTTGGTGCCGACTGGCCACCAGGATTTGCAACGGTTGTGGTGTTAGTTCTCTTTTTCTCAGCGTTGAATTTTTTACTACTCGGGGTCTTGGGTGAATATGTGGCGCGTATCTTTGAGCAAGTCAAACTTTCGGCTGAAACAATTATTGAGACAACAATCAATGTGCAGGCGAACGGCGCATCCACCACCCCACTAAGAAATCGGCGGTCCGGTCGACGGCAAGTGCCATCCCTATCAAAGCCAAAGGAATGATGGGCGTAAAATATCGCATCTCGACGTAAACGGTGGCATAGAGACCTGCAAAAACGAAGAAACTTGCCCACGCAGAAAAAGCAAGGTAGGCGGGATCTCTCAATCGTCCCAGGCGGTGAAAGTGGAGAAGAGCGGCTAAAGGGACACCGATAAGAAAGAGCACAAATAAAGCGATCGACAGGCCACGGGTAAGAGTACTGGTAATAAGTAAAACGGTTCGACCTAAAGAAAAATCCACGCGAAGCTGACGAAGAATTTTCCCCGGATCTTCGATCAGTCGTACGCCGCGTCCCGGGCCAAACTGATAAAATTCATTTAAATTCCACAAGGGATCTGTCAAAAGAAAAGCCGTAGCATGCGGTTGAAAATTGTGAGCGGTATTTCGCAAAAATCCCAGAGGATGATGGAGCATTGTTGTTATATATTTTTTAAAAGCGACCTCCGCTAATTGCCGTTCGTTATAGCCTTGGGCCTTATGAAGCTCAGCTAACACTTTAGCGACCGCATCAAGGGTATCAAAATCTGTAGGTGCAGCGCGGCGAACAGCAGTATCAACTTCGTCATCGCCAAGGAAGGGGTGGCCATAACCGCGACCTTCCATATACATAGGCATCTGCAGCCAGTTCATGTGGCTGGTACCGCCAATGGCTCTATATCCCGTCCGGTAATAATTCCATTCCATGTAAGCGCCAGCCATAAGCGTGATCGGCAAAAGGAAGATAAGGCTATGCCGGATAAGGGGTGCGAGGCTTAACCGCTGGCGATGAAGGCCGGTGCAAAGAAGCGCAATGGGAATAATCGTTAAGTAAAGCCCTGCATCTCGCATCCATACCCCATATCCCCATAGCAAACCTAGCCCTGTAAGGCGCAAGAGGGATAGTCGCCAAAGGCCGAGACTGCCACCAAGAATTATGGAAACGACAGCAATAAAAATCGACGCATTCAGACTGTCTGTTAGGATGGCGGTATCGAACAAAGTCGATCCTGAAAATCCATAACAAAGAAGCGCTACCCAGATAATCCATCTTCGCGCGACTGTTGTTTCGAGAATACGAAGTAGGGGCGCAAAAGCCAGGCATGAACAGAAAGCCTGAAATACAAGAATCGCATAGGTCCAATGGGTCGTAAATAAACTCTTAAAGCCAGCAATAATTAAAGGATAACCCGCTGTCCGAAACACAAGATTGAAATCCACCGCATCGCCATGCTGTGTCAGCCAGGCCGCACTTTGGAGAATTTTGTCAGCAAATAAAGTATAGCCTGAGGAGTCTGGGTAGTAAATTGGTCCGAAGATACAAGCAATGGTGATCTTGATAAGAAAGAGGGCAAGTAAGCCCAGTTTAAGATTTGAAGAACGGGGCATGACGTTGCGAGGGAACCTCTATGCGTAAAATTGGTTGTCTTTATGGAGTCTTCGAGAAGCCTATCCTCGATAGATTAAGCGCTGAGTTTATAATCGTAACTTAGCTTTTCTACCAGAGGGTCAAGCCGAACGCGGCAAAAATTGGTTCAAATTTGCCTCAATTTGGCCATATCGAAAGATTCAACTGCGCCCCTTAATCCTGCCGAATCCCGCATCGGGTGCGTTTTTTCGGCCAACCACGACTAGGGACGAGGATGCTTTAATATACGGATGGTGGCGAAAAAGGCCGCCCTGGGATTGGCTGCCGGTATGGGATTACTGGTTCTGTCCAACGTGGCGCTCGCTGATGATACGAATGGTGCCAAGAATTTTATCGCCGACGTACATCGCAAAGTTATCGAGGTTTCGTTCGTGTACGATAGTGCTGCCCGACGGAAGATTTTCGCCAATATGGTGCATGAGTACTTGGTTGAAGGTTGTTGCCCCAGGTTATGGGCGACTATTGGGCTAGCGCCACGGATGAACAGCGGCACACCTTAGCCGTAGCCTATAAACGCTATGCAGCGCAAATGTCTATGCTGAAGCTTTGGATGAGTTATTCATTAAGGATTTCGCTATTACCAAAGTTGAATCGCAAGGTGCAGGTCGTTTTAAGATTTTGACCAAAGTCGATCGGACATACCACTCGTGGGTAAGAACTTCACTTGGAATGTTGTCGAGGATAACAGGCACTTGATTCGTCGATGTTGCCGAGAGTGGGTTTAGTCTTGCTGCCATGGAGAAAAAAGAATGGGAAGCTACTCTAAAGGCAGGTGGGGTGCGCGCTATGATGGATGTTGTAGCGCCTATGGGAGGTGCCTCTAATCAGAGACATGAAAATTTGTAAAAACCCCGGAGAAAACCAGTTTTTTTACATACGTCTAGATAGTTACTCGAGCTTTACCCAATTCAAACGCAAGGCATTGCCGATCACGCTTACCGAAGAAAACGCCATCGCCGCTGCGGCGAATACTGGCGATGGAACTAAACCGAATATAGGGTAGAGAATCCCGCAGCAAGAGGTTTTACCTATAGCATTATAGAAGAGGGTTATTGAACAAATTCTGCTGGATATTGCGCCGCGCTGCCTTAGATAAATGCAAAGCGCGGACGACACCTTGAAGATCGCCACTCAGAAGAACGACGCTGGCGCTTTCTACTGCCACATCGGTGCCGGTGCCCATGGCGATTCCAACAGTAGCCGATGCAAGAGCTGGCGCATCGTTAATACCGTCGCCCACCATGGCGACGGCGCGGTTCTCTTGCTGAAGTTCAGTGATGGTCTGAGCTTTTTGATCTGGCAAGACTTCTGCATGAATGTCAGTAATGTTTAAGCGGCGCGCAATAGCCTCAGCGGTAAGACGATGGTCGCCGGTTAGCATAGCAAGGTGGATCTCGTGCTGGCTTAAGTTTGTAAGCGCTGGAATAGCAGAAGATTTTAGGGGATCCGCAATGGCAATGAGTCCAGCAAGCGTATCATTCATCGCAACAAAAATGACTGTGGAGGCTTCTTGGCGGAGGGTGGCAGCTTTATCTTCAAGAGGGGTAGTATCGATACCCTGTTCGCGCAAAAAGTCGGCACGGCCGATCGTTATTTTACCTTCATGGAGGCGGTCTCACGTTCCCAGGATAAGCTTTAAAGTCGAGAAATAGGGATAAAACTAACGATCGATCTTCCGCCATTGCAACAATGGCGCGCGATAAGAATGCGTTCAGCGATATGCCCATAAAGCACAGTCTAACGAAGAAGATCATCTTTCGCGCAAAATCGTTGTCGTCATTACGGCAGTTACCGATGGTTTACCCTCGGTAAGCGTACCTGTTTTATCGAATACGATCGTATCGATTCTTCCCAATGCTTCCAGCGCTTCGGCATTCTTTATCAAGATCCCATGGCGTGCACCTTGCCCGATCCCCACCATAACGGACATAGGGGTTGCCAATCCCAGAGCGCAAGGGCAAGCAATGATTAAAACAGCGACAGCCATGAGAAAGGCGTAGTTTAATCTTGGTTCTGGGCCCCAGAGAGCCCAAGCGATAAAGGTCAAAACAGCGGCGACAATAACGCTAGGTATGAACCATTGAGCGATACGGTCGGCAAATTTCGTAACGGTGCACGGCTTCTTTGTGCATCTCTAACTAGTGCCACGATTTGTGATAGTAATGTCTCGGTCCCTACGCGGTCGGCCCGAATAACGAGAGTCCCAGAGGATTTAATGTGGCGCCGATTACTGTATCACCAGTCGTCTTGGTTACAGGTAATGATTCGCCGGTAATCAAAGATTCGTCGACAGCAGTATTCCCTTCAAGAACTGTACCATCGACGGGGATTTTCTGGCCTGAAGGATCTGTAATTGATCCCCAATGGTAACTTCTTGAGCCAAAATATCCTCCTCTCGGCCATCTTTCGTGAGTGGCGGCGGCGGCTTTGCGACAGATCCATCAAGGACCGAGGGCATTGCTTGTTTTCTCTCGGGCTTAACTGGTGTTGCTGCTGATGTTCAGCAATGATATCAGCTGCGACTCACAGGCGTAGAAACTATTGCAAATGCAAAGAGAGAGGAAGAGTTATGCAGGACAAGTCGCCAAGATGCTATGAATCCAGCACCTCAAGACCGAGTGTTTATTTGGTGTGCCATATGAGCTGACCAGTGTAGCAGAAGCGCTCAAAGCGCGAGTGTGCTGGCATTCCGTAACCATAACCATAAGAGGCACGAACTGTCTCGACCCAAACTTGTACCTCGAAGGGGAGAAGATTGTGCTGTCCCAGAAGGTGGCCGCCCATTTCTAGAGTAAAAACTGGTAAGGTGAGACCTAATCCAATCCAAAAACGATATGTCATGGCTACCATCTCCGGATTGGATTCGGAGGTTGGAGAAGGATGACTCGGCTCTAGGGCCATACCGCAAATAGGGCAGGCCCCAGGGCCTTGCTGCTGGATCTCGGGATGCATGGGGCAGGTATAAAAAGTATTGGGATCATCATTTCGAGATGAAGATTTTGGCGCTAAGTACATTGCGGGATTCGTTAAAAATTTACGGTGACAGTGTGCCGAACAAAAATAAAAATCCTGCCCCCTATACGTAGCGTGATTCTGAGTTGTTAAAGGATTAACGGTCATTCCGCAAACAGGGTCTCGTGTCTGGTTTGGTGATGCGGTGTGTGTGGAATCGTCGCTAGAGTCCGACATGAATTGGCTTTCTAAAATTAAAAATCTACTTGAGTCATATACCCCCTAGGGGTATACTTCAAGCTATGAAGCAGGATACAAGAAACGCTTGTCGCAAACGGCTTAACCGGATCGAAGGTCAAATACGGGGATTAATCCGTATGGTGGATGAAGATCGCTATTGCATCGATATTGTCACGCAAATCGCGGCAGTTCGAACAGCTTTGCGCCGCGCAGAAGAAGCGGTGCTGCAGGATCATGCTCACCATTGTATCGAATACGCTATTGCAAGCGGTAATAAAGCTGAGCAGCGACGTCAGGTAACCGAATTAATGGCTGTCATCTCTCGAGCTGAGCGATGAAGAGTCCATTACCATCAAAGGCTCAATTTCATTCCTTCATGGCTCGGGGTGAATCCCAGCCTGGCATAAAAGCGGTGCGCATCTGCACGACGTTTATCCGTCGTCAATTGCGCTGTTCGACAGCCGCGCTGGCGGGCCAACTCAAGGGCATATCGAATCAAGGCTTCTCCAACCCTATGCCCGCGACATATCGTACTTACCCGAACACCTTCAATTTGGGCCCGCCACGCTCCCTGATGACTAAGGCCTGGTAGAAAGGTCAGTTGTAAACAAGCAACGACGCTCCCAGCTTTATCGCCCACGATCAAAATATGGTGTGGATTGGAATCAATAGCGTTAAAAGCCTCATAGTAACTTTCTGGCAAAGGTCTGCGAAGATCCTCACGCCCCGCCCCTAGCTGATCGTCAGCCAGAAGTTTTACAATAACTGGGACATCTTCGGATGTAGCGCGGCGGAAAGTAATATCGAGCATTAGAGGTTTTACTCGGTTAAAGAATCGCGGATAATCGTTTTTATAAACAAAGATGGCGATAGACGCCAGTGATGGTGAGTATGCATATTCATATTCTTGATCGTTTGACACACGATCATATATTTCTAGGCCGTACCCATCGCCATAATGAACGGCGGTTGTGGTGGGTCGTTGCTATTACAGCGATCACAATGATCGTTGAAGTCGTCGCAGGATTGCTCTTTAACTCCATGGCTCTTTTGGCAGACGGCTGGCACATGGCAACTCACGCTGGTGCTCTGGCGATTTCGGCCTTCGCCTATTGGTACGCACGTCACCACGCTGAGGATCGCCGTTTTACCTTCGGTACAGGCAAGGTTGGTGAATTGGCAGCCTATACCAGCGCTCTTATTCTGGCAGCGGTTGCCATTTTCATTGGATGGGAGTCGGTTCTAAGGCTCGCAACTCCTCTGGCCATTTCCTTCGATCGGGCACTACTTGTCGCTGGTATAGGATTTGTCGTTAATCTTGTTTGTGCAGGTTTATTATGGGTCCGAGAGGATTCGCATCGCGATCATTCCCACAATTATGATCCTCACTTTCATCAACATTCCCGTGGCTCTGCAAAAACGCACGATCATAAAATAGGTATCTCAGCATCTGGATCGCCGGTCGACCGTAATATGCAAACTGCATTTCTTCACGTTCTTGCCGATGCGATGACCTCTGTTCTAGCAATCACGGCCTTAGGGGTCGGTCGATTCTATGGGAATCTTGCTTGGCTCGATCCTGCGGTCGGCTTATTAGGTGCGGCTATTATTGCTAAATGGTCTTGGGATTCTTTACGTGGGACAACACGAATCCTCTTAGATGCGGAGGCCGATCATGGGTTAGCTACGAAAATCCGTGATATCATTGAGGATAACTCAAACGATCGTATTGCCGACCTTCATCTGTGGCGGATTGGCCCAAATCATTTTGCTGCGACAATCTCGATTATCACGGACCGCCTGGTGACACCTTCGATTTTCCACAAGGCGCTTGCACCCCTTGAGGATCTAGTGCATGTGACAGTCGAGATACATCCCTGTACAGAGAATTGTGGTTCTCGCTCTAAGGATTAACGGCCTATTCCTATAGATAGGTATAGACTACAATCACCCAAAGTCATGTTGGATAGTTGCGAGATGCATAAAATCCATCCAAGTCTTACACGCCTCGAAGCCTTCAGCGATGGTGTTTTCGCAATTGCAATTACCTTGCTGGTTATTGAAATTAAGGTGCCGCATCTGTCCCGTGAAGTTGAAAATAAAGAGCTGTTGAGTGCGCTCTTAACATTGTGGCCCTCGTATCTTGGATTTCTCATCAGCTTTTTCACGATCCTCATTGTTTGGATCAATCATCACCGCTTTTTCACGTACTTATTGGTCTTGATCATTGGTTCTTAATCGTCAATGGAGTTCTTTGCTTACCGTAAGCGCCATGCCCTTTCCTACAGCTATTATGGCCGATTATTTAACGACGCCGCGCAGGCGTCGCAGTTGCTGCTTATGCGGGAAGCCTCCTTATGCTGAACGTAGGTTTTATTTTGATATGGCAAACTGCCTCGGTGCGGGGTTGTTAAAGGAAGGGGCGTTTACTTCTCGTGTAAAGTTCGGTCTAGCTTAAGCTTTGTTGTTTATACTGCGGCGATTGGGATTGCTTTTCTTAATCCCTTTATAAGTTTGAGCTGTTATGCATGGCGCATGGTTATATTGGGGAATTGTCGATGGATAGGATGGAATATGGCAACCCAATCGCCAAGTTTTAAAGCGATCATCATGCCGTGCTTGCTATCAAGATGCGTCAGCAGCCATAGATTGGCTGTGCCGGTCCTTTGATTTTGAACGGCATCTCATTGTATCTTGGACCTCATGGAACTGTCGCGCATGCGCAACTTACGTACGAAAACGCTATGATCATGTTAGGGTCAGGGATCCATGAGGGTGCCTCGGGCATGTCGTTAAGCCCCGGCGGATCTCGGTCAGATGAATACCCAGACCATTTATATGATCGTAGAGAATGTAGATGCGCATTATGCGCGCACTAAGGCCGCGGGAGCAAAAATTCTAATAGATATCAAGGACGAAGATTATGGAGGTCGCGGATATAGTTGCTTCGATATTGAGGGGCATGTGTGGAGTTTCGGTACCTATAATCCGTGGCACGAAACTGAATTGTAATTTTGCAAAGAGGCCGAACGATGCATAAATTGGCGATTATCGTTGGAAGCCTGCGTCAAGGATCATTCAATCGTCAGCTTGCAGAGGCAATATCGAAACTTATTCCCAAAGAGATTACCATAGATTGGATCAAGTTGGATGATGTGCCGATCTATAACGGTGACTATGAAATGAATTTACCAGCGCCTGTGAAACGGCTTAAAGATCAGATTAAGGACGCCGATGCCGTTCTTTTGGTAACACCTGAATATAATCGTTCAATTCCGGCCGTACTCAAGAATGCGATTGATTGGGCGACACGGCCTCCTGGGACAAGCGTATGGGGGAGTAAACCAGTGGCAATTATCGGTATATCTCCTGGCGCTATAGGGACCGCTGCCGCGCAACAGCATCTCCGAAATACCTTATCTGCCGTAGGTGCCCTGACCATGCCTCAGCCAGAGATTTATGTCACCTACAAGGAAGGTATGTTTAGCAGTAATGGAGAGATCGCCGACGCCAAGTTTAAGGAAATCTTACAGAAGTTTATCGCTCATTTTATAATCTGGGTCACAAAAAATTCAAAAGGGAACTTATGAAATAATTCGACCCTAGGCTTGAGGCATCTCGCGCTCTTCATCGATGCGGCAGATTTGAATCTTATAATCCTTATACCATCGTGATTTTCCAAGAGACTGCGCCGTCAGATGATCTTTATGTGCTTTCCATTTTTTTAGAGCCTCTAGTGACGACCAATAGCTTACGGTAATGCCATGCCCGTCTGCATTACGAACAGACTCAATCCCCAGATAACCTTCCTGTGTTCGCGAGAGTTCGTCCATCTTCTTAGCCAGGGCATCATAGCTGGCGTCGTTCATATCGTTCCGGGTTGAAATGAAAATAACAGCATAGTGTGGCATGGATTTCATCCTTGCTAGGTGAGACTTAGCTATAGAAATATATGAGAAACATCACTCGCCCATCGAAGTAAAGAGAATTACGCCAGCAGAGCGCACTTCTCAATAAAAATGTGATCGAGGATAGGTGTACATAGGATATTGATAAAATGGGCGCGGAAACTACCTTAACCGACCCATATAAAGAGTATCGATTCAGGTTAAGTCGTGAACTGTATTTTGATTCAAAGAGAAAATTATCGAAAGATAGGCCGTGATACAATCCAGGTATAATACTGATTCCTCGATGCTTTACCCTTTGCTCGGAGAAAAACATGATTGCTGTAATATTTGAAGTTGAACCGAGCTCCGGCAACCGAGAGCTTTATTTAAATATGGCCGCATCGCTCCGCGAGGAATTAAGCAAAATCGATGGTTTCTTGTCGGTGGAGCGGTTTGAAAGCTTAACTCAACCAGGCCGTCTGTTATCCTTGTCGTTCTGGCGCGACGAAGCGGCGGTTGTACGCTGGCGGCAACAGGATGCGCACCGAAAGGCACAGTATCTTGGCCGTGAGAAGGTCTTCGCCCATTATCGATTGCGAGTTGCCGAGGTTACGCGAGACTATAGTTTAACCGACCGCGACCAAGCTCCTACCGATAGTCGCGCCCTTCATGGCTAGGTCGATAGCCACAAGCTGAGCACGAAGAATTTTTGTTAAGAAGACTCGAGGTAGAGATCTGGAATCCTTAATCCTGATCGTAGGGTAAGAAAGCTGGTCGCTTTAACAGAAGGTCAAAATACCGATCCACAGCTGCTAAGGTAGGGTGTGGAATTGGTGCGCGGCGCCACCGCGCTACAGAAAGTCCGATAGGGATATCCGCTGCGGTAAATTTATCACCAACGACGTAGGCGCCGGTTTTCTGAAGCTGCCCATCCAATAAGACCATCATATCAGTCCATTTACGGATCGATGCATCGATGTCTTCTTGCCGTGTGTATGCAGGATTTTTGCGGACAAGAGCCAGGAAGGCATAAACCCACGCGAAATTTAGATCAGTCGCTTGCCAATCCATCCATAGTTCGACTTTGGCTCGTGCGGCGGCCTCGATCGGTAAAAGATCGCTTCGACCCTGCTTATTAATAAGGTAGCGGGTAATAGTATTCGATTCACGTAAAACGAAATCACCATCGACGATTACTGGAATAAGCGCACTAGGATTAAGCTTCAAAAATTCCGGCTCTTTGGTTGAGCGAGACCCGGTACCCCAATCTTCCTGAGTATAGGGAATGTCAATCTCGTCGCACGTCCATAATACTTTACGAACATTAATCGATGGAGTTCGACCAAGAATACGAAGCATAGTCTCGCCTTTCGCTTGAGAGAGCGCCAAGGGTATGAAATGTCCTTAGCATCATGAACTATGGCAGGAGTTTCTGTTTTTGCAATAATGACAATTTATAAAGACAATTTAAGTGAGAAGAAAATCAGGACAAGCCTTCTCGGCGCCGCTGTTTGATGATGAAATCAAGGCCGCAGGAAAGCCGGGCGCTGGTTGGTGCTTCGGCATCTAATACGCGCCAGAATGGGGTAATCTCTGTCAACTTGGCACCGTCCTTATAGGCTTCTAGCGCTGCCTCGGCCACGGTGCGCAAATGAAACCCGGTTGTGATGGGGCAAGCCACTTCGGCTTGATATTTCTTCGCCAGTTTTTTACGTAAGGTTTTCACATCCATACTAACACCCGATGGAATCTTCCGAATAAAAGCATCAAGAATTTTGGGTGAGGTAATCAACATGATCTCACCCTTTTTCATGCCGGCAATATCGATCGGCGCCGGTTTAACTTGGTGCGATTTGGCGTCGTGGAATTTTTCTGTCCAGGTTTTTGCCATAGTTCAAATTTAGGCCAAGCGGAGGGGCAAGTAAATATCTGTCAAAAGATCCTGAGGTGCCACTTCGCGTGGATTATTAAGATAGTCTTCAAAGATAGGAGCATCGGCGGTCTCATATCCAGATTGAACTAGCCATGTTCCATATAGCCAATTATAGGCTGATCGCATATCAGCATAAGGCCCTTGATGCCGAAGGACAGCATAGGTGCCACCGGTAATCTCGGCCCTGGTTAAAGGGGGTTCGATGTGAAATGAGTCAGGCACAACAAGCCCTGCTTTAGAACGCAGATTCTCTTCGGCAATGGAAGCAGGGTCGTCATAATAGATGCCGATAGCTCGCGTATCTGCTTTTATGAGATTGCGCACCCCGAACCAGCTAAACACAATTTCGAAGGCTTTACCGATCATCATGTAAGATCCGTAATGGTCGATGGCAGCTAGAGCCATAGCGGGGATATTTTCAATTCTAACGTTATACATACTGACCTCAGGAAAAGAAGTTTTAGAATTAAGATCGAACTTCGTGTGGCTGCCGTTTTTGCGATACTGAGCAGGAGGCATGCCATAGACTTCACTGAAAGCACGGGTGAAGGCTTGAGGGCTGGCATAACCAGATTTCATGGCAATAGCTTCCATAGTCATAGGGGTATGGGCAAGGAAAGCCGCTGCACGATGAAGTCTTAGTCGCTTAACTGTCGCAGCCAAGGTTTCGCCGTGAAGAGCGTGATAGACACGATGCCAATGGTAGGGTGATAGGCAAGCAATCTCGGCCAATTTATAGAGATCAATATCGTCATCCAAATGATCGTAAATATAGGCGATTACACGGCTTAGTCGCTCGGCGTAATCGGTGGGATCTTTGGTTTTGACCATAAAATACCTTTGGCGCTGTGTTCGATCAGCATAACCATAAATCGCTTTAACAAATCTTGCGAAGTTAGATCCAGCGAAAACTAAGCCATGTCTAGCCTAGAGTTTCTTGGCTTGAGGTGGATCGCCGTTAAGGCTATACCCTCAGGACTAACCAAGGAAGTTCCATGGCGATTCGCACCGACCCCACTCAGGTCATCGATGATCTCAAAGCAGGAAATAAACGCTTCCTTACGGGAAAATCCGCACAGTCACCGCAGTCGTCTTTAGACAAGTTAAGAGAGTTTGCTCAAGGTGGGCATCTCCCGAAGGCAATCGTTCTTTGTTGTTCGGATAGTCGTGCCCCTGTAGAGATGATCTTCGATCAAGATATTGGTGATCTGTTCGTTATTCGTGTTGCAGGAAATATCATCGCCCCATCCTTGGTGGGCAGCGTTGAATTTGCCGCCAGTACCTTCGGCTCGACCCTCGTACTGGTCATGGGACATACCCACTGTGGAGCGGTGACTGCAACCCTCGATCATATTGAGGGCGCCAAGGCTTTGGCATCTGAGAATATCCACGACATCATCAGTCGCATTAAGCCGCAGATCTTTTCTATCGCTCAACGCCACGATCTTTCTCATGATGAAAAATTAGATCAGGCAATCGAGGCCAATGTTCGCAATTCGGTTAACCAACTCTCCCACTCTAGTCGTTTGATCGAAGATTTAGTACGGCAGGGAAAGATCAAGATTATAGGCGCGATACTGAACTTAGCGACAGGCCAAGTGGCATTTTTACAAGATTGATCCAGGGTCGAGGGTTTATATTTTTCCGTTTCAAAGGATTCGAAGTTTTTCATATCGTCCAGCGCACCACCAAAAGCTCGATATTACGGTGCGCTATTTTGAATTTTCCCATCTACAATCGTGATTAAACGATCGGCACTGGCAGCAAGGCGAGTTTCGTGCGTAACAACTACTACGGCGTGATTATGACGATGTGCGAGGTCTTTTAGAATCTGCTCCACAGTCATACTTGCGTGCGTATCTAGATTCCCTGTTGGTTCATCGGCAAGAATAAGTAAAGGGTTATTAGCAAGAGCACGAGCAATAGCGACGCGTTGACTTTGTCCCCCAGACAGTTGACGGGGAAGCTTATGTTGTTGCTGCGCTAAACCTAAATCTGTCAGTAATTGCTGGGCTCGATCTTGTATCTCTTTTTGGGAAAGACGATTTAACCGCTGCATAGGTAGCATGACATTTTCAAGAGCCGTGAATTCAGGTAATAAAAAATGAAATTGGAAGACAAAACCAAGTTCAGCCAATCGAGTATCGGCAAGTTGGTCGTCATTATAGGTAAGAATGTCTTCATCGTTCAGCCAAATTCTCCCACTGCTGGGCCGATCAAGCAGTCCCATCAAATAAAGTAGTGAAGATTTCCCCGAGCCGGAAGGACCCGTGATAACCATAAACTCACCGCGTCGAACTTCGAGGCTTACGTCATCGATAAGTGTGATGGAAACTTCCCCACTTAAACGACGAGAAAGATTCTCAACCTTGAGGGCGGTATCGCTCATATGCTGCCTCGTAGAACATCGACGGGCTGCACCATGGCGCCTTTGCGAGCTGGCAAAAAGGCTGCGGCTAAGGCAGCCGTCATAGCGAAGGCACTGGCGATGACGAATTGGAATAGACTCCAATCAAGGGGTATATGAATCGGCTCGGTGCTGCCTGGCGGGGTTAATTCAATCTGCATCAGCGTGTACATAAAAGCACTGCCCAACGGTAATCCTAATAAACTACCGAGGCTGCCCAGAATGATGCCTTGAATCACAAAAATCCATTTGATGTCGCCAGTATGAAATCCCATCGATTTAAGAATCGAAATATCGCGATGCTTTTCCATAACAACGGTCGAGATCACATTATAAATGCCAAAGGCTGCCACAATCAGTACGGCACTAACGACGCTGTACATAATAATATTGCGAACCACGAGGAGACTGAGTAGATCCTCGGAGGTTTCCTGCCAAGAGATAGATTTGTAACCAATCTTGCTTTCGATCTTGGCTGCAAGAGCATGCGCTGCATAAGGATCGGGAAGTTTAATAATAATATTGTTGGCTCGGTTAGGCCGGTTGAGTAGGGCTTGAACACGTTTGATGCTAGCAAAGGCTTGCCGTTCATCATAATCGGCACGGCCAGTACGAAATATTCCAAGAATCTTAAAAGTACGCGTCTGACCTGTTGTGGCTGTGATCAGGATATTATCGCCTTTATTCAAGGATAACTGCCGCACCAGTTCTGTGCCGACAATAATACCATCAGGACTTGCTATGAGATCGTCAATCGAGCCTTCCTTCATATAGTTAGCGATGGTAGTAATAGTGGTGATGTCCTCAGGAATCATCCCATTTAAAGAAACGGCATGATCTTTTCCTGCAAAACTGATCAAAGCCTGTCCTGCAAGAACAGGTGATGCACGTATGCCCGATAGAGTATTAAGGTAGAGGATGATTTGCTCGTAGCCACGAATACCGCGTGTCTCGGATAATGGCTTAACGCTTCGTAACTCCGTATTGCCAGGAGGATAGAGCTTCTGCACAGGCTGTAAACGTGGATTGCGATAACTATCAACAATCGTGATGTGAGGCGTATTGTCGATCAGCCGACGAATAAAGTCCGCTTCCGATCCTTGCATAAGCGCAGAGATCATTAAAAAGAAAGCAACGCCCAAGACAATTCCCAGTAAAGAGATAAAACTCTGGCGTTTGCGCGCCAGTAAATGCTTGAGAGCGATGGATAAGAGTAACTGCACTAGGGCGAAGGTTTTATCAAAATAGAGTGTACACTTTGATCTTCTTGCCAATCTATCTCAGGCTTTAGCGCGATCAGATCGTTGGCAGTAATGCCACTTAATACCTGAGTTTGCTCTGTGCCCTTAGCGCCAATTTCTATCTTTTGACGGTGCAGTCGACCATCCTTTACTAACCAAATCATATTTTTGAGATACGGCATTCGAAGGAACAAGCAGCGCATCTTGCGTTTCGGATCAAAATTTGGTTTCAGTAGTCATACCAATGAGCAGCGGCGTTTCTTGTGTTAAGCTGATGCGTACGCGATAGCTGCGGGCTATAGCATCGCCCTTAGGTGTAATGGATTGAACCTTACCTGTGAAGGTTTGATCGGGAAAAGCATCAGCTCGGATGAGGACTTTTTGCCCTGGTTGTACGAGAGGGATATCTTCTTCATCGACCTCAGCTGAGATCCGTAATGGCGCGCAGCAAGACATCCAGAACAGTGCTTGATTAGCAGGAATCAACTGACCGATCTCTCCGTCGCGACGAATAATATTTCCATCCGCAGGTGCTACGAGCTTCGCGAAATTTAACTCCGCCTTGGCGCGTGCTAGGGCGGCTTTGGCCGCCTCCCATTCAGAACGCGACCGGTCAAGTTCTTGTCGGGAGACCGTATTATTTTTCAATAAGGCCGCATTGCGTTCATAAACTCTACGTGCGTATTCCTCTCGTGCTTGTTGCTCTGCAATAGTTTGCCGCAAATTCTCATCTTCGAGCTGCGCTAAGACTTGACCTTTAATAACGCGACTACCTTCATCGACATTAAGGGCGGTCAGTCGGGCACTATTACGTGGTGCAATAGGGAGCATGATAGTTGGCTCGACAGTGCCCGTAGCATAAACAGCTTGAACGGCCGGGCCACGGGTGACGCGTACAACCTCAACAGCTTTAGGCATAAAAAAACGCGCTGTGAGGAGCGCGCCTATACCTAGAATAATGACAAGAGGTATAATGATGAGCGCTTTTTTGGATAAAGAGTTCATGAGCATTCTATCCAGTATGATCCTCAAGAATAGTCTAGTGGGCCTCGGCTCTGTAGCGTGAGTCCCAATCGATATCAAGTCCTAGAGCTATAGATAAAGCCTTAGGTGATACAGGATATAGATATGAAGATTACTGTCAAAATAGGCAAATTTAGCGGTCTAATGATGAAGAGATCGGTTGAGTAACAGGTCAGAAAACACCCAATCTCAGAATGGGGCAAAGAAGAGAATCAATAAGATGAATATGGCCTAAAGATCATCCACTCTCTCAAAACTATTACCATAAGGAAGATCGTTACCATAGGGGATCAATTAAGAAATTTGTTAGATGATGAAGAAAAGACTTTCAAAGGCAGCTCTATTTCAAGGGCAAAAATATATCGGTGATCGCTTCATGTTCGGGAACATCGGGAAAAAAACGAACACGCTGGCAATAAATGGGGAAATCACGAAGTTCTTCACCGCTTTGCGGCAACCAGTCGGCATAGAGATAGGATACGGAATCTCGTAACCCGCTGTCGGAACCAGTATGACGCAGAACTGCGCACCGGCCTCCAGGGATGACCTTTTCGATAATTCCCACGTTATTTGCAGCCACAGGTGTTTTAATTGTAGCGCAAAGATCAATTCGATAATCTTCAGGTGGTGTCGTCAAAGGATCGACGTACAGAATATTGAAAGTCGCACTGATCTTAGGGGTGAGGCCAGTCGCTTTCCGCCAATCGATGAACCGGCGGATCGATTCGCCAATTCGTGCTGGGTCTCCTTGGTGTTCAAGAACTGCGATCCGGGTTTCTGGAAAATTGATGAAGGTGACTGGTGGCCGCGGAGTTCGATCTGTTTTCATAATAGTTACCTCGTGAAGCGAATCAAAGATCGTTAAAGACTCCCATATAGGGTTTTTCTTAAAAGCGCTGGGGGGTTGGCCGATATGTTTTTTGAAAGCGCGAGTAAAGGCTTCAGGACCGTCATAACCACTGGCAAGAGCAATATCGATGATACTGTCATCGCGAAACGCTAGTTTATATGAAGCCCGTTTTAAGCGGAGGAGTTGGATGTATTTAAAGATAGTAACGCCGAATAGGGCTGTAAACTGACGATGGAAATGAAATCTGGAAAAAGCCGCTATGTTACTTAACGTATCGATATTTAAATCCTCATCGAGATTCATATCGATGTAACGAAGCACTTTTTGAAACCGTAAATGATAGACTTGTATCGCCGAGGTGGTCAAAGTCATCTCCTTAAGAGCGAAGATTAACGAGTGTCCACGCCGGCGTCCTAACCAAAATTGCTATACTAATGAAAATAGATTGTGAGATTACCCATACATTCATCACGCGTGCCGTGCAGACGAATGAATTGCTTGAGATTAAATTTATGGCTCTGCCGGATAGCATTCTATACGAAGACATGGAGTTTTGTTATGTTCACCTATGTCCGAGCTGGAAATAATCTTTACCGCTAGACTATGGATCTATCACGGAAAGGGTGCGTGGTTCTTTATCACACTTCCCAAGGAAGAGTCGGCGCAGATCAAATTCTTTAATAATCAGAGACAGCGTGGATGGGGGGCGGTGCGTGTGGACGCACAAATCGGGCAAACGACATGGAAAACTTCTGTTTTTCCCGATACAAAGGCCGGAGCCTATCTATTGCCGGTGAAAGCCGCTGTCCGTAAGAAAGAGAAGATTACCGCCGGCGATACTGTAAAAGTTGCGCTTAAAGTATTTGCTTAGAGGTGTTGAGGAAGGTTCGAATGAAGATGATGTTATGAACTCTGTCGGCAAAAGACGGATTGCTATAAACAATTGGGAGTTTGCTCAAATAAGATTGTTTATTAAATAAAATTATTTAATAAACAACTATGGCCATCCGCTATGACTCGCGAGAAAGTCTTTTCGATTTATGGAAATATGAATGGTCATCAAATGTATCATGCAAGTCTGGATCCCAAAGAATATGACTCCTTACTTCGCATATATGGATTTGATGTTGTTTTGCATCATCTTGAAGATCCAAATTGTGGTGGCTATGCGGTTTGGCTTGCGCAATATCATTAGCCTCGTCCCCACTCGCATCTTGTTGTCTGCACCTTCATAAGGAATGGCGGAGAGGGAGGGATTCGAACCCTCGATACCCTTGCGAGTATGCCGCATTTCGAGTGCGGTGCTTTCAACCGCTCAGCCACCTCTCCTAATCTTCGAACCGTCACAGGATGAGCTGCGATCCTTCTGTATAGAAAAGCGATATTATCATCAGACGGTGCGGCATCCCTAGCAGGGGTATGCGCAGCAAGCAAGACTCTGATTACAAAGTGAGATTGATTCGGTATGAAGGGTCACCTGCAAACCCTCTCTATCGCCAAGCTTCCCAAGCATTTTCAACAATGCCCCACTGTCGAAATCGAATGATAAATTGGGAACTCTCTGTCGGCGCGTGGGTTAATTTTCAATAGGCTTTTAAGCAAAATTTACCCTTCAAAATCGATGGAGAATGGAGATGACAAGAAATCGTTGGCGTAATGACGAGAATGCTTATGGCTACAGACATGCCAACCGTTCATATAAAGGTCAAAGCTACGAACCTACTAACCAAGGTGGGCCTCGTTACAGCAAGAAAAGAAACTACAGCCAGAGCGATTTCCATCAAGAAACCTTTGGTAATCAACAAGGTCGGAGCGGTTATCGTCGACCGGGTTATAACCAGGCCTATGGTTGGAATCCTCAATCTTATGCTCAAGGCCCAGAGGCCTATAGGTATCAGGATTATGGGTATGGCGGTTACTACGCACCGAATTATAGCAATCCTTTTTATGATCAGAACCTATACGCTCAGTCTCGGATTGACAGCCCTTATCCCGAGTATGGTCAAGAAGGTTACGGCACTCATTCTTATGGCTATGGTCAATACGGCCAATATCCTTATGGTCAAGGTAGCTACAGCGCGGATTATACTAACCAAGAGTTTGGCCATGGAAGTCAAGACTACCAAGGTTCGGAATGGGAGCCAGGATATAGGAGCTCTAGCAATTTTCAGGGCAACTATAACGCTCCATCCTATAGCGGAAGCTATAACCCTCAAAATTACGACTATCCTGGTTATGGGTTAGAGAGAAATTCGAGAAACCAATGGCTGGGCTATGCGCCTTATCGAGGTTTAACCAATCGCTCCAGCTTTGGGTATCACCCTAATCGTTACGGCTACGAGCGGAGTTACGGGGTCGGCCGTCAAGGATATGGATCTTATGCCGACCCACGTAGCGGGTATAATTATGCCTCTCATAATTATCCCGGCAGCTATGGAAGTAACCGCTACGGTTCTGGATATTGGGGTCGTGGTTATGGTCATGAAAATTGGGGCGGCGAGGATCGCGGTTTATGGGGATATGCTATGGGCCAGGCTTCTTTGGGGTCCAGGGGCGAAGACTATCCCATGAATCGGCGTGGTCGTGGGCCGAAGAATTATACGCGTTCGGATGAACGGATCTGCGAAGATATTTGCGACTACCTCGCCAGTGATCCGATGATTGATGCCACAGAAATCGAGGTGGCAGTCAATGGTGGCGAAGTTACTTTATCGGGCGAGGTTATGCACCGGGAGGATAAGCACTATATCGAGGATATCGCCGACCAGATTTTGGGTGTGAAGAATGTACAAAATAACCTACGCACCTCCAGAAATATCCTAGAAAGCCAGGGAATGAGCCAGTTCGCAAGCGCTCGCATGAGTTCTGGGCCCGGGGCAGAGGCTGGCCCGGGGTCCTATGCTGGGACAGCTGCCAGTGGAGCTGCCAGTGGAGCTGCCAGTGGCGGGAAATCAAACAATCCAGCAGACCGATCTCGTCTCAATAGCTAAGAAATCTTGAGGATTACGAGTCAAATTGAAGCGCCACCGGATCTAAGGGTGGCGCTTTATTTGAGAGGATCTCGACCTAATTATTTGAAAAACCTATATATTCTTCAGGAATAGATCGATAAGCAAAGCCCGATAAGTCGTTGACTTCAGCGATGCTGTCGCTATAGTGCGCCGTCATCCAAGGGGCTTGCCTTTTGGTGAGATAATCTCTTTCCGCGTGCACGGCTGGTAAAGTTCCTTTTTGAGGACTTCAGCATGGTTTGCGGTTATCGCTGCCGCACGGGATGCAAAGGTCAGTTAGGATAAAATCGATGTACGCAGTTATTAAAACTGGAGGCAAGCAATATAAGGTTGCCAAGAACGATGTTCTGGTGGTCGAGCGTCTCCCCGGCTTGCCTGGCGATGAAGTTCACCTCAAAGAGGTGATCGCTCTTGGTGAAGGCGAAGGGAAGAAGTTTGTCGCTGATGCTAAGAATCTGGTGAAGGCTGCGGTGGTTACCTCGATTGTCGATCAGACTCGGGGTGAAAAGATTATTGTTTTCAAAAAACGGCGCCGCAAAAATTCCCGCCGTCGCAATGGTCATCGCCAAGAACTGACAGTTCTACGCGTTATGGATATCCTTAGCGATGCCTCGAATCTCGGAGCGCCGAAGAAGCTCGAACGTAAAGTTGATCCCACTGAAGATACGGTAAAGAAACCAGCTACTGCCAAGCCAGGGCGTGGTTCGGCGGTAAAAAAAGCGGCTACGGGTAAAGCATCTACCAAATCGGTAGCAAAATCGGGAACGACCAAGGCAGCTTCTAAGAAATCTTCGAGTGTCAAAAGCTCTGGCACTAAATCTAAGACCAAGGAGTAATCGGCCATGGCACATAAAAAAGCTGGTGGTAGTTCGCGTAACGGACGCGATTCAGAAGGCCGGCGCCTCGGCGTAAAATGCTATGGTGGTGAAGCTGTAGTCACAGGTAATATCATTGTGCGTCAGCGGGGTACAAAAATGCACCCAGGTAAAAATGTTGGCCTTGGTCGTGACCATACCTTGTTTGCTCTGGTAGATGGCACTGTAAGTTTTCGTCGTGGCCTTAAGGGCCGGATGTACGTCTCGGTAGTGCCGTCGGCATAACGCTGCCCGGCTGCTACGTAGGCAATTTTAACCGGGGGAATGGCATCGCTGTTCCCCCGGTTTTGTTTATCTCGGTTGCGATGGCGTAAATGAAGTTTCTGGATCAGGTGAAGCTGTGGGTTGAAGCCGGCGCTGGCGGTAATGGCTGCATTGCGTTTCGCCGCGAAAAATTCATCCCCTATGGCGGCCCTTGGGGCGGTGATGGCGGTAAAGGTGGGGATGTGGTGATCGAGGCAGTAGATGGTCTCAACACCTTGATCGATTTTCGCTATAAACAGCATTTTCGTGCTCGACCTGGCGGCAACGGTATGGGTAAGGATCGTCATGGCGCTGATGGTAAAACTGAAATTCTTCGCGTACCCGCAGGGACCCAAGTTTTCGATGATAGCACAGGCGATATGTTGGCAGACTTGTCCAAGGTTGGGCAGCAAGTCGTCATTGCCCATGGCGGTGGTGGCGGACGCGGCAACGCGCAATTCAAAACCTCGACCAATCGGGCGCCACGCTTTGCCGAACCTGGGCGCCCTGGCGAATCTTTGTGGATTTGGCTCCGGCTCAAATTGATTGCCGATGTGGGTTTAATTGGCCTGCCGAACGCAGGTAAGTCGACGTTACTTGCGGCCGTTTCAGCAGCCAAGCCCAAGATCGCTAACTACCCTTTTACAACGCTACACCCTAATCTTGGCGTTGTAAGAATAGATGATCATGAATTTGTCATGGCCGATATTCCAGGATTGATCGAAGGTGCTCATGAAGGAGCTGGGCTTGGTACGCGATTCTTGGGTCATATCGAGCGCTGTGCTGTCCTTATTCACTTGATAGATGGTACCATCGAAGACATCGCTGATGCTTACCGAACGGTGCGCACAGAACTGGAAGCCTATGGAGGTGATCTTAGTTCCAAGCCAGAAATTCTAGTTTTGAATAAGATCGATAGCCTTTCTGAAGAAGATCAAACTGCACGACGACGCGCCCTGAGCAAGGCAGCATCGACTAAGTTTCAGGAAGTTTATGCGATTTCCGGAGCAACGCGACAGAATCTAGATCGGGTATTACGCGCTGCGTGGACTAAGGTTGCGCCGATACGACAATCGGAGAAAACGATGGCGGCCGCGAGCCAACAAAGCGAAGAGACTTTACCGTCTGCATGGAGTCCACTTGATGGAGACTAGGGGGGATTTGAAGGTAGCGCGCCGCATTGTCATCAAAATTGGCTCAGCCTTGTTGGTAGATGATGCAAGTGGGCAGATTCGCCATGACTGGTTAGAAGCTCTAGCCGATGATGTGGCGCGCCTAAGATCACGCCGGCAGGACGTTTTACTGGTTTCCTCGGGGGCAATCTCGGTGGGGCGGCGACATCTTGGCTTGATTGGAGGTAGTCTCAAGCTTGAGGAAAAGCAAGCGGCGGCGGCCTGCGGTCAAATCCGTTTAGCACATGCTTATCAAGAAGTTTTAGCACGGCATAAAATTACAATAGCACAAATCCTGCTTTCGCCATCGGATACCGAAGAGCGGCGGCGGCACTTAAACGCCCGCGCAACCCTTCAAACTCTACTGAATTTAGAGGCAGTTCCGGTTGTTAATGAGAACGATACTGTGACAACACAAGAGATTCGCTTTGGCGATAATGATCGCCTAGCCGCGCGCGTCGCTCAGATGGTCAGCGCTGATTGCCTTATTCTTTTATCGGATATTGATGGGCTCTATACGGGCGATCCGCGCGCCCAACATCATACTCGGCATATCCCCGAAGTCGCTTTGGTAACGCCTGAAATTGAGGCCATGGCAGGAGCTCCGCCGCCAGGCTATTCCTCGGGGGGCATGGTAACCAAGATCGCAGCTGCCAAGATCGCGTTAGGTGCGGGATGTCGGATGGCCATTGCGGATGGTCGCGGTCTGGCACCGCTGAAATCTCTAGAAGAAGGAGCGCTCGCGACATGGTTTATTCCTTCAACCTCGGCGCCAACATCGCGTAAGCAATGGATTGCAGGATCATTGATTGCCATCGGCGCCGTGATGATAGATGAAGGTGCCCAAAGTGCCCTTGTTCGTGGTTCGAGCCTTCTGCCCGCAGGTGTAATTGGGGTTGAGGGGGGTTTTGAACGCGGTGATCCTGTTTTGATCAAAGATCGAATGGGTAGGGTTTTAGGTAAGGGTATCGCTGCCTATGATGCGGCCGATGCCGTACGGATCATTAATAAAACCAACGAAATCAGATCTCTTCTCGGATATCGTGGCCGCGATGAGATGATTCGTCGCGACGACTTAGCGTTGGAACAATTGGATTAACGAGATGATAGAGATTCCACAAGAAAAAAACACAGACGATATCACTCAAATGATGGATAAACTTGGGTGGCGCGCGCGCGAGGCAGCAAACGTTTTGGCACAAGTATCTTCGCAAAAAAAAGAGCAGGCTTTGCAATATGCTGCTCAAGCCTTGCGTAGGCGAGCGCCAAAGGTATTAGCTGCTAACCGTCTTGATCTTGATGCAGCTAGAAAGGCGGGCGATAGCACGGCGAGCCTCGACCGCTTAATGTTGGATTCTGGGCGCATCGCCGATATGGCCACGAACCTAGAGATGATCGCAGCCTTGCCAGATCCTGTCGGTGCGGTTGTGGCTGAATGGACTCAGCCGAATGGCCTCATCATCCAGCGGGTGCGCACACCCCTTGGCGTCGTCGGGGTAATTTATGAGTCGCGCCCTAATGTAACAGCGGATGCCGCGGCTCTCTGTTTTAAGGCTGGTAACGCTGTTATTTTACGCGGTGGATCGGATAGCTGGCAGACATCGTCGGTTATCGCTGAGGCACTTGTAGAAGGATTGCGAGAAGTTGCTTTGCCTGAAGATGCTATTCAATTGGTGCCAACTCGTGATCGTGCGGCGGTCGGGGCAATGTTAGGAATGCAGAAATTTATCGATGTGATCATTCCTCGTGGCGGGAAATCCTTGGTGGAACGCGTCATGACCGAAGCCAAGGTACCCGTTTTTGCTCACTTAGAAGGCCTTTGTCATACTTATATTCATGCCGCCGCCGATTTTGAAAAAGCGCGACGAATTACGGTTAATGCCAAGATGCGTCGTCCCGGCGTTTGTGGAGCGACAGAAACCTTACTCATTGACGAGCATATTGCATCGCGGTTACTGCCACTTCTTGCTGCGGATTTGCTCAAGGCTGGATGCGAATTGCGCGGCGACGATAAGGCGCGTCATCTTGTATCGCAGATGAAGATAGCTACCGAAGCTGATTGGTCGACAGAATATCTCGATGCTATTTTATCAGTGAAAATTGTTGCAGGGATCGATGAAGCTATGGCGCATATCGCCCATTATGGCTCGCATCATACTGATGCAATTATCACAGAAGATACAAAGGTCGCTGAACGATTTTTATCGGAAGTTGACAGTGCAATTGTCCTTCATAATACTTCAACTCAATTCGCCGATGGTGGAGAGTTCGGTTTTGGTGCCGAGGTTGGGATTGCGACGGGGCGATTGCATGCTCGAGGCCCTGTGGGTGTAGAGCAGTTGACGACTTTCAAGTACAAAGTTCGGGGCGCAGGTCAGATCCGCGATTAAAGATTTTCGATTATTCCCAGTGAATAGGTGGAACAGTACCTAAGTTAACGGGCCCGAGAAAAACGCGTCGATTACGTAAAGATAAAGGTGCGTGCACCGCTGGAGGGCCTCCTTCCGCAGGGGGTCGCGCTAGTGCCCGCAGAGCTAGATTTGCCAAGGCACTCCCAGAAGGTGACATAGATCCGTTCGCAACAAGACTCTGAAGTAAAACACCCCATCCCCGCATCCAGCCCGTGAACTGAGCATATGGTTGGAGTTGCTCGTCTAGAGCTATAGGGCCCTGAAGGTTAACTTCGAGGCTTGGTGCGCGCGCCGAGAAATCTTCAACTTCAATTCGACCCCCCTTGTGTTGCCAAAGGCTGATACCAGCCGCGCCACCTGTTGTAGGAAAGTCTTCAAAAATTTTCATCTGCCAGCGCGCATCGTTCAAGATATTGCCTAGTCCAGGTGCAATCTCGTGATTAAGTATTCCTCCGCGGATATAACCTGATATAAGAACTGGTTTTCTATTTTCGATATGGTTTGTAAAGTTCTCAATTGTAAATTCAGTTTCAGTCTCAATGATAGTGCCCTTTACCAATCGAGCGGCCATATCGATAGTCTGTAAATGCCCATTGTTGTCTAGCTTTAAAACGAAGGTAAGGTTTTGCGCATCTAAGCGGAGATTCTGAGGGGTGCGACCGAGGACACTATCGATTTTATGTAATCCCGTTGCTGTGAAAGTGATTTCCCGTGGGGCGAGAACATTTATCCAACCATGAAGGGTTGGCCCATCCCACCGCCAATAAGTCAGAGGGGCAGGGCCACCTCTATTGGCCACAATAACGGGATTATTTAAGGTAATTTGTAGGGGACCAGGAAAACCATTGATGCTTATTGCACGAAAGGCAATGATGTAGTCTTGTTGGCGTTGGTCTTCGATTAGGGCAGAAATTGTCTGATTAACACTATGAGCAAGGTGATGCCACCACCAATAATATGCAATAGCCCCTAGCAGGCAAAAAAGAATCCCTATAATAATTAGGCGGAGGACCAGCTTCATTCTCCTAGGCATAAAAGAAGAATACGGCAGGATAAGGATGGGGGACATAAAGTAATCTATGGGTTATTATTGTACATGACCGCCGCCGCCTTTCTTGAGTTATCTCCAGAGGCTAAGCAAATTAGTTTGCAAGGCGCTTTACGTGATCTTCCACCTGGTGATCCATGGATTTTTGGTTATGGATCTTTAATGTGGAATCCGGGATTTCCCTTCCGGGACAAGCAACCTGCTGTCGTGTATGGGTTCCATCGCGCCTTTTGTGTCCAATCCTTTCGTTATCGCGGTACACCACAGAAGCCAGGGTTAGTCCTTGGGCTCGATCGGGGCGGGTCATGCCGGGGGTTTGCTTTTCATATTCCCCGTATGCAAGCAGAAGAAACCTTATCTTATCTCTGGCAACGAGAAATGATCACTGGGGTTTACGCGCCAAGGTTTGTACGGGTACAAGTATTAACCAGTACACGCTCCTATGTGCAGGCGCTTACCTTCATCGCGAACCCTCATCACCCCCAATACATGGGTAATCTCACGATGAAAGCAACGGCAAAGTGCATCGCTGAAGCTTGTGGTGAGGTCGGCGACTGCTGTGACTATCTTGAAAGAACGGTTGCGCACTTGGATCAATTGGGTATCCCCGATGGGGCTGTGCACCGGTTGTTTGATGCTGTCAAAACATATCGTACCAAACGATAATCAGTGAAGATAAGGTTGCTTGTTAGAAAGTCTCAATCTGGGTGAGCTTCCAATTCTGCAGTTGCTGTTTCTATAATTCGCTCGAGATCATGCAAGATGCGCCGTTTATCTTGTTGAGGCGGTAATGCTGGCAAAAATTTAACCGTAATACATCCTGGTTTTTTCCCCCAAGGTGATCGTCGCCAAAAGAGACCGGAGTTAAGCGCTATAGGAAGTACCGGCACATTGAGTGCTGCATATAAAGCTGCGACACCTGGTTGGTAAGGCAAGGAAGCGCCTGCTGCACCAACGGGAACGCGGGTGCCTTGGGGAAAAATGATAACCGGACGGCCTTTTGCAAAGGCAGATTTAGCAGCAGCCGTCATAGATCTTAAGGCTGTAGCGCCGCCACGCCGATCGACGGCAATATGTTCGGCAAGACGCGCATAACGCCCCCATAAGGGAATGCGGATCAACTCCTGCTTTAAAACAATGCTAGGGTCGTGGAAGATAATGTTAAAGGCGATGGTTTCCCAAGCGGACTGATGCTTGGCGGCAACCAGGAATGGTCCGGATGGAAGATTTTCTTGCCCTTCGAGGCGCCAGTCAAGACCGACGAGAGCACGAAGAAGAAACAAGATGATTCGGGCCCAGAGCTTAACACCAGCAATGATCCACCGTCGCGGCAAGAATAAAAGAGGAAGGTAGACAAGGCAAAGTAAGGTCGTCGTCAAATAAAAGGCGATTTGGAAAAGCAACGAACGGAGTACCGTCATGGAGTCCGTTCAGAGCTTAGTGTCTGTTCCCGCGATTCGGCGATCCGAGTCCAACGTAACCGTAGACCGGCAAGAATATATTTATTGTATTCGCTAACAATCAAGAGAGCGCTACCAGGCCAATTCCACCAGCGGGTCGATTTAACGTGATCAGGAACGACAGGGTGGGGAATGAGCCGGACATTTGGCATGACGCGTTCAAGCTCGAACAGACTGCGGCGCATATGATAATTTGAGGTAACAACCCGCAAAGATTTTATATTTTCAATCGCTGCCCATTCGGCTGTCTCACGGGCATTGCCGATCGTATCGTCGGCTGTGTATCCGAGCTTAAGACAACAATCGAGGAGTTTAGGGTCTGTGCGATAAACCCGCATCAGTTCAGCAACATCGGTCCCTTGATGAACGCCGGACACGAAAAGTTTTTTTCCACGCTTTGCCGCTAAAAGCGCTAAACCGGTTTCTAGTCGCCGAGTTCCTCCAGTTAAAACGACAATTCCATCCGTGATTTCGGTATCGTTACTTGGCTGATTCGGGATATCGGCGGCGAATAAAAACAAGCCGCCAATCCAAAAAGCAATCAGGACAATAAGCAAACCTACTGCAACAAGGAGGTGCTGGCGCTTCATGGTGATTTTTCTAGAATAAATGTAACTGCTGCCGCAAGATCTTGCCGAACGACAAGACCTTCTATGGATTTCTTAGCTTCATCCAAACACAATGGACCCTTACCTGTCTGAACAAGCAGGGGCTTACAGCCGGCAGCAAGTGCAGCGCGCAAATCCTTTAAATCATCCCCAATCATTACGGTACGATCAGCTATTGCGCAAAAATCTCGGATAGCTTCTTGAAGCATCCCCGGACCGGGCTTACGGCGTAACGTCGCATATTCGGGCGTATCGGTTGCAACGTAAATGCGATCGACCCGCCCACCCGCGCGCGACAGTGCCGCTAGCATCTTAGCGTGAATACGATCAAGCATGGCTAAGGTGATGTGGTGGCGCCCGACCACAGCCTGATTAGTGACTAAAGCAACAGCGTAACTAGCGCGATTCAGTTTAGCAATAGCGGCGTCGACGCCTGGTATGAGTCGAAATTCATCGGGACAACGTACCGATTCTGCCAAGTCTTCGTTAATAACACCATCACGGTCCAGTAAAACCAACTGCATCAGATCATCCGCCGTAAAACGCGTAACACGGTTAGCCGCGCAGTTAAGGTTGTCAGCAAAATCGCCAAGAGAGGAAGCGCCGCTAGGAATATCCAATCTGACCAGGTTAAGTGAAACTGTGGCAGTAAGGCGTCTTCCATGCCACGGTTAGCGAAACCGATAGCGCCCAAGGTTAAAAAACTTAAACTGGCTCCGGCTCCAGCCCCATAGGCTCCAAGGCGCAAAGCGCGATTTTGGAATTGTCGCGCGATATACCGATCATGTGCGCCAATCATATGGAGAATTTCAATACTGTCTTTATGGACAAGAAGCCCCGCTCGCGTCGAAAAAATGACGATCAGAACAGACGCGGCGGCGATTAAGCTCAAAATAATAAATCCAATTAAAGCGACCAACTGCGCCATATGTCCAAGCTTTTGTCGCCATTGATCATGATCGTCCAATATGGTGCCTGGTGCTGCCTCGGTCAGGGAGCGACGTAAATCTTCGGGATCTGTTAAATGAGCAGTTTTAAGCTTGACATCGATCAAGGTTGGCAAGGGATGATCGTGAATGAGCCCACCTTCGCCAAGCCAGGGTTGAAGTAAGGTAGCGATCTCG